>JALGXV010000290.1 GCA_029821885.1 Candidatus Hebobacteria bacterium
CCTCTAGCCATCTCCCCCCACTCTCGCGCCAGACGCAGCGGCCGTCAAGCGCGCCGCGGGCAGGAGGGAGGCCGCTGTGTTGCGAACTCCAGTCGAGTTGGTGAAACGGTGATGCTGGGCGAGTCCGACCCGAGCGATGAGTGCTGATGCAGAATGACGCGGTGGTGACAGTGGCGAACCTGCGCAAGGCCTACGGCCCGGTCACGGCCGTGGACGACATCTCCTTTGGCGTGCAGCGGGGAGAGATCTTCGGCCTGATCGGACCAAATGGCGCGGGCAAGACCACCACCATCGAATGCATCGAGGGGCTTCGCCGCCCCGACGGCGGCCGCGTGGAGGTGCTCGGGCTCGACCCGCAGAGGGAGGGCGACTCCCTCCGGCCGCGCATCGGGGGCCAGCTTCAGGAGTCGGCGCTTCAGGATCGCCTCCGCGTGTGGGAGGCGCTCGACCTGTTCGCCAGCCTGTACGGGAAGTCGGTGGACTGGGAGCCACTGCTCGACCACCTCGGGCTGGCCGCCAGCCGCAACACGGCCTTCGCGAAGCTGTCCGGCGGGCAGAAGCAGCGGCTCTTCGTCGCGCTGGCACTGGTGCACGACCCCGAGATCGTCCTCCTCGATGAGCTGACCACCGGGCTCGACCCCCAGGGCCGGCGGGGTGTGTGGGAGCTGATCGCCGACATCCGCAGCCGAGGGAAGACGATCGTGCTCACCACTCATTTCATGGAGGAGGCGGAGCGGCTCTGCGATCGCGTGGCCGTGCTCGACCGCGGCAAGATCGTGGCCCTCGGGTCGCCGGAGGCCCTCATTCGAGAGCTGGGCGAGGAGAGCCGGGTCGTGTTCTCCATCGATGAGGGCTTCGAGCGCGAGTCGGTGGCGGCCCTGCCGTCCGTGACCCGGGTCGAGATCATCGGCGAGCGCGCCATCGTCCACGGGCACAGCGAGAGAATGATGGTTGAAGTTGTGAACGCCCTCAGCGGGGCCGGCTTCCGCTTCCGCGACTTCCGCACGGAGCAGCCAACTCTGGAGGACGTCTTCCTCCGTCTGACCGGGCGATCGATGCAAGAGGGCGAGGACGGATAGCATCATGCGTGGGCTCTGGAAGCTCATCTGGGTCGAGGCCAAGCTCTTCTCGCGGGAGCCGATGCTGGGCTTCTTCACCCTCGTCTTCCCGCTCATGATGTTGTTCTGCTTCGGCAGCATCTACGGCAACGAACCCTCCGACTACTTCGGCGGGTTGGGCATGGTGGACGTGTCGGTGGCGGGCTGGACCGCCCTCGTCATCGCGACCAGCGCCTTCATGTCTCTCGCGGTCTCCGCGGCCGCCTATAGGGAGCAGGGGATCCTCCGCCGCCTCCGGTTGACTCCTCTGTCGCCGCTCGCCGTTCTCGCGGCCCAAGTGGCGGTGCTCTTCGTGATGACGGGCCTGGGCATGCTGCTGCTCATCGTCGCAGCGAAGCTGGTGTACGGCCTGCGGTTCGACGGCTCCGCCATCAGCGTCGCGGGCGCGTTCGCTCTCGGCGCCCTCAGCATGTTCTCCCTGGGGTTCGTTGGGCATGGCGCTGTTCTTCCCCATGATCTTCCTGTCCGGCGCGACGATACCGCTGCAGGCCATGCAGGGAGCCATACGCAACTACGTGAAGGTTCTCCCTCTGACACACGTCGTCGGCCTGCTGCGCGGGGCCTGGGTTGGGGAGAGCTGGGGCCAGCACCTGACGGAGGTCGCGGTGCTAAGCGGCCTGCTGGTCGTCGGCGTGCTCATCTCGCTGAAGACCTTCCGCTGGGAGTGAGGAGCGGGCGGCCTCGCCCCCCGAACGACCCGAGTTGCCTAGGAGAGGGCTGGAGAGTGGCCGCTCCTGCGCGAGCCCGCGGCGGCGCCGAATGCCCGCATGTGACCGGGGGCCCGCTTTGGCGGGCCCCCGTTTGTGGTTCTCGTGAAGGCGGATTCCGTCGATTGGCTCTGGCGCACTACCTCCGCCGGCCGCCCCCACCTCTGCTCCGGGTGCCGGTCTGACGAGATGGCTGGCTGCGCTGGTAGTTGCTAGTCCGCGTCGTTCCCTGCTGGCGCGCCTGGTCGCTGCGCTCGAGGTGCTGCTGGGTTGAGGCGCGGTTGGAGGCATGGGCGCGGTCGACGCCCTGGCTCGACTGCCAGCCGCTCTGGGTGCGCTGCTGCCAGCCCTGGTCTGTCTTGCGGTGGACGTTGCCGCTGCGGTCGGCGTAGACGTTGTTGGCCTGTCCCCTCGCCACGGAGGGTTGTGCACGCGTTGCCGGGGTGGCTCGGGGGGCATTGCGTGCGACGTTGCGCTGTGTCCGGTAGATGTTGTTCCGAGGCTGCCTGCGGGTGCCGGCGCGGTAGCCGGCCCTGAAACCGGCGCGGGCGCCGCGGTGCCAGCCGCGGTGGTAGCCGCGATGGTAGCCGTGCCAGCGCGCCGGGCCCCACCAGCCGCCCCGCCACCATGTGCCGGTGCCAATGTAGAAGTGGAAGGGCCCCGAGTGGTAGCTGAAACCGAAGTTCCAGCCCGTGTACGGATTGTACCGCACGTGGAATCCCCAGGTGGAAGGCCGGGCGTAGTAGTAGCTGCCGTACCAGCCGGTGTAATAGTAGCCAGTGCCGTAGCAGACAGTGCCCCCGTAGACATAGCTGCCCGCGTAACCCGGATAGTAGCCCACATAGACCACCTCAGGCGACGAGTCGTAGACGTATACGTAGGTGACGTTGTAGACCGGGCTCTCGGCCGGGATGGTGTAGATCTCGCTTGGCACCGAGTCGGCCACCGCCCAGGGGCCCGTGGGGCTGCTGGACACGAACCAGACCGCCTGGTCGCAGGCGTAGTACTTGTCCTCGACCTTGATGACCGGGGTGCTCGTGTTCGCCGCGTACTGGAGGCCGGTGTCGGCGATGGGTTCGAACTTGGGCTCGCCGTCGTAGGTCACCTCGAGCTTCGCCGCCTTGCGGTCGATGGCGGACGTCTGAGGCACCTGGTTGTCCATCACCGCCGCCTCGGCCTCCTCCGTGCCGGCGACGAAGGTCAGCAAGTGGCCCACGTCCGACTCAAAGGGGATCTTTGCGAAGCTGTCTGGCAGCTCGTCCGAGGCCATGTAGGTCCACGGCCCTTCGGTGCTCTTGCTGGCGAACCAGCGCCCTGACAGCAGCACGAAGTACTGCTGGGAATGGAGATCGAAGAGCACGTCGCTCTCGGTATTGCTCATGTAGAGGAGATCGAGGTCACTGATCGGCTCGTACATCGGCTCTCCGTCGACCACGATCAACTCCGTCGGCTCGGTGGCGACGATGATCCGCGGCGGCGGGCCCGGCTCCTCCTCTTCTTCCTCCCCCTCCTCTTCTTCGGCCCCGTATCCCGCCTCCTCCGCCTCCTGCTCCGATGGGGCGAGCGCCTCCACCGAGGACGGAACCACGTAGGTCAGCTTCCACGTGCCGGCAAGGTCGGTCGCGGCGTACCAGGCGGCCTCACCGGCATAGAGGTAATAGGTCTTGTCGCTCGGAGAGTAGATGATGGTGAAGGGCGTGTTGATGACCCGCTGAAGGTTACTGTCTTCCACCGACCGCAGTTGGGGCTTGCCGTCGAGCGGCACCAGCACGGCCGGATCGGTGGAGAAGATGATATTGGGAGGCTCCATTTTCAAGTCCTGGGCCTCCTTCCGTTGGGTCTCGGCCAGCTCCAGGCTGGCGAGAAGCCGATCCATGGAGATCTCGAGCTCCCATCTGGGAATTACCTCCTCGAGGATACTGGCCAAACGCTGCTCCTGCTCGGGAGTGATCTCCGGGAACCTCACGGCGGTGACGTCCACATCGAGGATGGTCGCCGTGCGAGTGTCGCGGTCGGTCTCCAATCGCGCGGCCATCCACACGGTGCCGAACACCGGCGTCGTCTCGCCCTCCCGGGTGACCGATACAGCGACCCTCCCGGACACCGTGTTGCCCTCCAAGGTGTCCGGCTGGGGCTGGTAGACGATTATCTTCCCCTCGGACACGATGATCTGCCGGGGCCACTCCGGCTCCGGCTCCTGCCCCAGGGCCGAGGAGGAAAGCAGCACCCCTATGGCTACAACAGCCGACAGAATCCCCCAGCCCCGCGCTCGCATTCCAGCAACTCTATCGCTCACCATTAGGTCCCTCCGTGTCTGATACGAACCTGCCTATCGGCATGCTCTGATGAGTCCTGACAGGAGGATGGTACGGGCTGCGACGGGTTACTCCTGCCTCCAGAAACGCACGCGCCAGCCGCCGGTCCCCACCGGGTGTCAGCCGGTCGGCCGGATGGCAGCATCGGGAAGCCTTCCCCCCAGCAAAGAAGAGCGAACGGGCAAGGGCAGACTTCGCCCACAGGAGGGGCGGGCGGCGCGGAGGATGGGCGCGGGCATGCGCCCTCGCCTGAAAGGGCCCGGCAGCCGGGTCCTCTTCACACTTGGGGCCTCTCTCAGCGCTGGCTTGGCGGGCCCCTGTCCCGCCGGCTGCGAAAGGACGCCGCGCCCTTCCGACGAAGTGAGGGCGTGCGGCCATCCGCTACAGGTCGGGCCTCTTCCACTATGCAAACCGACGAACTCATCGACCATCTCGCTCAATCCTTCTCCGACCGGCAGCTCTTCCTGGTGGGAGGGTGCCTGCGCGACCGGCTCCTGGGTCGAGAGATCAGCGACCTCGATCTGGCCACCGATGCCCGACCGGAGGACATCCGGGATCGCGTCCGTGCATGGGCCGACTCGGTCTGGCTGGTGGGGGAGAAGTTCGGCACGGTGGGCCTGGAGAAGGCCGGCGCGAAGGCCGAGATCACGACCTTCCGCGCCGACACCTACGACGGAGTCTCACGCAAGCCCGAGGTGACCTTCGGCGATAGCATCGAGAGCGACCTCTCGCGTCGCGACTTCACCATCAACGCGATGGCCCAGAGCGTGCACTCCCGTGAGCTGCTGGATCCCTTCTGCGGGCAGCAAGACCTGGCCGCGCGGCTCGTTCGGTTCGTGGGCGAGCCGGACGAGCGGATTGCCGAGGACCCGCTCCGGATGCTGCGGGCGGTGCGGTTCTGCGCGCAGCTGGGCTTCGAGCTCGAGCCGGCCGCCGCCGCCGGCATCGGCACCTCGGCCGGGGAGCTCCAGCGCGTCTCGTGGGAGCGCATCCGCGATGAACTCGACGGCGTGATGCTCTCGCCGAAGGCGGACGAGGGACTCCGGCTGGCCATCGACCTGGGACTGGCCTGTCACTTCATGCCGGAGTTGGAGCGCCTCCACCTACCCGAGCCGACGCGGCACATGATGAAAGACGTCCTCGACCACACCCTCGACACAGTCCGGCTGACTCCCACCGACAAGACGCTGCGCTACGCGGCGCTGCTGCACGACATCGCGAAGCCCGAGACCCTCACTGTCGATGACTCCGGCGTGCA
>JALGXV010000053.1 GCA_029821885.1 Candidatus Hebobacteria bacterium
TGGTACTGGGGTGACTCCTCGAATAAGGCGCCGGAGGTCTGGGACGAGCGCGATCTGTTCAACACACTCTATGGCACGTCACCCCTGTTCATGCTTAGCCCGGACGTCTGGGAGAGCCACACGTCCCGCTTCGTCGACTCCTATCAACGCGTCTGCCCCATCGTCCGGCGTCTCGGTTACGACGAGATGGTGTCTCACGAATTCCTGACCTCAGACCATACGCTTCAGCGAACGACTTGGTCCTCGGGCCTGACCGTGGTCGTCAACTTCGGCGACGAGCCGCAGGCGCTTCCAGATGGCCGCGCGGTGCCGCCGATGAGTTCTGTGGTGCTCGGCGGCCGACCCCGTGATGGCGGGGAGACGGTCCTCGAGGTCCACCCGAATGAACGAGCAGGCGGCCCGGGCGGCGGACCCAATCTCGGCACTCCTCCGTGGCAGCCGTCGGGGTTGGGTCCGGGCGGCGTGTACAAGTGGAAGGTCTACGAGTTCGACGGAAGCGCCGACCTATGGATTCAGGTGTGCGCTCAGTGCTTCAGCAGCAGCCAGAACGCAGTGGGCACTCCGGACAGGCTGCAGATGAGGATCGACGGCATCATTCCCAACGACGTGTGGGGTGTGATGGGAGGGAGGCCGGGCCTCTATCAGTGGGAGGGTGACAGCGACCGGGGAGGCCGAACTACGCTGGAGTTCCAGCCGACCGGCCTGACTCCGGGGACACATACCCTCAGGTTCGCGGCCGACGAAACGCCGACCCTGTGGTGGGCGAGGGTGTTGGATCTGGCGGGAGGCTAGCCGAGCTGTCCCGGCGATACTCGCCGCGCTCCGCGCCCGCCTAGCGCGCCGGAATCACCAGCTTGTCGCCGATGGAGAGGATGTGATACCGGCGAGCAGCGTCTTCTATGCGAGGCGTCAGCTTGGCTGGATCTCCCGTGCACCAGTACAGGTCGGAGTCGAAGGTGCCGTAGTGGCACGGGATGATGTGACGTGCACGGGTGGCGTTGGCCAGGCGCGCGGCGCCCTCGGTGTCGAGCGTATGTTGGGCGATCGGTAGCATGATGACGTCCACGTCTCTGATCTTGAGATGTTCGTCCAACAGCTCGGTATCGCCGGGATGCCAGATGGTCACCCCGGCCACTTTGATCAGGAACCCGCAGCAGTCGCCCCGCTGTGTGTGGATTATGTCTTCTTCGTGGCTGGCCACGGTCGGGATCACCGTGGTCCCACCCACGCGCATCGGCTGGCCGTAGCGAGCCGTACGGAAGCGGGCCTCCGGGATGCCAAACTGGCGGAGCTTGAAGGCGGTCCTCTCGGTTCCGACAAAGAGCGCGTGCGTGCGTTCGGCCAGCTCGGGGATGGTGCGATGTCCGGCATGATCGCTATGGTCGTGGGTGACGAGGACCAGGTCCGCACGATCCATGTTGCGGGCCCGAATGGGGAGCGGCACGAGCAGGGGCAACCGGATCTCTGACGTTACGGGATCGGCATCATCCTGGAGCTCGATAACAGGGTCTATCAGGATAACGGACCCGGCTGCATTGATGGCAAAGCCCGAGTTGCCAAGCCACCAAACGCTGACCGCGACAGCTTCGAGGTCCATCACCTCGTTCGGATCGATCATCCCCACCGTAGCGCTCCCTCACTGAGGATTCTTCGGCGGTCTGGGGGGTACATCCTTCCAACGCGGGCGGGAGCAGCACTTCCTCGGCAAAGGGCGGCCCTCGGGGCCTGGCGAAACTCCAGTCTCTGAGCCTGCCTCACCCGAGGACGCGGGATGAAACCTCTCCGCCTGCAAGACCAGTGCCAGTTTCGGGCAGCCAAGTTCCTGCCGCAGCTCGTCTATGGATCATCGAACGCACGCGCCTTCTTGCTGTGCCTGGAGGCAGGACAGAGCCTGCCTCCGCGGCACGACTCTGAGGAGATGCTCTGCTACCTGGTAAGCGGCACGGCCAGGCTGACGATCGGCCAGGAGACGTTCCGTGTGTCGGCCGGCGATTTCGCTGCCGCCGGGCGGGGCGATATCCGGGGGATCGAGGCGACGGAGCGATGTGTGGTCTTATGGCTGCATATTGGCAAGGGCGGGGAAGATGGTGGGTGAGAAGAAGCGACGCGTTGGCTTTGTCGGGTGCCCGCCGGCGGAAGTACTCGGGGCCCACCGGTCGGCCGAGCTCATCGACCTGGACAACATGATCGAGGGCACCCAGCCCCACGGCGAGTCACTGCTCCCGCGAACAACCTGCCGGATCATCCGCCGCGTCCTCGACAACGCGCTCTCCCTCGACCTCGATGAGATTATAGTGGATGAAGGCTACGGCAAGTGCGACGCCGCGCGGGGGCTGGCCGAACTGCTGGGGGACCTGCTCGATGTGCCTGTCATCCGCACCCAGAACGACAGCCGAGAGGGCGTCGGCACGCCCATCTCCGACTCCGATCTGCCATTGCTCCGGAAGATCGAGTTGATCCTCGACGGCCTTGTCAATCCGCAGGAGACCGAGCTGACGCCGGAGCCCAAGCCACGGGCCGCTATGTGGGGGGTGCCGGCGGCCGACTTCTCCATCTACGAGCTCTTCCCCGACGGCACCCAGGTACTGGGGTGGACGCGGTGTGTGGAGAACCGGACTCCCGCGGACTGGGAGCTCGAGATGTATGTTCCCGAGGGAGTGCCGACCGTCTTCTTCGCGCAGACGTTCTGCCCGAAGAATGTTGTGGCACAGCACCTGGCAGAGAAGCACCGCGGACTGCACGTAGATGTTGACAGTGTGCTCTCCCAGCCTGTGAGGGCGAAGATAGAGGCTTTCTTGCGTTTCAGGCGCGCGTGGGACTGATGGCGGTACTGGGCGACTTCGGCACAACCTGGACGAAGCTGGTTGACACCGAGACAGGGGAGCGGCGCGTCATCCCAACTCGGGAGGCCGCAGCACGAGGGCAGCGCGCCGACATCGCGACCGGCCACAACGCGCGACGCTGGGCAGCACGGCATGTGAACGAGCTGATCGCTCTGACACAGGGCGGGCAGCGCTTGATCGAAGAGCGTGAGTTGCTGGTGCTGGACGTTGGCTCGCGCGACGTCAAGTACGTCCATGTCCGCGACGGTGAACTGCTGGGCATGGACTGGACCGCGACCTGCGGCGCGCTGACAGGCTTCACGCTCGAGCTGCTCGGGAACTACTATGGCATCGACTACACGACCGTCCGGCCATCCGCCAAGTCGGTGCCGGTGACCTGTGGCGTGTTGGGCATGGAGCAGCTCTTCGAGCTCGTCTCCCAGGGAGTGCCCATCGAGGAGGCGGTGGCGCGCTTCGCCCGGGGGATCGCCATGAACGCGTATCGCTTCATCGGCGAGCCGAAGGAGTTCTACCTCTCTGGGGGCATGTGCGAGAACCGGCTCTTTCAGGGCAGCTTCCCGGAAGATGTCGAGGTGCGCCCACTGGGGCGCTTCGTCTTGGTGGAAGGGCTCATCCCCGAACTCACGAAAAACGGTCGGGCAGCCAAGTAGGGGAGGGGAGCAGGGCGCGGATGCAGGCAGGGGCACAGCCGCTGGCTACCGCTCGCTGGATCGCGACGTTGATGTATGTTCTGCCGCTCGTGGGTTTCCAGTTGCTGGGCCGCGCCATTGCCGCGCCGGTCGAGCTGGCCGAGGCCACGATGACGGTGCTCGTCTACGTGCTGCTGGCAGTGGGGATCGTGGACTACGGTCTCTCGCTGTTTCTGGAGAGGAAGCTGCTCGGGAAGGCGCACTCGGGCGGCGCAGACGCCTCAAGCGCTGTGGTCTCGGCGGCGCTCATCGTGAGTGCCCTCGGAGTGAGTCTGGCCGTCTACGGTCTCGTGCTCACGCTGCTGGGCGCGCCCGCCTGGGGCGCGGTCTTCTATGTGCTCTGTGCGATTCACGGGCTGCACCTCATCATCAGATGGACTGACTACGCGAGGGCGGCCGAACGGGCCCGCCACTGAGGCATCCCACCCAGCCAAGGAGGAGGCGATATGGCGATCGATGTTCATCTGCACACACGAGGCGGCGAGAAGGGGGACGAGATCCTGAAGGCAATGGACGACATCGGCCTCGACCGAGTCGTGCTCTTCGGGGTGCCGCCCCACCGGGGACAGGCGGAGGGCGAGCCCGCGCCTGCAGATGCCCACAAGCGATCTGCAGATCAGCTGGCTGCGCTCGTCGCGCCTGATCCCGGGCGGCTCATCGGCCTCGCGTGGATCGAACCGACGCTGCCGGACGCGCTCGACGGCGTCGACTACGCCCTGGGCGAGAAGAAGCTGGCCGGGGTCAAGATGATTCCGAACAAATGGTATCCCGCGGATGAGAGGGCGCAGGCCTGCTACAAGAAGATCGACGAGCACGGCAAGCCCATGCTCTTCCACACGGGCATACTGTGGGGGACCAGCGATACATCGCAGTACTGCCGGCCGGCCTTCTTCGAGATCATGTTTCACTATCCGCGCATACGCTTCGCCATGGCCCACATCAGCTGGCCGTGGACCGATGAGTGCCTCGCCGTCAACGGCAAGTTCAGGTCCAACCAACAGGGCGAGCCGACCAGCTACATCGACATCACCAGCGGCGCGCCCCGCATCTGGAAGGTGGATGCTCTGAGGAAGGCCCTTGCCTACCTGGGCGATACGCACCTCATCTACGGCAGTGATTCCAGCCTGCCCGGCGGCGCGGAGTACGCCGCTCTCCGCCTGCGCGAGGACACAGAGATGCTGCGAGAGGCCGGGGCCTCCGACGAGACAATCGAGCGCGTGCTCCACAGCAACGCGCTCCGCTGGCTCGGAATCGAGTAGCCGTACGCTGGCGGCCCAGCACAACTGTGTGGGCAGGGGCGTCTGCCCCTGCCCATTCCTGTCTCCCCCTGGTCTGTCCGGCCTGCTGAAGAGGCCGCTTGGCGTACTGAGACTACCCTCCCTGGATTCGCTTCACGTGCGTCACGAGCTTCGCGCCCAGGATGCGGCAGGCCGCCAGCTCCTCCGCGCCGGGCTTCTGCACGGCGACTGCGCCGTAGTGGGCGGTCACTCCGGGAGCGCTGTACTCGGTGACGCCGAACACGAGCATGCCGTAGTTCATCAGCACCGACAGTATCGACAGGCAGGTCATCTCGCTGCCTCCCCCGAGGCCGCCTGAGGTGCTGAAGGCGCACCCCACCTTGTCCTCGACCTTGCCCCACACGCAGGTGGACTCGTCGAAGAACTTCTTCAGCTTCCAGCTCAAGCCCCCACACCAGGTCGGCGATCCCACGGCGATGCCATCGTGCTCGAACAAGTCCGAGGAATCGGCTTCGTCTACGTGCTTGACCGTCACATCGGCGCCTGGTTGAGACCGGGCCCCCTCAGCGACTGCCTCAGCCATCGCTTTCGTATTCCCTGACTGCGTGTCGTACAGTACGAGGATCTTCGCCATCAACATCTCCCGCTCGTGATACGGACGCCAGCGCGACGAGCTCGTGGCTCGTGTTCGCAGGTGTTGCTCCGAGTCCTGCTGAAGGCCGGAGGCAAACACCTACATCGCGCCGAATCTGAGCAAATAGCCCTGATTTGAGGTCGGAACATGACGTCACGCGAACGCGTCTCCAAGGCACTTCGCCACCAGCAGCCCGACAGGGTGCCCATCTATGAGGCGTTCTGGGAGGCCACCTCGAACAGCTGGCACGAAGAGGGCCTGCCGGAAGATGTGTCGCCCGACGACTACTTCGAGACGGAAATCCGACTCATCGGGATCGACAACTCCTTCGGCTTCGCGCCGGAAGAGGTCGAGCGGACCGCGGACTGCGTCGTCGTCCGCGATGAGTGGGGCGTTCTCAAGCGGGATTGGCTGGATCATCGCTCCACGCCGGAGTTGCTCGGCTTCCCCGTGGCATCGAAGGCCGAGTGGGATGAGGTGAAAGACCGGCTGAGGCCGGACCCAGCGCGCGTGGACTGGGAGGGTGTCCGGCGAGAGTGCGCGCGCTGGCGGGAGCAGGGGAAGTTCATCTGCCTGGCCGCGATCCCGGGATATGAAGCCACCTGGCGGAAGATCGGGCCGGAGGCCCTGCTCACAGCCATCGCCGAAGACCCCGCCTGGGTCATCGATATGTACGAGCGAGATGCCGAGATGATCGTCGGCATGGCGCAGCTCCATCTCGACCGTGGAATCGAGTTCGACGGCGCATGGCTCTGGGACGATCTCGCCTATAAGAACGGCCCGCTCTTCTCTCCGCGCGCCTACCGCGAGCAGTTACTCCCCAGCCACCGCCGCGTCGTCGACTTCTGCCACGCGCAGGATTGGCCGGTCATTCTCCACTCCTGTGGCAACATCACGAGTCTCGTCCCCGATCTCCTCGCGGCCGGGTTCGACTGCCTCCAGTCCTTGGAAGTCAAGGCCGGCGTCGATCTGGGTTTCCTCGTCAGGGAGTACGGCCGGCACGTCTGCTTCATGGGCGGGGTGGATGTCCGCGCGCTGTTCGCGGAGGACGAGGCCGAGATGGTGAGGGAGGTCACGACCAAGCTCGACATCGGAATGGCCAGCCCCGGTGGCTACATCTTCCATTCCGACCACTCGATACCGCCGCAGGTGACGTTCGAGCGGTACACGCGCGTCGTCGAACTGGTTCGCAGACACGGAGTCTGCGCCTGATGCGCGATCCCCGTCCCCGCGGAGGGGCGGGAGAGACTGCCAGGGGACATCAGAAGGAGGGCACTTCGAGCCGGGCGAGGTCGAAGCTGAGATAGATCGGGTCCTCTCCGGCCGAGAAGTGATAGGAGAGCCGCGTTCGGCCATCGGGCAGCCCTGCCTCACCGACCGGATCGCGCACGCGATCCCACCTACCGGTCATGTCTCTCGCGTAGACCAGCCACCACCCGGGCGGCAGTGTTACGGTCAGTTCGGCCGCCCGCGATCGGGGACCGGCGGCGCTCACCTCCAGATCGAGGATGCCCGCGTGCTGGCGGTCGGGCCCAGCGCGAACGGTGAGTTCACTGTCCCCGGCGCTGAGAGTCACCTCTCCCTCTGGCAGCTTCAGACGGCCGCTGGCCCGCCGGCGGGGAGAGAAGGCGGAGACATCAGCTTCTCCGCTCGTCAGACCGGCAAAGCGCGCGGCAAGCTCGTAGTTGGCGTCCGGGTATGGCGCAGGTCTTTCCCGCTGCGGTGTAAGGCGAAGGAGCAGATCGGTAAGCACGTTCTCCGTATCGGCAAACACACGACCTGTGTTCCGCACCCATAGCTGGGGCGGCCCATCCCACTCTCTCGTCCAGTAGCCGCCCGCCCAGCTTCGCCAGCCACCCGGCGGGGGGCCGCGGGACAGGATAACAGCGGACTCATCTGTGGGCGGCTTTCCGTCGTACCTGGCAATGCCTATCGGACGATTGCACTGCCGCGTGAGCTCCCGCGCGATGTGAGCGGCGTGTTCGGCCGAATCTCGATGCAGAATGAGCGCCCTCCCGGCCCGGCTGAGCAACTCATCTCCCAGCACCGACCCGCCGGGCGCCCCCACGGACTGGTGGACCTCGCCCCCCGCCGGGGGGGCTGTCGCCAGAGGGCCTCGCGGGACGAATCGGGGGCCGGTGGCAGATTCCTGCACCTCGAACGAGGCGTGCACGAGGCCGGCCAGCAGCACCGCCGAGTCCCACAGGCGGCGCTTCTCACCCCCCCAAGACGGATCATGGAGGTCGTGGAATTCCCAGACACATCCGGTCGCGGAGCTGAACTGCAGCATGCGCTCTGCCAGCGCCGGGACGAACATGCAGCCGGGGCAGTCGGCTCCCGCCCACAAGACATAACCCGGTGTGCCGCCGCTTATGGTCGTGCTGCGTGGATGGGTGCGTAGGCCGCGATCGTAGCCGAGTGCCGTCCAGGCCGTTCGGAGCCCGGTCGACAAGTGCTGGGCCGTGCTTGGCAGCACCCCGAGTATCGCTCCCCGGGCGAGGACGCCTGGGCAAAGCGAGCAGTCCAGAGACCCGTCTGCACCGCGCCCCACGGCAAGCCACCCGGCCCGCTCTGCCGACGGGAGGAAGTCATCAAGTGTCTTCCGAGCGCGAGATGACATGCTCTGGTAGCGGGTTGCCCGCTCCACGTCTCCCATCCGAGCAGCCAGCTCGGCGCCGTACCCGGCGGAGGCCGCGAGCAGCCACGAGCTGTCCAACAGGTAGTCGAGCTCGCGAACAGGCGCTGCCAGCAGCCACGTTTCGTCGCCGTTCATGGGCTGGAGGCCGCTGGAAGGCACAGCCGCTGCGTCGAGACACGCGCTTACCATGTCCCAGTAGCCGGCGCCGTCTACGTCGGCCTTCTGCTCGGCGTCGCGAACCATGAGCACAAGGTAGTGGGGCAGCTCGACTCCGTGATAGCCGTAGGCGGTAGAGGTGCGATCCGGGATCTCGTAGTAGGAGGCGATTCCTGAATCACGCCAGGCGCGATGGAAGAAGTCCAGGTTCAGCCTTGCCTCCTGCGTGCGGCCCAGCTCCAGCAGCGCGCGCTGGACCCAGTAGCTATCTCGCACCCAGGCGCGGTTGTGCGGATAGCGCAGCGATCCGGTGTGAATGGCCTCCGGCCCGATGTGTGCCCGAACCAGGCAGAGAAGCGAGTCGAGCAGGTCATCCATGCGCTCCTCACCCGTACGAAGCGGCACTGCGAGGCACCAGCTCTCCCAGTCGCTCTTGGTCTGCTCGAGCAGGTCGAATAGATCTGGCAGCGCCGCTCGGGCTCGGGCCATCTGGTCCGGGAGGCGGCCTGGGTCGTCGACGGCAGTGAGGAGAAGCGCGGCCGAGGCCCGCTCGCCGGGCCGCAGTCGTCCCAGCCCCACCTCTATCCGCTCGCGCCGAACCTGGAGTTCGCCGTCGGAGACGACCGCGAACGTCTCGCCTAGCTGGCAGCAGTTGGGATCGGCAGCCATCGGCTCGCCGGGAGCTGTGATGCCCAACACAACCCGAACGAGCCGCGTGTCGGTGCCTGTGTTCTCGACGAGGAACCACCGGGCCAGGAAGTTGTGCTCCTGTGCCATGGGCGCGAAGTCAACGCAGGTGACGCTCAGATCGTCACGCTTGCTCTCGGAAACAGCAATGCAGGTATGCCGTACGCGTCGGAGCCTCTGCTCGGGGAAGGTCTTCAAGGGCGCTGACTCTGTCGCCTCCCGCCGCGAGATGCCGGGACCGCGGGCCCCGACATGGACGACAAGCGGCTTCGCGAGAGGTCTTTGGGTACGCCTATCGCACCAGAACACGTTGATGGCGCTCACGTCATCCGGCTCGCAGCCGATGGCGGCGAACACGTTCGGGCTCCCCAGGGTCAGGCCGTCGGGACTGGACGGTTGGGCTGGCTGCGCGCCGGCGCGGCTGAACGTCTCGTAGCTGGAATACTCCTGGGCATCCAGCCAGGCGCGAAGCTCCTCGGCGCGCTCCCCTCCCACTGGCGAGCGGCCGCTGCATCCTGAGAGGATGGCGGCTGAGATCAGAGCAAGTACGATCGCGGTGCAGACGGCCAAGGCCGTCCGCCTTCGCCTGCGAACCATGGCGAGGAGAATCTAGCGCGACTGGCGCGATTCGTCAACGAGCAACTGCACCACCGGGGTGCCAAACCGGAGGGTCGGGGGAGGCGGCCGGGCAGCCCCCGGAGACACTCGCGCCTCTGGCAGGGGAGGGGAGAGACGCTCCGCGCGCGGCCGCGGAGGTCAAGAAAGGGAGCAGCTCACCGACCGCGCGATCGGTGAGCTGCCTATCGGTCCTGTGGGCGGGAAGTCAGGACGCGAGAACATCTCCTGCAACTATCGGCGATCACGCCCGCGTGTTGAGAAGTCACGCATCGCCACCGCAACCTCATCCATGCCTGTGAACTCGTCACCTTCCAACGTTGTGCCGGTCAGAACTGCACAGCCGCCAGTTAGCTCCTCTCGGACGAGTTGCTCGACGCTGAACTGGAGCATCATGTCCAGCAGGCCGTCGCCATCGACGTCCTGCATATGGGCCATCGGCCGCCCGGTGCCATTACCTCTGAGGGCAACCGCCGCGCCGGCCAGATCGCAGCTCAACGGATCGATCTGAGTCGCGTCGAAGGTCTCCGAGGAGAAGACGCAGACGGGCAGCAGCCCCGACGCCCCGAGGTTGATCGGGTTGGTCGATGACCCGGGTTTGACGTCAATGTCCACCGAGCCGAGTGAGCTCATCTCCCACACGTGCAACTCGTCGAAGTAGACGATGTTCGAGAACGCGAAGGAGGCCTCCGATGTGACGCCCCACTGATCGGTCACGACATCTCCCATGGGCGCGTAGTAGAACGCTCGAGGCGTGATCTGGACGCCCTCCGCGGCGAGCACACC
Source organism: Candidatus Hebobacteria bacterium (assembly GCA_029821885.1). Classification (GTDB taxonomy): domain Bacteria; phylum Armatimonadota; class Hebobacteria; order Hebobacterales; family Hebobacteraceae; genus Hebobacterum. Next base: position 10,287 of record JALGXV010000053.1, read on the forward strand.
GTTGACCCAGAGCTTGGCGGTCTCGGACTCGTAGTTCAGGTCGGCTCGGAGCGTGCACCACTGGCCGCGCGTGTACGGTCCGAGGTACACGTGGTCCTCACCGCAGAAGCTGATGGAACCCGCGCTGCCGTCGACGCGGAAGAAGTTCCACATGGGGTACGTGCTGTTGTATCGGTCCATGAAGCCGACGAGACCCTCCCAGCCGCTCGTCGCGTCAAGGCAGACAGACGCCTCATAGCTGAGCTGGTCCGGGAGTTCGTCGAGCACGACGTACTCCATCTGGGAGGACATTGGCCAGCTGTCGAGACGGAAGGACTTGTCACCGCTGAAGGGGGGGTAGAACTGGGTCACATAGGCACCCATTCCCCAGGAGAGGTTGACCCAGCCGCTCCCGCTCGGGTAGAGCCCGTGGTTGGTGGCCTCAAAACCTTCGTCGAACGGTACTGCGACCGCATGCGCGAGGCCGCCGGACACGAGTACGCCGGCCAGGACCAGAGCCGTCGCAAACAGAAGTTCTCGTCTGTCCATTGGCGATAACCTCCAGTCTGATTATTCCACAGTAGGCGCCCGTATCGGCCGACCGCACAGGACCCTCTGAGTGCCCTGTAGGACCGCTGAGCGGGTGCCTGGGGGTCCTGGGAGATGTGCTGGATGACAGAACAGGGACGGGGGCGGCAGCCAACGTTGACACCGCCGGCCCGCCTTCTCTATACTCTGGCGGCCTCGGCGGCAGCTCAGACCCGGCCGGAGATTCGCCGTGACGGACCTCCCAACCATCAGCGTCATCATTCCCACGTGTCACCGGCCGCAGTTACTCGCACAGGCGGTGCGAAGTGTCCTCTCGCAGCAACTCCCTCCCAGGGAACTCATCGTGGTGGACGATGGCTCGCCGGGGGCCGAGGCGGAGGCCGCTCTGAGCACGCTTGGCGCGTGCCCAGGGGTGCAGGTGCGGGTGGTAGCCGGCCCGGGTCGGGGGCCGGCCGCGGCTCGCAATGCCGGATTGAGGGCGGCCACGGGAGAGCTCGTCGCGTTCTTGGACGACGACGACTGGTGGCTGCCGCCGAAGCTGGCGTGGCAGGCCGAGTGGTTCCGCGCGCGGCCGGAGCTGGTCGCCCTCGGGACGCTGCGGGCGGAGGCGACGCACGTGGAATCCGTGCCTCAGCCCCGCAGGCGGCCTCGGCGTCTGCGAATCCTGCCGCTGCGGACCCTCATCCGCGCGAACCGACTGGCTACCTCCGGCGTCGTCGCTCGGCATGCCTGCCTGCTGCGCCTCGGGGGCTTCGACGAGTCGCTGCTGCTCGCGCAGGACTGGGACATGTGGCTCCGGGTCGCCGAGGAGTCGGAGGTGGCGCTTCTCCCCGCACGTCTGGTCGTGTACCGCCGCCATGAGAGCCAGAGAAGCCGTGACAAGGCTGAGATGCGGCGGCGTGAGGCCGACGTCATCCGGCGGGCGCTCGGGCGACGCTGTCTGGTTGCGAAGTCGCTGCAGGGCGTCGGGCGCCGGCGCTTGGCCTGGGCACACGGCCGATTGGGTAGACTACTCGCTGGGGAAGGCAAGATCGAAGCGGCGATTGCCGAGCTGAGGGAGTCTATGGAACTATTCCCGCTCAACCCGGTCGTGTGGGCGGCTCTGCTGAGATGTGTGTTTGCCAGGCGCGTGTTGGCGAGGACAGACCCATGAGCCGACGTCTTCCTCCCTGGCTCACTCCGCCCCGCCCGAAGCGCCCGGAGCTGGCGCGGCTGGGGCGGGAGTTGGAGGATATGGGCGTACACACTGTCTGCCAGAGCGCCAGGTGCCCCAACCTCGGCGAGTGCTTCGGCCGGGGCCGTGCCACCTTCATGATCCTTGGCGACGTCTGCACGCGGAACTGCCGCTTCTGCGCGGTGAGCCACGGCCGGCCCGCTTACGTGGATCCCAAGGAGCCGCAGAGAGTGGCCGCCGCGGCGGCGAGGCTCGCGCTGGATCACGTGGTCATCACCTCCGTGACGCGCGATGATCTGCCCGACGGGGGAGCTCACCAGTTCGCAGCGACTGTCGATGCCGTGCGCGAACTTCTGCCGAAGGTCGGGGTCGAAGTACTGGTGCCAGACTTCGGCGGCAGTGCGGAGGCGCTCGAACTCCTCATGGCGGCGTGTCCAGATGTGCTCAATCATAATGTTGAAACTGCGCCTCGCCTCTACCCGCAGGTCCGAGCCGGGGCCGACTACCTCCGCTCACTCGAGCTGCTGGCGCGTGCCAGGCGGATGGCCCCGGCGGGGATGCTGAAGAGCGGGTTCATGGTGGGCCTCGGCGAGAGCCAGGAGGAGGTGCTGGGGCTGCTGCGCGATCTGTGCGATACGAGAGCGGATGCCGTGACCATCGGGCAGTACTTGCAGCCGACGAAGGGCCATCTCGAAGTCCACCGGTATGTGGAACCGGAGGAGTTCTCTCGCTACGAGTCCGCGGCCCGGCAGATGGGGTTCTCGCACGTGCTCAGCGGGCCCCTAGTCCGCAGCTCATACCACGCGGCCGAGCTGGCCAAAGCGCGCAGCAGTGCGACCACCGCGAGCCCCGGCGATGGGGCACCCATCGGCCCGATAGGGAGCAGATAGGCCGCCGGAGATGCGCAGACCAGCGCGGCTACTGCCGCTCATCACGCTTCTGCTTCTGCTAGCCATCGCAGCGCTGGTGCTCCTCAAGACGGGCCCGCTGGTCAACTACGTTCGGTCGCTCGTCGCCAGCGAGCTCTCCAGGGAGCTCAACCGCGACGTGACCATTGGCGGCGCGGGCCTCACGGCGTCGGGGCGGGTGGCACTGCGTGACCTCCTGGTCCGCAACGAGGACGGCACCCCGCTTCTCAGGGTGCCTCACGTGTCGGTTCAGGTGGGTGGCGGCGGAGGCCTGCTCTCTGTCATCTCCGGGCCCACTGACATACGCTCGGTGCGACTTGTAGACCCCGAGGTCACGCTCGCTCGCCTGCCCGATGGCAAGTGGAGTGTGAGCGATCTGCTGGAACGGCCGCGGGAGGGCCCAAGCCGCTTCCGCGGCTCGGTGGAAGTCGAGGGTGGCAAGATCACCCTGGTCGACCAGGGCAACGACGGCCTGACGACATCTCTCTCTGACGTGCAGATCTCGCTCTCCTACTCTCGGCCGGGCGAGGCCGTCTTCACAGTCGAGTGCGGGGCAAACGAAGGTATCTTCGACTCGCTCGAGCTGCGGGGGCGAAGCAGCTCCGAGTCCGGGACCACGCACCTGGACGTCGAGGCCGATGGAGTGATTGCGCCCTATGTGCTCGAGCGCATTCCTCTCATTGGTTTCGGCGACGTACGCGCGGGGGAAGTCGACCTGAATGGCGAGTTCAGCTTCGTCGGCGGCGGGAAAGAGGCACTCAGCTACGATCTGCTGATGCAGTTGAGCCAAGTCGAGATTGCCTTCCCCTGGCTGCGCCGGCCGGTGCGGCAGATCGACGGGGAGGTGCGTGTTCGCGAAGGCGCCGTGGATCTCCGCCGCATTGTCGGGACTCTCGTCGATGCGCCGGTCACTGTGAAGGGGTCGGTCCTGGGTGCGGCCGACCCTACACTTGACCTGGAGGTCACGGCCTCCGATGTCCAATATCGGCAGATACAGGCCCTGTTCCCAGAGATTGACCTCCCGGCTGCGCTCGTGCTGCCGAGCCCTCTGGGCGTGACCGCAGATGTCACGGGGCGGGCAACAGACATCACGGTCACCGGCGAGGCGAAGATGAGCCTGATCGAGTTCCGCACAGTGTCCTGGCACGATCTGGTGATGCCCTTCGAGTACCACAGGGGCCGGCTCAGGCTCAAACCCTCCGCCAGCGGAAGCCCGCGCCGCTTCGAGGCAGACGTGGAGCTCGATCTCCTCAAGCCGAGACCTGCGGGCGCGGGCACTGTCTCGCTTGCGAACTTCCCGCTTTCTATGCTTGCAGCGATGGCCGGCATTGAGGGCGATTTCGAAGGAACCGTGCAGGCCACAGTGAGCGGCGAGGTCAGCGCCGATAGCACGTTCTGGGGCACAGTACATGCGACCGAGGTGTCGATCGAGGGCGTCGCCATCGGCGAGATGGAGGGAGACTTCGAGTACGTCGACGAGACTCTTCTGCTCCCCGAGCTACGCCTCTCCGGCCCCGTGGCGACGGGCTCCCTCGAAGCGGAGCTTCCCCTCGACGGAGGCTACGAAGTCAAGGCGAGACTGGCACGACTTGACCTGTCGGCCATCGGCGCGCCTCTGGATCTGAGAGGCCTGCGAGGCCAGTGCTGCGCACGGTTGGAGGCATCAGGGCATGTCGGGGACGGCATCATTGCCGGATACGCGGTGCTGGGCCCCGGCGAACTCCAGGGGAGGCACTTCGACAGCCTCAGCGGCGAGTTCTCGGTCTCGCAGGAGCGGTTCGCGGTGGACTCCTTCGACCTGAGCCTCGAGGGAGGACGCGGCGCTGGCGAGTTCGTCGTCGACAACTGGAAGGGGCCTCGCAAACGGGCGCCCCTGTCCGGGCGCGTGGAGATCTCTGAGGTCGATGTGAGCACTTGGCTCCCCGCCTGGGTGGGATCCGCTTCCCCCACTGGCTTGGTCAGTGGATCTGTCGGCCTGGCCGGAACGCTGGCCGATCCCGAAGTGGACGTCGATCTGCTCCTTGAGTCGCTCAGCATCGCCGGCCAGCCATTGGGTGCGGGTGAGCTTCAGGCTCGGTATGCCGAGGGGCGGTTTGCGGTAGAGCGAGGCCGGATCGATCTCGCGGGCGGCGAGCTTTTCATCTCCGGGGGCTATGCCCCGGAGATAGGCTTCTCGCTGGAGCTCGCCGGTGACAACATCCAATTGGAGCAACTCACAGCGAGTTGGCGCAGCCAGCTCGGCCTCACTCTCACGGGCGGCCTCGCCGCCAAGGCCAGCCTCAGAGGTCCGCTGGCGCGGCCCGAACTGCGTGTCCGCCTCGACGCTCGGCCCCTGGGCGTGAACCAGGAGGAGTTCGACGAGCTGGTGGTAGAGGCCGGGTACGGGGGCTCCATGGTTTCGCTGGATTCCGTCGACCTGCGGCGAGGGGAGAGCGCCCTCCTTCTCTCGGGCACGATCGGCACCGACGACGGGTCAATGGAGGCGCACCTGGAGCTGGAGAAGACCGACATCGGGACCCTGACGGCGATTGCCAGCAGGACCGCT
>JALGXV010000291.1 GCA_029821885.1 Candidatus Hebobacteria bacterium
CGATGGCTCCATCTGGTGGTGGCCCTATTCCTACCCGGCGGCGGACCCCGCGCTCGTGCGGCGTAGGGACGTAGGCGGCTGCGACCTGAGCAAATCGGGCTACGTCGCCGCGCTCTATCTGTGCCTGTTCGTGAACAACATCCTGGGCCTGAGCGTGGACGTTCCCGCGGGCCACGTCTCGCTCCGTCCCTTCTGCCCGTGGCCCGAGTTCACGTGGGAGAGCTGTCGCCTCGGCCGAGCTGTGTTCGACTTCGGCTATCAGCATCGCGATGGCCGCGTGGTCGGCCAGATCACCAACCGGAACGAGGACGAGTTCAAGGGACTTGTCGAACTCACACTCCCCGAGGGCGCGGTCGCCAAGGTATGTAAGGTTAACGGTGTCGAAACCGAGGAGGTCGAGCACATGGAGCGCTATGGTCGGCCGGCCGGCCGCCTCGCCGGGCCGATCGCTCCTGGAGGAACATTGCGCTTGGAGGTGCCGTATGCGAAGTGACCAGAGTGCCAGCCGTCCGATGTCCAGCTCATTCGAGCCCTTCGGCTCACTCGCCGACGCGCTGGACGGCCCGCGGAGCGACGCCTTCGGCCTCGAGCCGGACGGCCGGCCGCGGCACGGGACGAGCTACTACAAGACGGACACACCCTATCTGTGTTTCGATGTCTCGAACAACCAGGTGCTGTGCACGATCACGCAGACAGGTCTGCTCGAGAACGCGTGCATCTGTGAGGGACTGATTCCCGCGGGGCTCAGCAACCGGTACCTCCCCGGCATCTATGTCTACAAGGAGCTGATCGGCGGCGGCCCGTGGCCTCTCTCGATTCGCCGCGGGGAGGGCGAGGCGACGGGCTTGCACGAACTCTCCGCCGTGGGCGTCGAGCTGCTCGGCGGTCTCTTCCCGATGTTCACGTACCAGTGCGATGATGTGCGAGTACGTCTGCTGGTCTTCGCCCCGATGGCCGAGGGCGACAGCGTCACCGCTCCCCGCGCCGTCATCGCCGTGCTGCACATCAGCAACGAAGGTGACGGGCCGTTCGAGGGCGCGCTCGTCGGCCCGGCCGATGTGTCCGACATCGCCCGGATGAGCGAGAGCGAAGGGAAGCGCTCGCGGCACGAGGCCGTTGCCTGTCTCGACGGCGCCGATGCCTATCCCGAGATCGGCCTCGCTCTCCAGCCCGGCGAAGACATCACCGTCTCGTTCGCCTTCATCCTCGGCCACGATGGAGACGAGCTCGGCCGGGCCGAGGGTCTGCTGCGCGAGCGGACGGCGCTCGACTGGCTCAATGAGACCTGGCGATTCCACGCCGGTCGGTTCGGCCGGCTCTCGATTCCCGCGGAGCCGTTCTACGCGGAGGGGCTGCTCCGCTTCGAGGAGCTGTGCCGCCAGTCCGTCATGCGGATGGCGGACGGGAAGTTCGGCGCCGGGTTCTGGGGCAGCAACTTCGTGGGCGCGTCGGCCTGGGAGAGCGCGTGCGTGTGGACCAAGGACAACTTCCACGCCATGCTGCCCATGAGCATGTTCGAGCCGCGGCTGTGCGCGGACGCGATCCTGTTCTTCCTGCGATGGGGACTTCCGACGGGGGCGTATGGTCACGATGGCGGCGGCTCCGCCCGCTTCCCCAACCCGAGGCGGGTGACGCACTCGCTTGCGAACGGGCTCGCGCCGCTGGTGCTGGCGGGCGCCTACTACCAGATGACAGGCGACCGCGCTTTCTTCCTCGATCACCGGGAGGTCCTCGACGGCGCGCACGCTCTGCTGGAAGACGTGCTGCAGAGCCGGCGAGGGGAGCCGTTCCTGTTTCCGTCGATGTTCATCTCCGACGGCCCTTCGCGGGGCGAGTATCACACCGGCTCTAACCTGCTGGTCTGGTATTCGTTCCACCACATGGCGCGGATCGCCCGCGAGGTGTACGACGAGCAGGGGCTCGCCGAGGCGTGGTCGGAGGCGGCGGGCAAGGTCAAGAAGGCGATCCTGCAGCACTGCGTGGGCGAAGGCCCGCAGGGGCGGCGCTTCTTCGAGGGCGCCGAGGCCGATGGGAGCTTCGTCGCCGGCCACGATGGCGAGGAAACCGACACCACTCTCATGCCTTTCTACGGCTTCTGCGAGGCCGACGATCCGGCGCTCATTGAGCACGCCCGACTCGGGCTGTCGCCGGAGAATCCGCACTACGCGCCGGTCGTCGACGGCATCTGGTGGGAGGAGACCGGCACCACCTTCCCGGGATGGATGACGGCCTTGGCGAGCGCCGCCAACGAAGGCGAGGTGCTGGCCCGACTCGAACAGGTCCGCCGCCTCACCGATCACGATGGGTCGATCTGGTGGTGGCCGTACAAGTACGGGTGCACGGACCCAACCGAGGTGCGGCGCCGGGACCCGTACTTCAGCTTCGAGGGCCGCGATGGTCTCGAAGAAGTGGGGGTGGGGAAGTGCGGGTGGGCGGCCGGTGTCTACCTCTGCCTGTTCGTGAACACCATTCTCGGGCTGCGCGTGGACGCGCCGGCGAGGCAGGTCTCCCTGCGGCCGTTCTGTCCCTGGCCCGAGTTCACGTGGGAGGCGTGCCGTCTGGGAGATTCGCGCTTCGACTTCGCCTACGAGTGCCGCGAAGGCCGCATGATCGGCCGGATCACCAACGGGAATGACATCGAGTTCGAGGGAGTGATCGAGCTGACGCTGCCCGACGGCGCAAGCGTGAAGGCCTGCGAGGTGAACGGCGCGGCCGCGGAGGTGGAGCGGACCGAGCGCTACGGCCGGCCGGCGGTGCGGGCGACGCGCCCTGTTGCGCCGGGACAGTCACTATTCCTCGAGGTCGAGTACGCGGCGGGGAACTGAGGAGGGCGGCGGTCGGGGCGGTCCGCTGAAGGGGCCTGCGCGAAGGCCGCTCACTCCGTCGTCTTCATCGCCGTCGCGGCTGGCACGAGCTTGAAGCGGACGAGGACCTCGGTGCCGTCCCCACGCACGATTTCGATGGTGCCCCCAAGTTGGTCGGTCAGTCCCCTGACGAGCTGAAGCCCGAGCGTCTTCGGCTCCGCCATGTCGATATCGTCGGGAATGCCGACGCCATCGTCCCTGATTCTGAGGGAGATCAACTGGTCGGGAAGCTGCGCGAGCGTGACCTCGATCGTTCCCCCCGGCCGGCCCTCGAAAGCATGCCGGTAGGCATTGCTGGTCAGCTCGCTCACGATGAGGCCGCAGGGAACGGCCTGCGCGAGGCTGAGGCGAACGTCGGCGGTGGCGATGATCAGGCGGATGTCCCTGTCTTCTCCGGCGTGGACTTCGGCCAGGTGCTCGGCCAGGTTGCTGACGTGAGGCCCCATGTCGATCTGGTCGAAGCGCTCCGCGCGGTAGAGTTCGGTGTGGATGAGGCTTATGGCGAAGACCCTGTCACCGGCCTCCTGGAGCACGGCCGCCGCCTCCTCGCTGTGGGCGCGCTCGCGGCTCAGCTCGAGGAGGGAGGCGATGATCTGGAGGTTGTTCCTCACCCGGTGGTGGGTCTCCGCGAGGAGCACGTCCTTGTCGGCCAGGGCCTGCTTCAGATCCGCTTCGGCCTGGGCGCGGTCGGTGACATCAATGCCGGTTGCGATGACGTAGTCGACACCGGCGTCGGAGCCCAGCAGTGCGGTGTTCGACCAGGCGATGCAGCGCCGGGCCCCGTCTTTCGTCACCAGCTCAGTCTCGAGTTGACTCCTGTGGGACTCCCCCCTCACCTCCCGGAAGGCGTCCTCGACCGGCTCCAGTTGTTCGGCGGGCAGCAGGCCGAGTTCCGAGAAGTGCTTCCCTCGTACTTCCTCAAGGAGGTAGCCGGTCAGGTCCTCGCAGGCGCGGTTGAAGCGGACGATTCGGCCCTCGCGGTCGAGGACCACAACCAGCGCTCCTTCGGTGGACAGCACGGCCGAGACGAAGTCGCGCTCGGCCTTGAGCCGCTGCTCGCTCTGCCTGAGATCCCGGAAGAGGAGCGAGTAGGGGCTCCCC
>JALGXV010000054.1 GCA_029821885.1 Candidatus Hebobacteria bacterium
GAAACCGATGGCAGGGGGGAGATGCAGTGATGGTACGCTACGAGTCAGGTTCACCTGCCGTGTTGTTGCGATGCGTCGCGAGCGCACCGGCCGCTCTGCTGTGCCTGGTGGCGGCAGCCCCGGCCGGGGCGCACGAGAACGGCGCGACTTTTCGGTTTGACCCGCCGGACGGGACACGCTATGTGTTGACGAGCAGCGGGACCCAGGTGCTCGACTTCGGCGAGGGACGCGCGACGAGCACTCAGTCTGAGTCGAACACTCTATATTCCTTCCACAGGCTGGCAGATGGACACTCAGTTACCTTCGGCGTGCCAGGCGGCGAGGCCGAGGGACCTGGGGCGGCGGGGAAGCAACTCACGACGGAGCCGCTCAAGGGGGCGTCGCTGACGTACAAGATCGACGACGCCTGGAGGCTCGTCGATGTCTCAGGAATCGAGGAGATCGGAAGGCGAGCCCGAGAGACGTTGGCGCCCGAGGCGCTGGCGATGGTGGGCGGCGTGTTCTCCAAGGAGACTATATCCGCAACCGCGCAAGCGGACTGGGAGAGAGAAGTCCTCAACTACAAGGACCGCTCGGCCACACCCGGATCTGTCTGGCTGGCAACCGAGCACTATCCCCTGCCAAGCGGTGACATGGTCGAGTTCCACGTCGCGCTCAAGGTGACCGGCGAGCAGACTGTGGACGGCAGGAACTGCGTCCGCGTCGAGTTCAAGTACGCCAGCGATCCGGTGGAGCTTCGAGGCTTCCTGGGTCCTGAGCACGAGTCTCTGCTCTCCGGCAAGAAGCCCTTCGGGGGAGGAGCGCGCGTGTCCGGCCGCGGCCACAGGATTGTCGATCCGGCGACGCTGCTTCCGTACGGGCAGAAGGTCGAGCGCGTCATCGAGACGACTATCGAGGTGCCCTCCCGAGGGCACGTGCCGGTCACCATCCGCCAGGACAGGACCTACTGGTACTCGTACCAGTAGGGGGCTAGGGCGCCGGCCGGCCAGCATCGGCGGCCGTGATTCTGTCGGGTCCGGGTCAGACACTTGAAGCGGCCGTCACAATTGCCTGCCGCATCGCCTGTCGCAGCGCGAGCGGGGGCCTAGAGCCCTATCTCGTGCTAGGGCACCATCACAGTCAGAGCCCCCGGCCTGATCTCAACCTTGATGGGGGTCATCCCCGCTGGGTCCCCATCGAGCTGGACTGCCACCTCGGGAGTGCAGCGAAACCGGAACCGCTTCGCCCGTAGGTGCTGGACGCCGGGGTGGGAGAAGTGCCGTCCGCCAAGTGTGGCGACGACCTGGCCCGCAGTCTGCAAGGCGGATTCGCTGGAGAAGAAGCAGAAGTCGAGCCACCCATCGTCAATCTGAGCGTCGGGCGCGAGTCGCCAATGGTAGGTGTAGCGACTCGCATTGGCAACAACGGCAAGCCATCCCGCTGCCTCGACCTCCTCCCCGTCGGCCTCGATGTGAAAGCGGGTCTGCGGATAGGACGCGAGCACCTGTAGGCCCCGCGCAACATAGGCGAAAGAGCCGACTAGGTCCTTCAGCTGGGGCGCCACGCTCTGGACTACGGCAGCGTCGAACCCGATGCCCGCCATCAAGGCGAACGCCCGGCCGTTGGCATAGCCGAGATCAATCTGCCGCAGCCGGCCGCTCTTCGCCACTCCTATGGCCGCTTCGAGCGATGGCGGAATCCCGAGTTCGCGCGCGAGGACGTTGACCGACCCGACTGGCAGGATGGCCAACGGCACACCGGTGTCGACGAGGGCCGGCAACGCTGCGTGGATCGTGCCATCTCCCCCCGCGACCACTACGCGCGTGTCTTGGGTCTCCGCGCAGGAGAGGGCCGCGCTCAACGCGGCCACCGTGCCAGCGGGAGCGGGTGCGGCGATCCGCTCGACGGCGAAGCCAGCCTCTGCGAGGCTGCCCTCGATACGCCCGAGAGCGGCCTCGCCGCGCACCCGGCCTGCCTCAGGGTTCGCGACGAGAAGGGCTCTCATTTTGTCGGCGGCTGCCCGCACACAATCGGTGCGATCCCTTGTGATGTCGACTTGTTGACGAACACCTCACTCCCAGCTGAACCCCGGCCCCTGCGGCAGCGCCACACACCCATCCTCCAGCTTCATGGGCGAGTCCGCCCCGATCAAGCCGGTCTCCACGTAATAGGTGTTTGGTAGGCAGGCCATGACGTTCAAATGTGCGCATTCCCCCCCATGGGAAGCATAGGGACGTCGGAAGGCGGCCGCCATCAGTCCGATCTGCAGCAGAGCCGTCGGCCCGCCTGCACGGCGAAGGTCGGGCTGCACGATATCCACCGCGTCGCGACGCAGGAACCGAGCGAAGTCCGCCGGTGTGTAGAGGTTCTCTCCCGTGGCGACTGGGATGTCCAGCGTGCGAGCCAGCTCCGCGTATCCATCGATGTCATCGGCCGGTATCGGCTCCTCCCACCAGACGCAGCCGAGATCCTGGAAGGCCCGGCCGCGCTGTACCGCTTCGTCCGTCGTAAGAGACTGGTTCGCGTCCACCATGATGCCGATGTCATCGCCCACGGCCTGCCGCACCGTCTTCACCCGCGCCACATCCTCCGCCAGCGTCGGAAAGCCGACCTTGATCTTGACCGCGCGGAAGCCCTGCCCGACGGCCTTCGCGCAGATTCGCTGCACCTCGTCGTCGCCGTAGTTGAGCCAGCCCACCATCGCATAGGCGGGAATGCGATCATGCACCGCCCCCCACAATTGCCAGCACGGCACACCGTGGGCCTTTCCGAGACAGTCCCACAGGGCGGTGTCAAGGGCGGCAATCCCGAACATGGCGAGGCCGAACGAGCCATGGTACTCCGTCTCGCGAAGCATCGCCTGATGCGTCGCACGAACGAAGGTGGGGTCAGTGCCGAGCACGATTGGCTTCAGCTCGTGCTCAATGACCCCGGCCAGCGCGTCGGGCGCGCCCCTGATGCGGCCGAAGTAGATCTCTCCCCGGCCGGAGGCGCCCTCATCAGTCCTGACCAGCACCTCTACGTTGCCAGTCCCCGGCAGGGTCTGGATGGCATCGCGGATCGGGTCGGCGCTGGGCTCGCGGCGCCGGATGCTCACATCTATGCTGGTAATATTCACTGAGTCTTCCTCGGCAAGTCAGGCGTGCTTCTCGGTCACAGTACGGCTACTCTGCCTTGCCGCTCAGTCCTTCTATCTCGCGTTGGTGAAGGGGAACCCCTGGTGTGCTGCGAAGTAACGCCGGGCCGACCCAGGGGCAACCCGATACTGGGGTCAGGGAGTCTCATCAATGGACCGCATGTCCTGGTTTCTGCATGATCGCTTCGGAATGTTCATTCACTGGGGCCTGTATGCCTTGCCCGCGCGGCATGAGTGGGTCAAGCAGCAGGAGCAGCTCGACGACACCTGGTACGACCGCTACTTCGAGCACTTCGACCCCGACCTATTCCGCCCCGAGGAATGGGCCGACCGCGCCGCCGAGGCGGGCATGAAGTACATGGTCATAACCAGCAAGCACCACGAAGGCTTCTGCCTCTGGGACTCCAAGCTCACCGACTACAAGGCCACCAACACTCCCGCCGGCCGAGATCTGCTGCGGCCCATGTTCGACGCGTTCCGATCTCGTGGCCTCAAGGTGGGATTCTACCATTCCCTGATAGACTGGCACCATCCAGACTTCCTGATCGACGACATGCACCCCCTCCGCAATCACCCCGACCGCGAGAAACTCAACGAGGGACGCGACCCGAAGAAGTATGCCCAGTATCTTCACGGCCAGGTGCGGGAACTGCTGACCGAGTACGGCAAGATCGACGTCCTCTTCTACGACTTCAGCTACCCGAATCGCGATGAGAACGGGAACCCGCGACCGTGGCTGGGCAAGGGCCGCGAGGAGTGGGAGAGCGAGAAGCTGCTGGAGATGACGCGTGAACTCCAGCCGCACATCGTCGTCAACGATCGGCTTGACCTGATCGAGCAGGGCGGCTGGGACTACCGCACCCCGGAGCAGTACGTCCCCAAAGACGGCGTGACCATGGACGGCAAACCCGTTTCCTGGGAGGCCTGTCAGACATTCTCCGGCTCCTGGGGGTACCATCGCGATGAGGCCTCGTGGAAAAGCGTCGAGCAACTCGTCCAGCTCCTCATCGACCACGTCAGCAAGGCCGGCAACCTGCTCCTCAACGTCGGCCCCACCGCCCGCGGGGAGTTCGACTCTCGCGCCATTGATCGGCTCCAGGGCATGGGTGAATGGATGCGGTCTCACGAGCGCTCCATCTACGGCTGCGGGCCCGCGCCCGATGGCTTTGAGCCTCCGCAGGACTGCCCCCTCACCTACAACGCTGAGGCCAAGCGCCTCTACGTCCACGTCTTCGCCTGGCCCATCCACCATCTGCATCTGGAGGGCATGGGTGGCAAGGTCGAGTACGCACAGCTCCTGAACGACGCCTCGGAGGTCAAGATGATCGAGGCGGGACCGAGCCACCTGGCGGGTCCGGTCGAGCACAAGGGGCAATCCAAGCTCCTCACGCTCCAGCTCCCGGTCCGCAAACCTCCCGTCACGGTGCCGGTGATCGAGCTGTTCTTGAAGTGAGGGCGGCGAACCGCTATCATCTGTGCGAAGGCCTGGACGTCATGATCGATCGAACCTATCGAGGTCGAAGTTGAGAGCACGTGAACACATAGCACTGGTCGAGGAAGAGCAGAGCGCCTCGCGGCGACTCACGCTCCAACTCGCGGCCGCGACGGCGTTCGCGGCGCTGACCGCTCTCGGCGCGCGGGTCCAGTTCTATCTCCCCTTCACACCGGTGCCGCTTACCGGCCAGGTCTTCTGCGTTCTGCTCGCCGGCGCGGTGCTTGGCCCTCGTCTTGGCTTCATCAGCCAAGTGCAGTATCTCGCCGCCGGCGCGGTCGGCCTGCCCGTGTTTGCCCACGGAGGCGGGCCTGCCGCTCTGCTCGGGCCCACCGGCGGCTATCTGATCGGCTTCCCATTGGCCGCCGCCGTGGCTGGCACGCTGTACGGGCGGGTCGGCTCGTGGAGCTGGCTCGCGTTTCCGGCCTGTCTCAGCGGAGTGGTGGTCATCTACATCTTCGGCGCGGCCTGGTATGTCGTCTGGATCGCCGCCCTCGGCGGGGCTGTGGCGCTTCCCGTCGTCCTGGCGCAGTCTGTCTTCCCGTTCGTCCCTGTTGACGCAGCCAAGGCGGCCCTGGTTGCGGGCGCGGCCCCGTGGCTGAGGCGCCGGCTGCCCTTTCGCTGACCTCGCTCGGGTTGTTCGTCCGGCCGAAATCCAGTAGAATCCCAAACTAGCCCGGCCGCAAGGAGTGATCCCAGCATGGCTCTGCGAATTGTGGCGATTTCGCTTCTTCTCTTGTGCACTGGCGCGGTGTATGCCGAGGAAGCCGATCAACCTGCCCCTGCTTCCGTCTCCGCTGCGGAGGCTGAACGCCAGGTCGAGGAGGCGCGCGACTTCCTGGTAGCCCTGCTCTGGGATGGTACCGAGGAATACTGGCACACCGGCCGATGGGACGAGGCGATCCGTCTCTGCCGCCAGATAGTCCAGATCGACCCGGCATTCGTGGAGGCGTACAACGGCGCCGCCTGGATGCTGTGGAGTATGGACCGGGACGAAGAGGCCATCGAGCTGTACGAGGCCGGCGTAGCGGCGAATCCCAACAGATACGAAGTCTTCCACGACTTCGGGATGTACTACTACCACAGGCACAAGTGGGACGAGGCGGCAGAGCAGTTCAGGGAATCGGTGGAAGCCGACGCGCCGATGTACTACCAGCACATGCTCCCGAACTCGCTGGAGCGCGGCGGCCGGCTGGCGGAGGCCCTGGCGGAGTGGCGCGCCCTGCTGGAGCGGTTCCCCGACGACCCAATCGCGAAGAGACACATAGAGGCCCTGAAGGAGCAACTGGGGGAGTAGCGAGCGCGGGCGATTCGCCATTCGCTTGACTGGGCGGCAGCACCGGAGGACGATACGTTGGCCCACCTGGCAATACTGGGAGGAGGTCCGGGCGGATATGTGGCGGCCGTGCGCGCGCGGCAACTCGGGGCAGAAGTGACGCTGGTCGAGATGGACGCGCTCGGAGGCACGTGCTTGAACCGCGGCTGCATCCCGAGCAAGGCCCTGCTCAGATCATCTGAACTCGCACAGCTTTCGCGTCGGCTGGGCGAGTTCGGGGTGCGGGCCGAGGTCAAGGGCATCGACTGGCCCCGCATGATCGAGAGGAAGACCGAAGTGGTCAGTCAGGTCGTCAGGGGCGTCGAGTTCCTCATGAAGAAGAACGACGTTCGCGTCGTCCACGGGCGCGGCCGCCTGTCCGGCCCCAAGACCATCGTCGTCGAAACTGGCGACGGCGAAGAGGAGGTCAGGGCCGACGCCGTCCTCCTGGCGACGGGCTCCGTTCCCGCTCGGCTGCCGCTGCCTGGCTTCGATGGTCCCGGCGTGCTAACCAGCACCGAGCTGCTTGACATCGACGAAATACCCCAACGGCTGGCCATCGTAGGGGCCGGCTACGTGGGGGTGGAGTTCGCGGACGTATTCAACGCCGTCGGGTCCAAGGTAACTATCATCGAGATGATGCCGCAGATCGTCCCGACCGAAGATCCGGAGATCGCGGCGGAACTCGCGCGGGCCTTCCGGCGCCGCCGGATCGAAGCGCACACGAACGCTCGCGTCAGCGAGGTGTCCGATAGAGATGGTGCCAAGGTCGTCCGCTTTACGAGGGATGGCGAAGAGAAGGAGGTCGAGGCGGATGTCATTTTGTGTGCCGTCGGCCGCTGGCCCAACACCGACGGCATCGGCCTCCAGGAAGCGGGCATCGAGATGGATGGGCGCGCGGTGAAGGTGAACGGCCGGATGGCGACGAGCGTGCCGGGGGTGTACGCCTGCGGCGATGCCATCGGCGGCATCATGCTTGCGCACGTCGCCTCGGGCGAGGGGAAGGTCGCCGTCGCCAACGCGCTGGGGAAGCAAGCTGAGATGGACTATACGGCCATCCCCTCCGTGACCTACACGCATCCCGAGATCGGATCTGTCGGGCTAACGGAAGCGGATGCGCGGCAGCGCGGGATAGACGTCAGAGTCGGCAGATTCTTCTTCCGGGGCGCGGGGAAGGCAGTGGCCGAAGGTTCGCGAGAAGGGCTGGTCAAGGTCATCGTGGACGCGGCCTCGGGCAAGGTGATCGGTGGCCAGATCTGCGGGCCGCACGCAACCGACCTGATCCACGAGATCGTCTTGGCGGTCTACCTTGGGGCCACCGCTGAGGAGGTGGGGGGGATGGTGCACGCTCACCCCACTCTGATGGAGCCGATCATGGAGGCGGCCGAGGACGCGCTGGGGATGGCGATCCACAAGTAGCTTCGGTTCTGGCGGCGGCCGCGCTCTCAAGTTGGCTTCGCGAACGCCCGGCCGTGCCGAGCAGAGAGGGAGATAGGCACAATGGAAGAGATACTGCAACTGCTCAGCGAGGATGCTCGTCTGACGGACGCTCAGATCGCCGAGCGCACCGGCATCTCGGAGGCGGAGGCGAAAGACGCGGTGGCCAAGCTCGAGAAAGACAAAGTCATCCGCCGCTACAAGACCGTCATCGACTGGGAGCGAGCGGGCATCGAGCACGTCTTTGGATTCATCGAAGTCAGGTGCGCGCCGGAGCGAGGGGTGGGCTTCGACGCGGTGGCGGAGCGAATCATGGAGTTCCCCGAGGTCCACTCGCTCTATCTGATGTCCGGTGCCTACGACTTCCTCGTCGTCATCCAAGGCGGCAATATGCGGGATGTTGCATACTTCGTGGCCGAGAAGCTGGCGCCACTGGACCATGTGGTCGGTACGGCAACGCACTTCGTACTCAGACGGTACAAGGTCGACGGGGACGTAATGGTGGAGCGGGCGCAGGCCAAACGGCTGCCCGTCACGCCGTAGCGGAGAGATTAGTTGGCAAAGACGAGGCCCCGTGTTGCGCGGCGAGTCCAGACCCTCCGGCCATCCGGCATTAGGCGCTTCTTCGAGTTGGTGGAGAGAATGCCGGAGGCGATCTCGCTCGGCATTGGGGAGCCGGACTTCATCACCCCGTGGCGAGTGCGGGAGGCGGGCATCTACTCGCTCGAGCGGGGGCACACCCACTACACGCCGAACCGCGGCATTGGGCCGCTGCTTCAGGAGATAGCGCAGTACCTGGATCGCCGCTTCGGCGTCAGCTACGATCCCGACACAGAGCTAGTCGTCACTGTGGGGGGAAGCGAGGCGATAGACGTCGCTCTGCGGACCGTGCTTGAACCGAACGACGGCGTGCTCATCCCCCAGCCGTGCTTCGTCTCCTATGTCCCGTGCGCCGTGCTCGCTGGCGGCAGGGCACTCCAGGTGAGCACCTCCGTCGAGCACGACTTCCAGGTCCAGGTGGACGATCTCGCCGAGGCCTACGATGAGGGGACGCGAGCCCTGCTGATCTCGTATCCGTCGAATCCCACCGGGGCCGTGATGCCTCGCGCGGGGATGGAGGCTCTCGTCGAGTTCGCTGCCGACCGCGACATGCTGATCATCTCGGACGAGATCTACGCTGAACTCACATACGACGGCGCTCACTGCTCGGCTGCGGCAACTCCGGTCGGGCGGCAGCGTACGATCCTCGTCGGAGGCTTCTCGAAGGCCTGGGCGATGACGGGGTGGCGACTGGGCTTCGCGGCTGGGCCGGCGGACATCATCGAAGCCATGGTGAAGGTGCACAGCTACGCGGTGATGTGCTCGCCCACAACAGCGCAAGAGGCGGCAATCGAGGCGCTGCGAGGATGCGATGAGGAGATCGATCAGATGCGGCGTGAGTACAACCAGCGGCGCCGCGTCATGCTGAACCGCCTCAATGAGATGGGGCTGAGCTGCTTCGAGCCAAAGGGCGCCTTCTACGCCTTTCCGTCCGTCTCCGCTACGGGACTGACATCGGAGCAGTTTGCCGAGCGTCTCCTCGAAGAGGAGAAAGTTGCTGTGGTGCCGGGCACGGCCTTCGGCCCCAGTGGCGAGGGATTCGTTCGATGCTCCTATGCGACCTCGATGCCGCTCATCGAGGAGGCCATGCTGAGGATGGCTGGCTTTGTGAGTCGTGTAGGCGGCTGACCGTTGATCGCGTGGACATAACCGTCGCCAAGAACGCGGGGTTCTGCTTTGGCGTCAAGCGCGCGCTCGAACTCGTCGCGCGGGCGGCCGATGATCCATCGCGCCCGGTCCATACGCTCGGCCCGCTCATCCACAACCCGCAAGAGATCGCCCGGCTCGACGCGCGCGGCGTGCGCCAGGTCCGGTCTCTAGACGAAGTCAACGAGGGAGCCATAGTGCTCTCCGCGCATGGGGTGGACCCGAAGATCGAGGACACAGCGCGGGCGCGGGGCCTTCCAGTCATCGATGCCACGTGCCCGTTCGTGAGGCGTGCACACGACCACATCCGGGGCCTCGCGGAGGAGGGCTACGCGGTGGTGATTCTGGGGGATCGCGGCCATCGCGAGGTCGAGGGTCTGGCGGCCCGAGTAGGGGGGAAGGCGGAGATCGTCACCTCCGCGGAGGAGGTGCATGAGCTTCCCTTCCGCCGGCGCTATGGGCTCGTCGTGCAGACGACTCAGCGGCCGCAGGCACTATGTGAGGTGGCGGCCGCCTTGGCGGAACGCTGCCGGGAGCTGCGTGTGTTCAACACCATCTGCGAGGCCACCATGAAGCGGCAGGAGAGCGCGAGAGAGCTGGCCGAGAGGAGCGACGTGATGATAGTGGTGGGCGGGCGGAACAGCGCGAACACAAGACGACTGCACGAGATCTGCATATCCACCGGCACCCCAACCCACCATGTCGAGACAGCGGATGAGGTGGATGCTGCTTGGGTCAGAGCGGCCGGCCGGGTGGGCGTCACGGCCGGAGCGTCCACTCCCGACTGGATCGTCGATGAGGTCGTGACGAGACTGCGAGACCCGGGGAAAGGCATCGAGGCCGGATGACGACGCGGTGCCAGGCCATCGTGGCATCGGTCGAAGAGGGCAGCCCCGCCGACCGGGCCGGAGTCAGGGCAGGAGAGCGACTTGTCCGCCTGAACGGGAGAGCCCCTCGCGACTACATAGAGTTCCGCTACCTGGCCGCTGAGCGGGAGTTGGATCTGCTGCTCGTCGACGGAAGCGCGAAGCCGCGGCGTCTGCTGATACGCAAGGAGCTGGACGAGGACCTGGGCCTGCGCTTCTCGGAGGACGTCTTCGATGGTGTGATTACCTGCACCAATCGCTGTCCCTTCTGCTTCGTGTCTCAGCTTCCAACTGGTCTTCGGCCGAGCCTCTACCTGCGCGATGATGACTACCGGCTCTCCTTCCTGCACGGCAATTTCATCACGCTTACGAACCTGACACCGGCCGACAGATCACGCATCGCCGAGCTCCATCTCTCGCCTCTGTATGTCTCGGTCCACGCGACCGAGCCCGACGTCAGGGAGCAGATCTTCGGTGGGCCCACACCCGACGTTCTGTCCGAGATGCGGCGCTTGGGCGCGTCCGGGATGGAGTTCCACTGCCAGATCGTTGTCTGCCCCGGGGTGAACGACGGCGCGCATCTGGAGAGAACCGTGCGCGACCTGGCCGCCCTTCATCCCGCGGTGCAGTCGGTCGGCGCGGTGCCGGTCGGACTGACCCGGCACAGAGGCAGACAGCCTCCGATCCGGCCGGTGACTGCGGCGATGAGCCGGAGACTCATTGAGGAAGTTCATCGGTGGCAGAGCGATTTTCGCCGGGAGCTGGGCACCCGGCTTGTCTTCGCGGCAGATGAGTTGTATCTTCAAAGAAGTCTGCCGCTGCCGAGACGGTGTGAATACGAGAAGCTCCCTCAGTTGGGCAACGGGATCGGGGGTGCTCGTCTCTTCCTCGGGGGCCTGCGGCGGATACGGCCGCCGAGGCTTCGGGCACCGCTCGCGGTGGGACTTGTCACCGGCAAGATGGCGGCTCCCTTGGTGCGGCAGTTGGCGGGCAAGCTGAGTGAGGGGAATGTCAGACCAGAGGTATGCGTTGTGGCCAATGACCTGTTCGGCCGCTCAGTCACCACAGCAGGGCTGCTGGCCGGGCGTGACATCGCTCGGGCACTGCAGGGCCTGAGCGTCGACCTGGCGCTCGTCCCGGGAACGGCGCTGAAAGAGGGGACGGTCTTCCTGGACGACATGACGCTGCATGAGCTGTCGGACTTGGTCGGAGTGCCGTTGGCGGCGGCTGGCACGCCGGCCGAGGCAACCGCTGCCATCAGACGGTTCGGCCGCAGGAGGCACCGGCGGTGACTGCCATCCGAGACCGCGGCGTGGTCGCCATCGTGGGTCGGCCCAACGTGGGGAAATCGACGCTGTTCAACCGTATCGCCGGACGCCGCATCGCCATTGAGGAGGAGACGCCAGGGATCACCCGGGATCGCATCTACGCCGACTGCGAATGGATGGGGAAGCGGTTCACGCTCGTAGACACGGGCGGCCTGGTCGCGGAGAAGGACGACCTGCAGGTCCAGGTGCGGCGGCAGATCGAATTCGCGATCGAAGAGTCGGATGTCATCATCTTCGTGGTCGACGTAAAGGACGGCCTCGCGCCGTTCGAGGAAGAGATTGCCGAGATTCTGCGCAAGACAGGAAAGCCCACCGTCCTCGCTGCCAACAAGGTAGATAGCAGACGCCGCGAGGACGGCGTCCCGGACTTCTACAGCCTGGCCGTCGGGGAGGTGGTGGGAGTATCGGCGGCCCATGGTCTGCTCGTGGATGAGCTGCTGGACCTCGTGGCCGAGCATCTGCCGGAGACGGCGCCGGCCCTTGAGGACGAAGACGTGATACGAGCGGCCATCGTGGGTCGGCCGAACGTAGGGAAGTCGTCTCTCCTGAACGCGATCCTCGGAGAAGAGCGGGCGATTGTCGATCCTCGTCCTGGCACCACGCGGGATTCAGTTGACACGAGTCATGAGTGGCGCGGCCAGCGCCTCATACTCATCGACACGGCCGGGGTGAGGCGGAAGAGCCGCGTGCGGGAATCGTTCGAGTACTACAGCGTCTTGCGCGCCTTCGGTGCGATAGAACGGTGTGATGTGGCGCTGACTCTGATCGACGCCTCAGCCGGGCTGACCGACCAGGACAAGCGGATCGCCGGGCGGGCGCACGAGGAGGGCAAAGCTCAGGTGCTCGTCGTGAGCAAGTGGGATCTCCGAGCGCCTGACGATGTCACGAAGCAGGCTGAACGAACGCTCATGGCGGACTTCGCGCGCGAGATACAAGCCTGGCTCCCCGAGATCAGCTACGCGCCGGTGGCTTTCACCTCTGCTCTGGAGCACACCGGCATTGACGCCCTGCTCGATACGACGATTGAGGTCGCCGAACAGCACGCGCATCGCTTCCAGACCGCGGCGCTCAACCGCATCTTCGAGGAGGCGACCTGGGACCATCCCCTGTCGCTGAGGGGGAAGCAGCTCAAGATCTACTACGTGGCCCAGGTAGATGTTCGGCCGCCGACGCTGGCGCTTCAAGTCAATGATCCGAAGCTCATGCACTTCTCCCATCGAGCATACTTGGAGAACGAACTTCGGAAGCGCGTACCGCTGGAGGGAACACCGATTCGATTCCTCGTCAGGAAATCCCGGGATCGGAAGGCTCGGAGATGAAGATCGCCGTGTGGGTCCTCGCTTCCTACCTCCTTGGGAGCATCCCCTTCGGCTTCCTCATCGGGCGCACCCGCGGCGTCGATGTCACCAGGCAAGGCAGCGGCAACATCGGCTTCTCCAATGTCCTTCGCGTACTGGGCCCCGGGCCCGCGGCCGTCGTCCTCATCGCCGACGTCCTGAAGGGAGCGATCCCGGTCTACTTCGGGCGATACTGGCTGGCCGAAATCGTCGAGGGCCGTCCCGCGCTCTGGCTCCTCGCCATCGCCCTCGCTCCTATCCTCGGGCACACGTTCTCCGTTTTCCTCAGATTCCGCGGGGGGCGCGCCGTCGCCACGACGCTGGGGGCACTGCTCGGCATGAACTGGCTCGCCGGCGTGGTGGGGATTGGCGTGTGGATCGTCGTTGTCACCGTTACGCGCTACATCTCAGCGGCCTCGATCGCTGCCGCCAGCTTCGTCCCCATCTTCATGGCCGTGACGGGGGTCAGCCTCGAATGGACCTTCTTCTGGACCGCGGTCGCGGCGCTCGTCATCGCGAGGCACATACCCAACCTGGGAAGGCTGATCGATGGTACGGAGTCGAAGATAGGCGAGAAGGTGCAGCTGTAGCGAGTTCTCCGCGTGGTTCGCACGTGACGGCCGCGGAGTTGGCTGGCGGGCGGAGGGAAGAAGCCGGGAATGGCTGCAGACCGAGGGACAATCGCCGTCATCGGTGCCGGAAGCTGGGGTACGGCGCTCGGCATTGCCCTCGGCCGCGCTGACCGGCAAGTCACACTGTGGGCTCGGCGCCCCGAGCTCGCGGAGGCGATAGCACGCGAAGGGCGCAACCCCGAGTACCTCCCTGAGTTCCGCCTGCCAGAGAGTCTGCAGGCGACGGCCGACATCGGTCAGGCCGTCGCAGGCGCACAGTTGGTCGTGCTGGCGGTCCCGTCGCAGGGGGTCCGGACCGTCTGCCTGCAGCTGGCGCAGAGCCTTGAGAGACGTCAGGGCCTGGTGAGTGCCGCCAAGGGACTGGAGCGCCACACCGGCCAACGGCTCTCCGAGGTGGTATCCGAGTGTGTCGGAAGGACTCTGGGCGATCGTATTGCCGTGCTCTCCGGGCCGAATCTGGCCCCGGAGGTGGCAGCGGGAGACGCTACAGTCAGTGTTGCCGCCTCGCGCGACGCACAGTTCGCGGCCGAGGTCCAGGCAGCAATGAGTACTCCTCTCTTCAGGGTGTATACCAATCCAGATGTCCTCGGCGTTGAGCTCGGGGGCGTTCTCAAGAACATCATCGCTATCGGCGCCGGGATAAGCGACGGACTGGGCTTCGGCGATAACACGAAAGCGGCGCTGGTGACTCGCGGCCTGGCCGAGATGACGCGCCTCGGCGTGACTCTTGGCGCGCGGGCGGCGACGTTCGGGGGCCTTTCGGGAGTGGGAGACCTGATCGTCACGTGCGCGGGGAATAAGAGCCGCAACTACCGGGTCGGCTACGAGCTGGCCAAGGGCGCGTGTCTCGACGATGTTTTGCAGAGCATGGCTCCCCAGATCGTGGAGGGAGTGGAGACCACTGGGGCGGCACTGCGCCTCGCGGCAGGGCACGAGGTGGAGATGCCGATCGCGACTGCGGTCCACCAGGTGTTGTTCGAAGACGTGCAGCCTGCTGAGGCTGTGGCGTCGCTGATGACGAGGGCGTGGCGGGATGAGTTGGACGGATAATCCCGGACCGGCCAGGCTGTGATCCGCTACAGCGAGATCTCCGCGCCCGAGGTTACCTCCTCGAGCAGCTTCGTCACTTGCGACAGGCTGAAGGGCTTGCAGAGGCAGGCGGCCGCCCCGCTTTGCAGCGCTTCGTCAATGATATCATCCTTGGCAAAACCGGTGATCATGACGAAGGTCGCCTCCGGCTGAAGCTCTCGCAGCTTCTTCAGAGCCTCGAGGCCGCTCATGCCCGGCATGCGGATGTCGAGAAAGACGAGATCGAAGCTGCTCTCGGCTGCCAGCTCGACGCCGGCAGCTCCGTCATGGCATGTGGTCACGCTGTGCCCGAAGCGGGCCAGAACATCCTGCAGGAGCATGCAGATGCTCTGCTCGTCGTCGACAACGAGTACGTCAAGTGGCTTCGCGGACACGTTCTGCCTCCCCCAAGGGCTGTGTGGGGCTCGGGGTCTGTCGGCCGCCTCCTGTGCAAGGGGGTTATTCCACAATCCAGCATACTGGCGGAAAGCCGAAAGGAGTGGGGAGAGGCTTCGCCGAAGAGGCGGACTGTAAACAGCGTAGGGAGGACTCCGGCATGGAAGGTCGTCGTCGCCCGACCGGTTACATCGTGGTCGCTGTGATCGCCCTCGTGCTCATCGGCTGGCTGGTGCAGCGCTACGTGGTGAAGCGCGGGCTGATAAGGCAGCTCGGCAGCAACGACATGGAGATGAGGGTGGATGCGGCTGGCACGCTGCTTGAGATGGACAAGCTGTCCGACTCCCTGCCGGCACAGCACATCATCGTTCGGAGCAAGACAGCGGAGGCGTTGGGCGTGATCGGCACCGATGACGCCGTGGGGGCGCTGGGTGAGATCCTTGCGGATCAGGAGGAGGCGCCGCGGAGATGGGCGCGCCGGGCCCTGGTCAAGCAGGGCATGAGAGCGATGCCGGTGCTTCTGGACGCGCTCGCCGCGGGAGGCGGAACCACTGAGGAAGCGCTCAACGCTCTCGAGGAGAGATCGGCCCGCAGACCTCGGCGAAGGTCCGCTTCCTGCTTTCCGACGGCTCGGGCGCCGGAGGAGCAGCCGAGGCCTGCGCGCGCGTCGGCGGAGTGGGGATCGATGCGCTGCTGCGGGGATGCTACAACGACCACGACAAGATGCGTGACAGGGGCCTTGGCAATCTGGGGAAGGAGGGGATCGAGGCGGCCGTCGTGCCGGCCCTCTACAACCTCGAGCCGCTGGACAAGAGCCGGAAGGGCGGCGCCATTAAGGCCCTGGGCCTGATCGGTGACCCGAGCGTCGTTCCGGCGATCATCCCCTTCCTGGAGGACAAGGACAACCGCGAGGCCGCCGCAACGGCGCTTGGGCGAATCGGCGACCGCCGGGCCGTCGAGCCGATAGTCGCCACGCTCATGGAGACCGAGAAGCGCTACCGCAATGCCGCCGTCCTGTCCCTGCGCAGACTGGGCCCGCCCGCATTCCCGGTCCTTGTCAGGGAACTGCAGTCTGACGAAGTGCTCATGCGGCGGGGCGCAGCCGATTCCCTCATCGGATCGAAGTCCTCCAGGGTCAACCGCCCGCTCATGGCCGCGCTCAAGGACTCCGACGCCGAAGTCCGGGCCTCGGCCGCCCTCGCGCTCGGGTGGCCGGGAAATGTCGCGGCCGTGCCGGCGCTCGTCCGCGCCCTTCCCGACCGAAGTTGGCCGGTGGTCGACTCGGCGGTATCGGCCTTGGGCGACATAGGTGTCGGCGGCATACGTCCGCTCCTGGCCGTGCTCGGGGATCCGAGCACGAGCCGCACCGTGCGCTATCAGATCTCCCGGTCCTTCGTCGCAATCGGTCGGCCCGCCGTACCACCGCTGGCCGCCGCGCTCTCGGACCCGGACCCCGATGTCGCCACCTGGTGCGCGGTCGCGCTGGGTGAGATCGGCGATCAGAGGGCCGTCGAGCCACTGCGGGAACTCGCCGACCGGGCGGACCCCGACCTGCGTTGGGTCATCGAGCAGCAGCTGAGGCTTTTGACGACGCTGTGACGTGCGCTCGCAAGCCACCTCCTGCCTCCTCTCCTGCTGCAGGACCCACCAGAGCCCTCCGGCCCCGCCTAGCTATGGGTGCACAGCCTCACACACTCCCCCGCTGGGCACTTGACAATAATGTTATCAAGTGAGTACAATGGGGTACACTAATGGGCAACGTGCAGTTCTGCACGGGCGAGGTCGTGCAGACTGGGGTCAGGCTGGATGGGGCGCTCGGTGCCCTATGAGCACTAACGGAGGTCTACTGTCGTGGCAAAAGTGATCGGGATTGACTTGGGCACGACCAACTCGGTGGTCGCCGTGATTGAGGGGGGGGAGCCGGTCGTCATCCCTAACGCGGAGGGAAGTCGGCTGACGCCGTCCGTGGTGGGGTTCACCAAGGGCGGGGAACGCCTTGTGGGGCAGCCTGCAAAGCGCCAGGCGATCATCAACGCAGAGAACACGGTCTACTCGATAAAGCGCTTCATGGGTCGGCGCTACTCCGAGGTGGAGAGCGAACGGTCCATGGTGCCGTTCCGCGTGGTGCCGGGCCAGAACGACATGGCCGTGGTGGAGATCGGGGAGAAGCGGCACACCCCAGAGGAGGTCTCGGCCATGGTCCTCCGCAAGCTGCGAGAGGACGCGGAGGCCTACCTCGGCGAGAAGGTCACGCGGGCAGTCGTCACGGTCCCGGCCTACTTCAACGATGCGCAGCGCACCGCCACCAAGGACGCGGGGGAGATCGCGGGACTGGAGGTGCTCCGCATCATCAACGAGCCGACGGCCGCGGCGCTGGCCTATGGGTTTGCGCGCGGCGAATCTGCTGCCGAGCAGACGATTCTTGTCTGGGACCTTGGAGGTGGGACCTTCGACGTGTCCCTGCTCGAGGTCGGCGAGGCCGTGTGCGAGGTGAAGGCCACGAACGGGGACACGCATCTCGGGGGCGACGACTGGGACGAGCGTATTGTCAACCACGTGGCCGACGAGTTTCAGAGAGAGCAGGGCATTGACCTGAGGAAGGACCGGCAGGCGCTGCAGCGGCTGCGAGAGGCGGCCGAGAAGGCGAAGGTTGAGCTCTCGTCCATGGTCCAGACAAGCATCAATCTCCCGTTTGTCACAGCCGACCAGACCGGCCCCAAGCACTTGGACATGAACCTCAGCCGAGCGAAGTTCGAGGAGCTCACCCAGGATCTCCTGGAACGAATGGTGGGCCCGTTCGAGCAGGCGTTGAGCGATGCCAAGATCAAGGCCCAGGGGCTCGACGCGGTTGTCCTCGTCGGCGGCGCGACGCGGATGCCGATGGTTCAGGATCTGATCCGCCGGCTGACGGAGAAGGAGCCCCATAAGGGCGTGAACCCGGATGAGGTCGTCGCCATGGGAGCAGCGATCCAGGCGGGCATCATCGTCCGCGAGGTGGACGACGTGCTGCTCCTGGATGTAACTCCTCTGTCGCTGGGCATCGAGACCCTCGGCGGCGTTATGACGAGACTCATCGAGCGAAACACAACCATCCCGACGCAGAAGACAGAGGTATTCACCACCGCTGCCGACAGCCAGACGGAGGTGGAGGTGCATGTCTGTCAGGGAGAACGTCCCATGTCCAAGGACAACCGGAGCCTGAGCCGCTTCCGGCT
Source organism: Candidatus Hebobacteria bacterium (assembly GCA_029821885.1). Lineage (GTDB taxonomy): Bacteria > Armatimonadota > Hebobacteria > Hebobacterales > Hebobacteraceae > Hebobacterum. The sequence goes on from JALGXV010000054.1 coordinate 17,948, forward strand.
GACCGGCATCCCTCCCGCTCCGCGTGGCGTGCCGAAGGTCGAGGTGTCGTTCAACATCGATGCCAACGGGATCCTCAACGTTGCTGCCAAGGATATGGCGACCGGCAACAAGCAGGAGATCACGATCTCAGGCTCGAGTCAACTCGAGCGCCAAGAGGTCGAGCGTATGGTCGAGCAAGCTGAACAGCACGCCGAGGAGGATCGCAGAACTCGCGAGGAAGCGGACACACGCAACCAGGCCGAGACGCTCATGTACACGGCCGAACGAAGCCTCAAGGACCTCG
>JALGXV010000292.1 GCA_029821885.1 Candidatus Hebobacteria bacterium
CGATTCGTCCCCTCGTGACGGTCAGGGGGACGACCAGCGATTCGTCCCCCCGTGCCCCCCTCACTCGCTTTTGGCGTTCTCCTGGCGATGGGCCCGGCCGAAGCGCGTGGTCGGACGAGGGGTGCCGGACAGTACACTGTCCGGCGGAAGCCGTCGGGGGACTCCCGTCCCCCGAGCCCCCGGTGACGGCCTGCCCTACGGAAGAGTGCGGTTGCCGAGGAAGCCGTCGCCCCAGAAGACGGGCTCGTAGCCGCGCTCGGTCACCCACTTCAGCGAGCGGACCACCTTCTCGCGGATGTCGGGGTCGTGCTCGCGCCGCTCCCTTCGGAAGTACTGCTCGTGGATGAGCAGCTCCATGAGCTCGCTCGTGTGGGGGCTTTCCTGCTGCCGGTCGAGCCAGGGCTCGATCTCGTCGAGCGCGAGGTTGTTGACGGTGGCGTCCTCGCTCACGAAGATGAGGTCGGCCTCGGGGTCGTAGTAGGCGTCCCGCGTGTTGGCGTAGTCCTTGGTCTCGGTCGATAGGTAGTAGCCGGTGGGGCACTCGCCGTCGAACTCGCGCCGGAAGATGGCGACGAGCACGCGAATGCCGCGGTCGCGCAGGGCGCGGCAGGCCTCCAGCGGGGCCTCCGCCCAGTGGATGGTGGTCGCCTTACTAAGGACGGAGCGGCCGGCGAAGCGCTCGATCTCGCCGACGACGAGGTCGAAGTCGGCCGCCATCTGGTCGTAGGTGGCGTCCTTGTAGATGCGCTCGGGCTGGTCCTGCAGCGCGTGGAAGGTGAGGTGAAGCCAGTCGGAGCTGGCCGCCCACTCGTCCTTCCATTTGTCCGGCATGTGGCGCAGGGTGAACTCGCCGCCGACGGTCTGGTAGTAGATGTTGATGTGGATCTTGGCGCCGAACTCCTCGTGCATCTGCCGCCAGAAGCCGAGGTACCAGTGGTCGAAGAGGGAGGGGTAGTCGTCGGCGCGCAGCGCGAGCTCGCGGAGGAACTCGATGTTGTCATCCACCGAGAAGCGATAGCGCGGCCGCGACGCCTTGTCCCAGAGGACGGTGGCGGTGTGCTCGAGGTCGGCGCCCTCGCGGGAGGCGAAGGCGGTGATGGCGGTGCGCCGCTGGGTGAGGTCGAGCTCGCACCTGAAGCGACCGCCCGAGACGTGAGCCGGCAGGCCGTTCACCTTCACCGGGACTCCCTCCGGCGCGGTTCCGCTCACCTCGATGGTGAGCGCGCCGGCGACCTCGATGCCATCGTGGCGGTTGAGCACATCGCCGTTCCGTGGATGCGTGATTCTAATCTCGGCTGCATCGCTCATGACATCTCCTTCCTCGATAAGAAAGGCTCGGGGGACTCCTGTCCCCCAAGCCGTCGGAGACGGCCGGGGGGACGACCGGCGATTCGTCCCCCCTTTCCCCCCTCACTCGCTTTTGGCCTCCCTGACGGTGGGCCATCCGGGAGTGCGCAGGCGGAGGGTGCGCCCGAGAGTACACTCTCGGGCGGAAGCCGTCGGGGGCCTACCGGCCCTCCCCCAAGTGCTCGGCGATAGGGTGTATGCGCTTCGAGGGGGGAGGGACACCCTCCCCCCTCGATTCTTCCCCCTCCCCACGGCCGGAGACGACAGGAGATTGGGGGCAGGAGGCGAGCTCCTGCCCAACGCTTCACGCTCCTGCCCGGCACTGGCGATCAGGTGCTATAATCCTGCCGAGAGGAGTATGTGCAGTGTGGAGAATCGACTGCTTGTGGCGCTCTTTGTTCTGGCAGTGCTGTGCGGGTGGGCCGCGCCGCACTCCAGCGAGGGCGCCGCGCAGGAAACTGGAGGACAGGCAACTGTGAGCGAGAGCGAGATGAGTGCTGAGGATTCCGGCGCGCCGCGAAAGAAGGGCATCGGCCACTGGGCGACGAGAGCGAGGAGAGACTCGCTCGACCCAAGGGTCATCGATGAGCTCGGATGCGGTTGGTTCTACAACTGGGGTCCGCACCCGCAGCCGGGAGAGGAAGAGGTCGAGGCCGAGTTCGTCCCCATGATCTGGGACGAGAGGAGTGTCACCGACGAGGTGCTCGCCCGAGTGAAGGCGGGCGGCTACGCGGCCCTGCTCGGCTTCAACGAGCCCGACAACAAGGGGCAGGCCGACATGTCGGTAGAGCTTGCCATCGAGCTGTGGCCCCGGCTGATGGAGACGGGTCTGCGCCTGGGCAGCCCCGGCACCTGCCAGGGCGCGAAGTGGCTCGACGATTTCATGGAGGAGGCGGAGCGCCGCGACTACCGCGTGGACTTCATCTGCCTCCACTGGTATGACGACATCACCAAACCGGACGCGGTCGAGGGTATGCGCGGGTATGTCACGAGCTACTGGGAGAAGTACAAGCTTCCGATCTGGCTGACCGAGTACTCGGGGGCGGACTGGAAGTGGAACGAGCGCGGGCCGGTGACCTTCGAGGACAATGCGCGCTTCGCCCGCGAGTCGGTCGCCATGCTCGAATCGCTGCCCTTCGTCGAGCGCTACGCCTGGTTCAGCAGCAGCAAGACCGGAGGGATCTACGCGACGGTCGGGCTCTACGAGACCGCAGACGAGATCACGATCGTAGGAGAGGCCTACCGAGACGCGGACAAGCAGGCCGACTAAGCTCCCGCGCCCGCGTCGGCAGTGGAGATACCGAGGCAACCTAAGGCAACGCCAACCAGTGGAGAGAGGCCGGACGCAGGAAGGGGGAGCGCGATGGGGGCCGGGAAGGACGAGTGGGAGAAGGCGCGAGAGGAGGAGGAAGACCGGAAGGCAGCGCGTTCGGTCATTGAGGCCGCCGAGGAGGTCCGCCGGCGGGTGGGCGAGCAGGAGTTGCAGCGGATCAATCGATTCCGCCAGGCCGGGTTCTGGATGATCGGGATGGGCCTGCTCGCAGTGGGGTTGACGCTGCTCAACCTCCTTTACTCCGTTGGCAAGTCGTGGTTGTCCCGCGCGGCGCCGTGGGCGGTGACCGATTGGGAGCCGCCTCTCGGGGGCGGCCTCACACTGCTGGGCGTCGGCGTGGGCGTAGGGATTGCGCTCCTGGTGGTGGGAGCGCTGGTCTTGCGGTCGGTGGAGCGACGTCTGCGGCGGGCCGCGGGAAGCGACGAGGACGCGGACGCTCTCATGATGTATCTCTCACTGGGCGCGGAGACATGGGAGAAGATGGCCGGCGAGGAGGAGGCGGCGGCCGAGCAGGCGACCGCGCAGACGGGACCCGCGCGTAGGGTGGTGGAGCGGGATGAGTGGGAGGATCGTCACTGGCTACTGGTCGAGGTGTCGGGGGCACACCTCATTTGGTGGCTGTCCTTCCTCGCCACCACTCTGTATTTCCTGAGCCCGCTCTGGCTCCTGTTGCGCCCTCCCCCTACGCCATATGAAGTCGAGGCGGTGCTGAGCTGGGGGCCGCCCGACTGGCTCATGAACGGGATCTTCGCTATCGCGGTCGTGGGTCTGCTGCTCAAGGGGCTGGTGCCGGGCTTCTGGTTCGCCGCCTGGGACTCGGCTGGCCGCAATCCCGACACCTACCGCGAGCAGAAGCGCTACTACCGCTTCTGGGCGAAGGGGCTGCTGCCCGCGGCCCTGGCACTGGCCCCCGCCTTCGTCTATTGGGGGGTGCACTCCCTGCTGTGGGCGTGAGGAGCGGCGGTTTCGGGGGCGAGCCCCCGAGACGCCGGGACACCGGGAATCCCGGGACGAGGGTGCCAATGACACGAGAGACATCGAGACGACGAGTGCCTCTCGGGCTCGTGCTACTGCTGGCCGCGCTCGCGGTGGCCCTCCTCTGGATGCTGGGCGCGCTCAGGGGGCCCTTCGGCCGGATACTGGGCGCGCTCCCCTACTCATGGCGGTCCGAGACAGAGGTGTGCAGCCACTGCGCGGTGCAGCGACTCGCGACTCGCAGTAGCGTTGCAGGCGTGAAGCGGAGTGGACGCGACATTGTGCCCACACCTGGTATCGTGTCTGGTGGGCCGGGGGGAGCGACCCGCTGTTGCGGCCGGTGGAGATGACCGATGTCGGCACGCGCTTCCCCATCATCGAGCTGCTGCTGGTCGACGACTCGTTCGCGGAGGAGCTGGCAGACATGCCGGACCCGCAGCAGGTGTGGTTCGACCTCCTGACCGCCGCGGAGGCGTCGCCAGAACACGTGGACGCGATGGTGAGCATCTGGTGGCAGAGCGGGGGAGAGCGACAGCCCTTCGCCGAGTGGTGGGAGGAGAACAAGGACACCCTCCGCGAACCTTGATCGCATCCGTTGCCTCGGCAGCTTGTGGCTAGGCCGCCCGAGCCGGCCGTCATCCCGGCCCGTGAGGGCCTAGGGACTCCTGCCCTACAGAGTGTCGGCGCGGGGAGAAGGAGCGGTTTCGGGAGCAAGCTCCCGAAACACCGTGAACACCGGGACCGGCAACAACCGATCACCCGTCTGCGCCGCCGCCATTCAGCCGGACTGGGCGCCCGCCTCCGTCGCCGCGGCCACCGTTTCCCTCGGCCACAGCTCCTCGTAGGCGGCCGCGACGGCGCACATTGTGACGGGGATGGTGACGAGAAGCCCGAGGCCGAAGCAGATCAGCCCGAGCAGGTTGATGCCGATGATGGCGATCGCAAAGAGGGTGAACCCGGCGAAGTCTTGCTGCGCCTTCATGCGGCTCTCCTCCATCGCCTCCCAGAACGACATCTTCCGGTCCACGATCAGCAGCAGGGGGAAGAGGTAGAGCGCATACATGAGAATCCCGGGGATGATCACGAATGCCAAACCGAGGGTGACAAACAGAGAGACGACGAGGAAGGCCAGCATGGCCTGCACGAAGTTCTGGGTAGCAGCGCGGAGCTGGTTGAAATCGAGGCGGCCGGTGCGCAGGCGAGTCATCATGACCGCGTAGAGCCCGGCGAAGATGGGTCCGGAGACGATGGCGACCAGGACGCCTTCGCCGAAGGATCCGGCCAGCCCCATCACCATGCCGCACACCAGGGTGACCACCATGAAGGGGCCGAGGGCGGACATCACGGTGTGCCAGCCGATGCTGAGCCAATAGCCTGTGCGCGCCATATCCAGTGCTCTCCTCTCACCGCTCGCCGTGTTTGCCTTCGCCGAAAGAGATGCCTGCTCGATTCTGGTCGTGCATGTTCATATACGCAGCAGAGGCGCAATAGGTTTCGCGTGGGGCGCGCATTCGCGGGTCACGGCTTCACATTGCTCCTGCCCAACGGTCTATGCACCTTGGCACGGCCCATCGTCAGGAACGCCAGACGCGAGTGAGGGGGGTCCGGGGGGACGAATCGCCGGTCGTCCCCTCGGCAAAGACTTCGCCCGGCAGACATCTGCCGGGCGTTTGCCTTTGTCGTTTCCGTTTCGGCCGTGCGACTATCGAAGGGATGCGAGCGCCTCTTCGAGGTGCTCCACCGCGCGCTCGTCGTGGGCCTTCGCCTCTCGCACGAGGGCGGAGAGCTTGCAGCGCAGGTCGCGATCGCGCAGCGCGAGGCGCTTCGGCTGGGGAGCGAAGCTGAGAGGCGCGAGGTGACAGGCCGGCCCGAGCACATCGACCTCGGCCCGGTAGGCTTCGGCGGCCTGGCGGAGTTGCTCCGACACCCCCTCGCCGTCCTCGGCCATGCTCTCCACGAAGGCGGCGGCATCCTGGCGCTTGGAGTAGAGCAGCAGAAGGCCGTCATTGCTGATGGCGAAGCAGCGCATCTCCATCGTCTCCAGGTCGTCATCGGCGAAGGCGAAATCCTCGTCTCGCTCCAGCGCCTCCGCCATCGCGTCATAGGCCGCCAGGCCGGTGATGAGCTGCTTCTCGATCTTCCCATCGATGGTCGCCAGCGGCATCTCCGGCTCCCGCGCCAGGCGGATCGCCCACTCCAATGTATCCCGCAGCACCTGCCGGCGCGGCGGCGGCTCGCGCTTCTCGCCCAGCAGAAGCAGCCCGTGGCAGTTCTCGAACCAGTCGCCCGCGCTGAAGTATCCCTTCGTGCTCTCCTGGAAGTAGCTCCGGCCGTACAGCACCTC
>JALGXV010000293.1 GCA_029821885.1 Candidatus Hebobacteria bacterium
CCACCCGGAGATCGTCGTCACCCGCGACCAGATGGCCGTCTACGTGGCGAGGGCGTTTGGGCTGCTAAGTTAGCAGAGGGGGCTTTGGGCAGCCCCCAAGCCCATTTGAGGCGGGGCCGGCCGCACGCGGCCGAAACAACGTGCGGCACTGTTTGTCCCCTGGCCTGCCCCGGCCGGGAGCACACCGCTGCCTTGCCGCTGCCCCCGACGTGGAATAAACCGGTAATAGCCATTTCCGCCCAGTCGGAGTTCCTCGGTGTCAGGTGGGTGGGGGTTCCGGATGCTCTGCGGCGTTTCGGCCGCGCCTCCGCGACCCACTGCTGACCGCGACCCACTGCTGACATGGACAGAACATAAGGGCGGCGGGCCCCGGGGGGTGAGGGGGGGATCCGCCCGGAGGCCACGCCGCCCTATTCTCATGCGCATCTCATGCGCGGGGGTCGGCGGAGGCTAACGCTGGCGAGCCAGCGCGCCTATTATCGGAACCGCCATCTGTCCACAGCCCAGATCGATCGATGACACGGGCCGCCCGTGTGGAAAGCGTTGTCCGAGGTCCATCGTCCCGGCGCGCCCGAAGCAGGGCAATGGTGAGTGCTCGGCCGGGAGATCCGGGAAGGAGACGGCCTCCAGCCCGGCGGGTGGGTGATGGTCGCCGCCCAGCAGGGCGCGGCACATGTAGACGGACATCTGATCCCGAGAGACCGGGATCCCGGGCCCGCAGCCGCGTCCGGTCAGCCAGTCGGCGAGGGTCGCCTCGAGACTCTTGGCACAGAGCCCGGCGACGCCGCAGCCAGCGGTTTCGCAGAGGGCTCCCGGTGCCGGGAAGCCGACGAGTAACGGCATACAATCAGTTCGTTTGTCATATCCACTCATGGTGATCTCCCATCCGCCCCGCAGCTCGCCTCCTCGCCGCCAGTGGCGGGAGAAACGCGAACGGCCCATCCCGGAGCGCCCTGCGGCGTACTGGGATGGGCCGCCATATACAGTCGGTCTCGCCTATCTCCATAGGTGGTCGCCGCGGGAGCTCCGGCGCGCTCGTGGTGGCGAGCGGCGGAGCACAGTGCTCCTTCGGCAGCCTGGCAGTCATGGCTAGTCAGCTAGCGTTAGACCCACGGCTTTGCGTCCCCGTCTTTCGGCGGGTTTGCCTTTATCGGGAGACCACTCTCGTTTTCAAAGAACAACGCTCGGGTCACCGGATCGTCCCGGTAACTCGAGCGTTCCTCGGATGTTTTGTTCCACACTCGCTGCCCGGTTGTGAGATGGAGTTGGGCGGAATCATGTACACGTCATGCGCCAAGCCCCACACGGGGGGCGAGGCGAGGTCCCTGGTGCGCCAGGGGGCTCTCTTCATTTCTGCTGCCGCCGCCCCAGCGTGCGCTCCACCTCGGCCAGCAAGGTCTCATAGGGCGCTGGCTTGCGGAGGTAGGCGTCGATCCCGAGCTGCTGCAGCTCCTGCTCCTGTTCCTCGCTGGCGGTGCCCGTCAGCACGATGACCGGCAGATCGCTTCGCCGCGTCTCTCGCAGGAACCTCAGCACACGCACGCCCCCCTCCAGCGGCAGGCTGACGTCCAGGATCACCAAGTCGGGGAGCATGTTATGCGGCGCCGCCAGCTCCACGAGCGCCCCCATGCCATGCGGCGCCTCCGTGACATCGCAGCCGCTGCGGGTCAGCATCTCTCGCAGTGTGGCTCGGATTCCCGGCTCGTCGTCGACGACGAGCACGTTGGGACGGGGTCCTTTTGTCAACGATGACTCCTCGATATGGCTGGGGCCAATCCCTCGGCACGGCTGGCTCCCAGCACCCGGGTGGCAGTCCGCCGCCCAGCCTGTCCTCCCGAGCCGCGATCCGCCGCGGGCACCGCGGGAAGTCAGGCCATCGCCCGAAGCGGTGTCTGGGTATCCTCGCCGCCGTTTGGCCTGACCGCCACGCCCGCCGCCCGTGGCAGCAGTGGTAGGGCGTGTTGGGCAGCCCCGGTCGAGAAAGACGGGGCCTGCACCCGAACACGCGAACCGGTCAGCACCCACTCAGCAACCACTCAACAACTACTCAACATAGCTAAGGGGACCCAACGATCGTTGGGTCCCCCTCGCCTGCATCCATGAATCTGTACCACATCTCCGGTCCCGCATCCTGTCCTATCAGTCTCACGATGCGGGACAATCTGCCTTCGGCCGGATGGGTGGCGCGAGGGGGGGCCGGTGAGCGCTTTGCGGCTACTCTGGTCGGCGAGCGTCGTAGAGCAGTTGGGAGACCGTCTCTGCTGTCGAGCGAAGCGGGGGCAGCGACTGCCGGATTCGATTCCTCGGCAGCGTGTGGCCAGTGACGCCAAGGGCGAGACTGGCGACCACCGCGCCGGCTCGATCGCGCACGGGCACCGCCAGGCCGCAGATGCCCACCATGGCCTCTTGCTCACAGATCGCGTACCCGCGGCGGCGAACCTGGGCCAACTGCTTCGCCAGCGCCTCGAGCGAAGTGATGGTGAAGCGCGTCACCCGCGGCAGCTTCTCGCCGAGCAGCTCTGTGAGTTCCTCGTCGGACATCGCCGCGAGGCAGCACTTCCCGGGCGCAATCGCATGCGCCGGGACGGCCGGCAGCGCGCTTGGGTTCAGCCGGACCGGTTCGGGGGAGAGGGCATAGACTCCCGCCACGACGTTGCGGCGTGTTTGATCGGGAAAGGTGAGCACGGCGGTAGCGCCGGTGCTCTGCGCGAGTTCGTCCAGCGAGTTCTGGATCGTCGCTTCGAGCGAAGCGACGCCGCTGACAAGTCCCGGCGCGCCGACGAGCGAGGCGAGGTCCAGCGCATAGCGCCCGCCCTCAGGGTCTCTCCGCACCACGCCTTCGGATTCGAGAGTTCGAAGGATGCGGTGGGTGGTTGACTTGGTCAGCCCAAGCTCTCGCGCCACGTCGGCGACCCGCTCGCCCTGACTCGAGCGCAGCAGCACGCCCACGATGCGGGACGCGCGGACCACCGACTGGACCAGCGGCGTGCCGCCTCTGCTGTTGCGCGTTGGATCAGTGTCCTGCGGTGGAGTGACCATTCCGTGCTCGTGGGTGTCCTACTTGACTGATACTTCAGCCCTTCGCCGCCTCGGCGCCCAAACCCTACCGACAGAGACTCCCTGGCTCCGCTGCCGCCGCTCCCGGGCGCGCCGGCGCGGCATCGCCGGGGACCAGATGGCGGCGTGTGTTGCGAGGGCGTCTGCCCTCTGAGCCAGGAATCAAGCTCCTGCCCCACGAAGTGATGAGATGGTGTTCCTCCACTGAGCTATCCCCTGAGTGTGCCGCTGAGTTATCGCCTGAGCGGCGTTGGGCTGGGCTGAACGAACGCGCCTTCGGGCGCGTCTAATGGCTGCCTCCAGTGTAAAGGAGGGGCAGCAGCTATGCAGCGGCAGATCGTGTTCGCGCTGGCGGCCCTCTGGCTCGCGGCCCTCTGGCTGGCGACGGCGACGGCTGCCCGCGCGGAAGAGGTCATCGAAGTCTGGCGGAGCCCGTTCGGCCGGCCGTATTCCGTGTCTGTCAACGACTCCGACAGTTCCTGTTGGGTAACGACAAGCGCGGGCGTCGTGCACCTGGCAGCCGACGGGACGATCCTCAGCGAGCATTGGGGCTTCGAGCGGCCCTATGGGGTCGTCGCGAACTCGACCGATGGCTCCTGCTGGTTCCTGCACTACCCGCTTGGGGAGCAGGAGCTGGTCCACCTGGCCGAGGATGGCACCGAACTGCTGAGGCTGGCGGGTGTCGCGAGCGGTGCGTCCCTGTCGGTGAACCCCACGGACGGCTCGGTGTGGGTGGGTGACAGGGATCGCGGCGAGGTGATCCATCTGAGCGAGACTGGCGTCGAGCTGCTGCGCGTGGGAGGGTTCGGCGGGGGAGAGTGGAACTACCTCGACCTCTCGGTCAATCCGACCGACGGCTCCTGCTGGGTGGGGCAGACG
>JALGXV010000055.1 GCA_029821885.1 Candidatus Hebobacteria bacterium
ATCGCCTGTGCCCACAAGGGCGCGGAGCTCGTCGCCGACCATGTCGGGAGGCTCACAGGCCCCGAGACATCGGGCGCGCCCGCGGCCATCTGCAGCGGAAACGAGGCCGTCGGCCTCGGCGCCGCCACCGCGGGAGTGAAGTTCGCCACCAGCTATCCCATGACGCCCTCGACCGGCGTCATCACCTTCCTCGCGAATGTCGCGGACCGGTACGGCATCGTCGTCGAGCAGGCCGAGGACGAGATCGCGGCGGTCAACATGATCTGCGGGGCCACTTTCGCAGGTGTACCTGCGATGACGACGACATCCGGCGGCGGCTTCGCGCTGATGGTCGAGGGCCTCGCTCTCGCTGGCATGCTCGAACTTCCCATCTTCATTTTCCTCGGCCAACGCCCCGGCCCGGCAACCGGCCTGCCGACGCGCACCGCGCAGCAGGATCTCCTCTTCGCCGTCCACGCCGGCCACGGCGAGTTTCCGCGAACGGTCTTCGCGCCGGGCTCGCCGCAGCAGTGCTATGATCTGACCCGCCACGCCCTGGAAATCGCCCACAAGCATCAGAGCCCCGCCATCCTGATGAGCGACCAGTTCCTCGCCGACATTCGGAAGAACTGCCCCGGCCTCGACACCTCATATCGTCCCATCGACCGTCACATCGTCCAGGAGCCGCCTGAGGACTACCTGCGCTACGCTGTGACCGACTCCGGCATCTCGCCCCGCGCCATCCCTGGCTCGAAGGCGCTCGTCGTCGTGGACTCGGATGAGCATGCCGAAGATGGCCACATCACTGACCACCTGGAGGTCCGCGTCCGCCTTCAGGACAAGCGCATGCGCAAGCTGCAGGGCCTCCTCTCGGAGGTGCTCCCGCCCGACTGGTACGGCCCGACTGAGGCGGAGCATGTGCTGATCGCCTGGGGATCCACCTACGGGCCGTGCCGGGAGGCGGTCGATCTTCTCAATGCCGATGGTGGCTCGGCGGCCATGCTTCACTTCTCACAGGTGTGGCCGCTGAGTGTCGATGGCATCCGCCGAATGCTGAACGGGCGCCGTCGCGTGACCTCGGTCGAGTGCAATCAGACCGGCCAGTTCGCCTCATTGCTTCGAATGGTCGGCGCCATAACCGAATGCGAGTTGGTGACCAGATACGACGGCATGCCCTTCACTGCCGAAGAGATCGCCCGGAGGATCGCCCAATGATCGAGAAGCCATTCTTCGACAGCGACATCGCCTGGTGCCCGGGCTGCGGGAACTTCTCCATTCTGCGCACCTTCGACAAGGCCGTGGCGGAGGCGGGGATCGACCGGAGGCAGCTCGTCCTCGTCTCCGGCATCGGCCAGGCCGCGAAGCTGCCACACTACACGCAGGCCAATGTCTTCAATGGCCTGCACGGCCGCGCCGTCCCGGCGGCGGTCGGCATCAAGCTGGCGAACCACGAGTTGGAGGTCGTCATCACGAGCGGCGATGGTGACATGTACGGCGAGGGCGGCAATCACCTCCTCCACAACATCCGCCGCAACGTCGGGGTAAAGGCCTTCGTCCACAACAACATGGTCTATGGGCTGACGAAGGGCCAGGCCTCGCCGACCTCTGAGATCGGCTTCAAGACGAAGCTCCAGGTGCACGGGGTGATGAGCCTGCCGTTCAATCCGCTCGCCATCGCCATTGCGGAGCAGTGCTCATTCGTGGCGCGGGCGTTCGCCGGCGACCCGAAGCATCTCCAGGAGATGATGGTGGCCGCGCTCCAGCACGAGGGCGGATTCGCGCTGCTCGACATCCTCCAGCCCTGTCCCACCTACAACCGGGTAAACACCTTCAAGTGGTATCGAGACCGCGTTCGAAAGATAGGGGAGGAGCACGACCCCTACGACCGGCAGAAGGCCCTCGACCTCGCCTTCCGGTGGGGCGAAGAAATCCCCATCGGCCTCATCTACAAGCACGACCGACCGACCTTCGAATCACAGTTCGAGGTACTGAAGAAGGGGGCACTCGTCGCGCAGTACAGTCGATAGGACATCAATAGGCTTCCCCCTCACGACTGAGCCGAGGCCCCCCAGCTCGTCGCTGTTTCAGACTCAAGGCTTCGCGCGTGCGCCAGCGAATTGTCTTGGCTGGAATCCGAGACCATGCGAACTGGAGCAATCACCTTGATCTTCTTCGCCCTCTTCGGCTGCGCAGCGGCTGATGATTCGCTGCCGAAACTCGGCCCGCCGCCCGTGGGCAAGCTCTACCACGGAGTCTTCCCCGGCGGGTCATCGGGGATGGAGGACGACATCACGCGGGAGCAGGCGCTGTCCTACGAGCAGGCCGTCGGCGAGCGCGTCGCGTCGGTGTACTTCTCGCATAACTGGTACGCTGGCACTAGCTTCCCTCGGGAGACCTGCGAGTGGATTCGAGAGATGGGTGCCGTTCCGTACGTCCGCCTGATGCTGCGGGAGGAGAGCAGGCGGGCGCGGAACCGCTTTAGCATCGAGGCGGTCCTCGACGGGAAGCTCGACGACGACCTGCGCGCGTGGGGCAAGGCGGCCCGCGACTTCGACGCTCCGCTGATCGTGGAGTTCGGCACCGAGATGAACGGCGAGTGGTTTCCGTGGAACGGGAAGCATCACGGTGCAGGCCGCACCGACGGCTTCGGCGACCCGACAAAGCCCGACGGACCGGAGCGCTTCGCGGCCGCCTACCGGCACATGGTGGAGACCACCCGCGGGCAGGGCGCACACAACATCACCTGGGTCTTCCACGTCAACGCGGGTGATTGGCCTCGGGAGGCATGGAACCGCTTCGAGAACTACTACCCCGGCGATGGCTACGTGGACTGGCTCGCCGCCAGCGCCTATGGGCCGCAGCGGCCGACGGCGAGGAAGGCTGAGAGCTTCCGCGAACAGATGGATCCCTGCTACCAGCGCCTGCGGCGGCTGGCGCCGGACAAGCCCATCATCATCGCTGAGTTTGGCTGCACGGCCGGTAGCCCAGCCGTCGCGCCTGAAACCTGGGCCGGCGCCGCGTTGGACGATATCGTCAGCGGCCGCTGGCCGCGCGTCATCGGGTTCTCGTGGTGGAATGAGCGCTGGCGGAACGACGATAGCCCCGCGCACGACACCGATATGAAGGTGGAGAACACGCCGGCCCTCGCCGCCGTGTTCAAGGCGAAGCTGGGAGCCGCGGCAGATAGGCTCATCGGCCGGCCGGTCCCGGGCGCGGGCTAGCCGGTCAGCTCCTCCAGCACATCCGGTATCACGCGAACGCTCTCGAAGTCGGCCTTGATGTGAACCTCTTCGTGTCCAAGGACCGTATGCCGCGTGTCGTCGAGCCCGGAGAGAGCAGCCTGCACTAAAGCCCGTGTCTTCTCAGGCGTCGCGCCGACGAACTGCGTCGGATCGATGCCGCCGATCAGCGTGACCTCTGAACCCAAGGCCTCCCTTGCCATGCCGAGACTGGTGTCTCCCAGCGGCGGGGGAGTGATCGCCTCGATCCCGTCGAGTCCCGTCTCCCGCAGGTCGTCGAGCACACCTCGCAGGTAGCCGCACATGTGCGGCACGAACAGCTTGCCGCGCGCGTGGCAGATGTCGCGGTAATCCTGGAGCTGCGGGAGGCACCACTCCCGGTAAAGCGCGGGCGAGATGAGTGTCGTCGATGTGTCCTCGAAGGAGCGCACCACCTCGCCCGGCGCGTCGGCGACGATCTCATAGAACTCACAGTTCCGCCGGTGCATCGCCTCCAGCAGACCCGCCATCTCCGCCGGGTGATCGGCCATAAGGTAGTGGGTGGTCGGCAGGCGGATCTGGAACATGATCAAGTCGAGCAGGGGTGTCGGCGGGCCGAAGAGCGTGATCAGCCCCGCGTCACCCATGTTCTCGATCTGTCTCTGCGCGGCCTCGTGGCGCGCGTGGAGGACGGCGTCTTCGTAGCCGAAGCGATAGGCGCGCACATCGTCGACCGTCTTGACCATGTGCTCGGATTCCATCTCGACACCGATGTCCTCGACCATCCGCGCGCGGGAAGTCAGCGTGCCGTGGGGTGTCTCCCAGGTCCGGACGATGAGCCCGTCCTCTTCGACTTCCTGCTTGCGGACGTTTGGATGCTCTACCTCGACGACGTCGACGCGCAAGATGCACTCCGCTCGCATCCGGCGGCAGGCCTCGATGTACTGCGTATCAGGGGAATACGGCCGTCCAGGGATCTCGGCGAGTATCCGGTCGCAGAATCGGACGTTGAACTCCGGCGCCCACGGCAGGCGGTCGGGGCGTTCCCCGTGCAGCGCGCACAGCAGCCGCTCCCTGGATGTCACCTCGCGCGGCTCCTTCCGGCGTCAGTGGGCGGCACAGTGTCGGCGGCCGAGCTGAATCCGAAACTCAGATCGCCGGTCGCTCGACTGGGATCATCTTGCCGCCGGCCCGCAGCGATTCGTGCGCGGCGACGCCCACCGCCACCGCCATTCTTGCCGAGTAGGGGTCATTGCGCAGCGGCCGCTTCTCGCGGATGGCGTCGATGAAGTCGCGGCAGAGCAGCACATCGCCGCCGCCGTGCTCTCCCTCCGGCGGGTGGACCTGGTGGACGGTATCTGACAGAGCGTGCCTCTTGCGCATGCGAACGGTGACCGTCGAGTAGTCCTCGGAATTGTACACTCGCCCCTTGGTACCGATGACGATGTGGTCGCGGTGATAGTCGGGCGTGAAGTGGCACTCCTGATAGGCCGCCTTGATACCGTCCTCCAGCTCCATGATGACAACGTGGTTGTCCTCGACATCGACCTCGCGTCGGAAGGCGCAGAGCGAGAAGTGCGGCGGGTGGCCCAACTGCACCTCCGGGCAGGTATCCTTCTCGGGGCAGTCGGGGCAGTGCAGATCGTCGGGCTTGTCTCCGCCATAGTAGTCGAGGCTGCCGAAGGCCGAGACTTTCGTGGCGAACTTGCCCACGAGGTAGTGCATGATGTCGATGTCATGGGTCCCCTTCTGAAGGAGGAGCCCGGCGGTGTTGTCCCTCACGGCGTGCCAGTCGTGGAAGTAGAAGTGGCCTCCTTTGCCGACGAAGTGATTGCACCAGTAGGCCTTGACGTCACCGATCTGGCCGGAGTCGATGATGTCCTTCATCACCTCGAACATGGGCATATAGCGCATGCTGAGCCCGAGGCCGAACACGACGCCGGCCCTCTTGTGCGCGGCCAGCAGCTTGTCACACCCCTCGATCGTGATCGCCATCGGCTTCTCGAGCAGAAGATGCTTCCCGGCCTCCAGCACGGCCAGCCCCTGCTCTTCGTGGAAGTTATCCGGGCTGGCGACCACGACTGCATCGACATCCGCTCGTGCTACCAGCTCCCGGTAGTCCTTCGTGACGAAGGCGTCGTGACCGACGGTGTCGCGGAAGCGGTCGAGGTGCGCGTCGACGACGTCCATGCCGGCGACGACCTCGGCTCCCTCCACGTTCTCGTGGAACTCTCTGACGAAGTAGGCGCCGCGGCTGGCGACGCCGATCACACCGATGCGGATAGGCTCCACTGTCCTCCTCCATGACACGCAGGCGGCGCGCCTCGGGGCGCGCCCGACATAGAGCTTCTCCGTTCGGACGCTATTGCCCTTCGGGCGGGAGCCGGCGTCACCCGAGCCATTCAGGGGCGGGGTCTGGGGAAGACAGGCCACACAACGGCGGCCGCCGGTGCAGAGCGGCCGCCGTTGATCGCGCGGGGCTGCGGGAAGGAGGGGCGGAGAGCTTAGAGCACCTCCCAGGAGCGCATCACGGCATGGGGATTGGTGTGATCCCGGAGTGCCTCGTCGTAGTGGATGTGCGAGTTGGTGCCGTTCAGCGCGACGGTCTCTCCCACCACTGATCCGTAGATGGCGCCAGAGTTCATGACGATGTCGGCCTGCGGAGCGTAGATCCCTGCGTAGATGGCTGCATTGCCGCTGACAGTGAAGCTGACGACATCCGGGGCGCAGTAGATGGTCAGATTCGCGGGGATCTGGGAGGTGTTGACGATGCCATTTCCGCCGATACGGACATCGGGGGTGGCTGTGTCTGCGGTCTGATCGATGTATAGCACGACCTTGCCGTTACACGTGATCTGCGCGCTGCCGAAGATCTCGCAGTCCGTCATATGGTAGACGCCTGGGTCGAGCACAAGCTCTTGATCGGCTTCCAGCCAGACGTCGCCAAGCTCGATGGCCCCGGCTGGAACGGTCGTGACACCTGGGAGCATGTTCGTCACCTCCAGGTTGCTGATGGTTCCCGTGATGGCGCCCTGATTGCTCACAACCGACTCGGGGGGCGATGCGTCTATCCCGACGCTGACGTTGCCATAGACCTCGCCCTGAGGGAGGATCTTGATGGAGTTGGAGGCGCTCGAGTTGGTGGCGATGTCCGCATTGCCGGCCGTGTTGCCTCCTCCGTAGGCCCCATCGTCGGAGTCATAGCTGTCGGCCATGAGCCTCACAGTTCCGTTGCCGACGGTGACTTCGCTATTGCCGAAGATGGCATAGGCGAAGTATCGCGGGTCCTTGTGGGTGACCATCCGGATCGCGCAGGAGTGAGTCCGGCCGATCTGTGCGCTGGGGAGAACGCCGGTTGCGATGACGGTCAGCGTATCCGTGAACACACCGCGGTTGGCCGGCGCCGGGTAGATGGTGATATCCAGTGTTCCGCCCTGCAGCGTGAGGTCAGGGCTTCCCGCGTAGGTGAGCCAGCCGTTCGGCTGGTTGAGATCCCACAGCGCCTTCTCAATGCCCGCCTCGGCGAGCTGGAAGGCCCGCTCTTGGCGGTTCCGGACCGACGCTCGGTCCACCGCTGTCTGAGCGCGCTCCATGAGCGATGAGCCCAAGATGAGCAGGACGGTCAGGATCACCATCGCCAGCAGGAACACCGAGCCACGCTCCCTATATCGGTGTGCAGTTCTTCGTGTGTTACCCATCAGTCATCCCTCGCTGCTCCGAGATTTGGAGCTCCTTCCGATGCTGCAAGCGCCGCCGAGATGTTCACACCCTTGAGCAGTGTGCGAGAGCATCCCGCAACAGGTCGGGCGGCCGCGCCCCGGTCGGCCGTATTGCCGGCTTCCCTCGCCCTCAGGCGCGGCCGCCCCGCTGTTGCTCAGTTCTGACTGTATCTCTCTGATCCGGTGCATATCTAGAGGGCTTGTCTCGTTGCCCATCGGTGACGCCCAGACGGTCCGCCTACTGATTCCGGACCAGGAACTGAGTCTGGTGCGTCACGATCTCGCCACTCGTTTCGAGCTGCTCCCCGCACGCGCTGCAGCGGAGCTCGCCGTCGGGGTTCTCGTCGGTAGGGACGCGGTAGAGCTGCCCGCTGTCTCGGGCGCACTTGAGAAGCATATGCGTGGGGGCAAACGTGCCGCTGGACGGCTTCGGCTGGGCCGCCGTGATCGTCACTGTCAGCGTTCTGTGAACTGAGTCGAAGCTGAACACCGGCAGCGGCGCGGTGGTCGAAGTGTCCAGGGGGTTGATGGTCGGCTGAACGTGATCAGCGATTACGACCGCGGTGTCGGCCGCCCCGTCTGGATCGACGACACGCCGGTAGATTGCGCCTTCAGTGGAAGAGGTCGCGGTGTTGAGCACGAAGTAGTACTCGACCTGGTCGCCGTTCACCAGCCATCCGTCGGCAAGGACATTTACCTCGCGTCCGAGCTCCGAATCGTACGCCTGAAGCGGGAGCGTGAGGACGACCTCCAGTCCACTGGAGGACACGTACACGGAGCGCGCATTCCGAACATCCTCCTCCATCCGCTTGAGAAGGAAGTCTGCAGTCTGTGTTACCTGCAGCTCACTGGTCTCGCGCTGCCACACCTTCAGCGAAGTCTGGTAGAACGCGGGCAGCACGGACAAGAAGAGGGTGCCGATGAACATCGCCACAATGCCCTCGGCCAGCGTCGCTCCGAGCCGGGAACGCCGAATTCGTGGTGTCCTAGCTTTCATGACTAGCTGCCTCCGTGCGTGGACACCAGTGTGACGACTTTGTACGTGCCCGAACTCGACGCTGCCCAGTCCCACGACAGGTTTACGGCTACCAGCTTGAGATCATCCGATCCGGTCGATCCGGTGGCATAAGGCTCCCAGGCCAGGGTGCCGGTCGCGTGGGGCAGGCCAGAGGTGTCCAGGGAAACGGTGCCTGAGCTATAGTCGAGCACGCCGAAGCCGCCCGCGCGGACTGCTTCCAGGGCCTCCGCAGCGATGTGCCGAGCCTCCGCCATGTGGGCGACCTTCCGCTCCGAGATCGCCGCACAGGCGAACATCCCGGCGACTCCGACCACCCCAATACCGAGTACCACCGTGGTGACGAGGCACTCGACCAGGGTGAAACCACGTCTGCTTCTATAGACCTTCATTTATCCGACCCTCCTGAGTTCGGGCCGCGGGGGCTCTGGAGTGCGCCGAAATGCAAAGAACCCGTCCAGCCGGTAGGTTCCCCTGCAGGACGGGTGAAGGGTCCGGTCAGGTACCGGCTGCCGACGTGTCACCGCTGCAACTCAGAGCTCACGCGGCTCGGTTGCACCTTCGGCAGCCTGGCGATCTCGGCCGCCTTCGGCGGCTGAGACCCATAGCTTTGCGTCCTTACCTCTCAGTAAGTTTGCCGTTTCGGAGTGCCGGATTGTTAAGGATCCAGAGACAGCCACGAGGCCGTCTAATCCAGTTGTTCCACAGAGCCCCCTGAGTGCTGAGATAGAATCTCGGCACCCGGCGCCCTTGCGGCGTGCCAAGGGCGTTCAGATGCCCTGAGAGGGGTCACAGCGCCCCCAGCCAAACTAGAGGGGACCGGGAGGAGGTACGAGCATGCCTGGAGTACCCTCAGGCGGCCGGAGCTCGGCTCCGGCGGTCCGCCGCGCCCGGGGCCTGCGTCTCCTGGCGCTTGCCCTCGCGGGCCTGGGTGCTCTCTGCGTGGCTTCGAGCCTGATTGGGCTCGGCTCGTCCCGCTGGGATCCGGCCGAGTCTTGGAGGAGGCACCATATGATTGCTGACGACACGCTGCGAGCGGCAATGGCGAGGTGGGAGAGTGTGGGGCTGAGCGGCGGCGGCGGGATGTTCACGCCGGCCATCTCACCCCATGACCCCGACCTCATCATCGTCAACTGCGATATGAGCTGCGCCTTCCGTTCGACGGACTGTGGAGAGACATGGGAGATGTTCCACCACCAGTACCTGATGGGCAACACGAGGTGCAGGCCCGTCTTCCATCCGGCCGACCCCAACGTCGTCTACGCGGCGCACGGCTACCATGGGGGACTCCGCATCAGCCGAGACCGCGGCGCAACCTGGGAGCCAATCGGGGAGGAACTGCCGGCCGGACTCAACGAGCTTGCGATCGATGCTGGCGACGGCAGCTTCCTCCTTGCTGGCGCCTGGGAGGGGACGTTCTTCTCGAGGGACGGCGGCGAGAACTGGCAGCGCGCGCAGGGGATACGGGGAGAGGTGGTCGGCTTCCACATCGACCAGACCAGCCCGCAGGGCCGCCGCCGATGCTTCGCCGGTGCAGGCGAAGCTGTCTTCGTATCCGAGGACAGCGGCGCCACCTGGAATCAGATAGGGGAGGGCCTGGCGGCCAAGAAGCTGCTGGACTTCGCGGGCGCATCGGACGAGCAGACCGGAGAGGTCGTGCTGTACTGCTCGGCGGAGAGCGAAGTAGTCGACGGGCAGTTTCTTGGGGGAGTCTACAGGTCTAGGGACGGTGGACTCACCTGGCAGCAGGCGATGGGTGCCGGCATCGATACCCGGGCGCGCGAGCGCTGGGGCCGCAAGTTCGCGCCACAGTACCAGTTCGTGCTCACCACCGATGTGAAGCCGCTGACCGTCTACGCCTGCCGGGAGCGCTCCAATCAGGTCTACCGCAGCGATGACGGCGGAGAGACGTGGCGGCCGACCTTCTTCTCCGAAACCGGTTCGGCCGATCTCAACCTGGAGCCCAACTACCTCACGGCCGAACTCGGCAGCTCCGAGATGAACCTCAGCGGCGCCGGCATCAACCCGGCTGACCCGAACATGATCATCACCACCGACTGGATGTGCTGCCAGATAACGCGGGACGGTGGGGAGAGCTGGAAGACGCTCCACACGCGCCCCGCGGCAGGACAAGGAGAGGTCGCCAAAGGGCAGCGATGGGAGAACACTGGCCTGGTCGTGACGACGGTCTGGCACTACTACATCGACCCCTTCGAGAAGAACCGCCACTATATGGCCTACACCGATATCAAGTTCGCGCGCTCGGAGGACGCTGGCAAGACATGGTACTCGCAGTGGGACAAGCCTCTCAGAAACACCACCTACGAGCTCGCCTTCGATCCGGACACCCCGGGGAAGATCTGGGGCGCCTTCGCTGACCTGCACGACATCCCCAACAACAACGTCATCTCCGGCAAGCACTACTGGCCGCGCGCGGGCGGAGGCGTCGGCCTCAGCGAAGACTTTGGGAAGACCTGGCGCGACAGCTCGGAGGGCCTGCCCAACAAGCCTGTCGTATCGATCATACTCGATCCGCGCAGCCCGAAGGACGCGCGCGTCCTCTATGCGGCGTTCTTCGAGGCCGGTGTGTTCAAGTCTACGGATGACGGGGAGAGCTGGGTGAAGAAGTCTGATGGCCTCGGCGCGCCGGACACAAACGAGCGAGCGTGTCGCCTGATCCTCCACGATGACGGCACGCTGTTCTGCCTCGTCACGGCGCTGAGGAAGGACGACCGCTATGTGCCCGAAGGGCCGGGGCTTTACCGCTCCCGCGATGGCGCGGAAAGCTGGGAATGGACCAACTCCTCGCAGCTGTTGCTCTGGCCGAAGGACTTCGACGTCGATCCCCGCGACTCGAATGTCATCTACCTGGGCGCAGCCGATGCCGACAACAGGGAGGGCGGCCTCTACAAGACGACGGATGGCGGCGAGACCTGGAAGCGGATCTCACGGGAGAGCCATGAGGTGTTCGGCGCCACCGTGCACCCGAAGCGGCCGGATTGGGTCTACATGTGCCTGTGCGAGGGCGCGCCAGGGCACGGGCTGTGGCTGAGCAAGGACGGCGGGGAGACGTGGGAGCCGTTCGTCGGCATCCCATTCCGCAACATCCAGCGGGTGTCGTTTGACCCGGACGACGACTCCATCATCTACGTCTGCACCTTCGGCGGGAGCGTGTGGAAGGGGCCGGCCGAGCCGTAGGCGGCAGACGAGGGATGCGTCGGTCTGGCCTCCGCCTTCGGCGCTACCGGAGGATCGGCCCCGTATCCACGACCTCGAGGTCCTTGCCTTTGACTCGCTTGAGCGTGGTGAGCTGCTCGTCGTCCCACTTCGGGCTCGGCGCGCCGGAGATAAACCAGTCGCCGCCGTTGTCGGCCATGATCATGCCGTACTTCTTCAGCGCCTCGAGGACGACCTGGGCCTGGGGCGGGAAGCCGGAGATGTCGTAGTCGGCCTTCAGGCGGAGGCGAAGCCCCATCGGCATGAGATTGGGGTCAGTGGACCGGCTGGCAAAGTGGGTGGCGGGCAGGATGTAGCCGCGCTGGCTCCTCCGCACCGTGAAGCGGAGCGCGTGGTTGATCTCCCCCTGCTCGACCTCCTCGTGTTTGACGAGGGCCGGGAAGATGGGGAGACCGGCCGCGTCCGAGGAGGTCCAACCCAGAGGGCGCAGCTTGTTGGTGGTGAGGTCGAAGATCGCGCCCGAACCGCCGCTCCATCCCTCCTCGGTCTTGCGAGCATGCCAGACTTCGTAAAGAGTGCAGTTGTCTACGTCGATGACGAGGATGTGGCGGTCCCCGTCGGAGTCGGGCCCGCCCTCGATGGGGGCGTTGTCCGGTATCGGGTACGGTCCGGGGTCGCTCTCGTCGGCGTACTCGAATGTCATGGGGACCTTGGGCTGATCGCCCGAGACGGCGACGTAGGGAATGCCATTCGGCGCGCCCTGCCAGACGGTGCCGAAGTCGGGATGCAAGTTCCTCTCGAGGCCAACGCTCTCGATGAAGGCGTGGGAGTTCGGATGCACCGGGTGTTCCGAGATGTCGGTGTTCCACGGATTGTCGGCCGGGAAGATCTGACAGCCATCGATCGTCGGTGGGCTGCCGAGGGCGATCTTGGGGCTGTCGGAGCGGCAGCCGCTTGCGCTGAGGGCGAGTCCCGCCGCCATCGATGCCGCGATGAGGGCGCCGACGGGGCGTGTATGCGTCCAATGCATCACGATGGTTCCTCCTGCGGCGAGCTCTCACACGTTCGCTCACCAGCGTGGATGCTAGGCTCTCTTGGGGGCCCATGTCAAGCTGGGCCGCGCGTGACGCCTCGAGCCAGGAAGGGGAGGAGAGTCGCCGAAAGTAGCCATGTGTAGTCGGAGGGAACGCGATGCGGCTGTTCGAGACCACAGACGCCGGAAGCATCGAGATACAGATCGACGAGGACATTCAGGCGCGCCACGAGGAGCTGGCCGAGAGGAATCGGCAGCTCTTCGCGGACCGCGGCATCCGCGCTTTCGACATCACGGGGTCGGTAGGCGCGGGCAAAACATCTCTCATCGCGGAGATGGTGCAGCGCCTGAGCGGCACACACGGGGTCGCCGTCATCGCGGGCGATGTTGCGACGACCCATGACGCGGAACGCGTCACGGGCAGGGGCGCGAAGAAGGTGCTGCAGATCAACACCGGCGGCATGTGCCACCTGGACGCGGGCCTCATCTATCGGGCGCTGGGCCAGCTCCCCGAGGCCGGCCTCGACGTGCTGTTCATCGAGAACGTCGGGAATCTGATCTGCCCTTCGTTCTTCTCTCTCGGCGTGGAGGCACGGATAGCGGTCGTCTCGGCGAGCGAAGGAGCGCACGTTATCGAGAAGCACCCCGCGATGTTCGAATCGGCCGACGTCGTCGTCCTGAACAAGATCGACATTGCAGGGGCGGTGCACGTCGATCTCGCCCGACCGGTCGCCGACCTCCAGGCGATGCGGCCCGGGATCAAGGTGATCAAGACGAACTGCCTCGCCGGCGAGGGTGTGGACGAGGTGCTGCAGGCGCTGCGATTGGCCTAGGGGCGCGCAGGGGGTCCGGCTGTGCACGAGTATTCAGTTGCCTCCGAGATATGGGACGCCGTGAAGGCCGCCGCTCGGAAGCACGGCGGCGACGCGGTCCGGTCGATCAGACTGGAGATAGGCGCGCTCAACCTCATTGAGGAGGAGCAGCTTTCCTTCTGGCTGAAGGCCCTCGCGGACCAGAATGGTTCGCCCGATCTCGATTTGAGGATCAGCCGCACTCCCGCACGCATCACGTGCGGGCACTGTGGAACCGAAGAGGAGCCGGCACTCCCGAGCGACGAAGTGAGCCACTTCGTTCCGCCCCTCCTCACGTGCCGCAGCTGTGGTTCCAGGGACGTCCAGGTGCTGGGCGGGCGAGAGCTCCGGGTGGTGAGCGCTGAGATCGAGAAGGGGGACGAGCATGGAACTGCTGACTAGGCTCGCGCACCTGTTGCCACACTGGATTGAGCACAACAACTCGCACGCCGAGCAGTTCGAGGAGTACGCGGGCCAGGCTCGGGCGGCGGACCTCGAGTCCATCGCCACTCACCTGGAGGCCGCCGCGAAGGCAGTGAGGCAGTCCAGCGAGGAGTTGGGGCAGGCGCGCAGGAGCGTGCACGTGGACACGGGCTAGCACGTCCACACAGGGCGGCATGTGCGCGTAGAAACATGGTCACGGTTACCGGTGTGGGGGGAGAGGAGGTGGCGGGTGGCGGGAGAAACTAGTAGGCAGGAAGCACGAACTGGGTCTCTCACCGCGCGGAAAGGAGTTACCTGTGGGAAGAGCTGATGAGGCCATCCGTTCGGTGGTGGTAGCGGCGATGCGTCGAGAGCTGCGGGAGGCAGGACTGTCAAAGGAAGTGCAGAAGTTGCGCCGCTCTCTGGCCGCGCTCGAGAAGAGAGTCGTCTCCCTCGAGAAGGCTGCGCGCGCCCCGATTGGTCGCGGTGTCCGGCTACCGAAGCTTGACGCCTCAGATCAGGAGGTGCGTCGGGCTCGCCTCACCCCCGCCACGATCAAGAAGCTGCGTGCGCGGCTTGGCATCACCCAGGCCCAGCTCGCAGCCATTATCGGAATCACCGGTCCGGCCGTCGCCCAGTGGGAGACGGGGACCAGCGAGCCGCGTGGCGAGAACCGACGCATCCTGGTGGCCTTGCGCAAGGCGAGCCAGCGCGATGCCGAGAGGCTGCTCGAAGCCAAAGGTATGACCCTCCGCCGAGGGCGTGCTGGCCGCAAGAGGTAGGAGGCGTCCCACACGCTCGGGCCGCTGAGAGCCGCCCGCAGGCCGGAGTCCCCTTGCTTCGGCCAGACGCGCGCGCGACTCAGGGGAAGAAGCGGTAGTGGATCTGCGCCAGGTCGAGACGGCCGGCAGTGTCGTCGGATAGGGCGTTGTTCGCCTCCACCTCCGCCGCCCGACGCATCCCGATGATCGCCACATCGACCAGTGGGTTCGACAGCACGTAGTTGAGCAGGAAGGCACTGAGGTCCGCGTCGGCGAGCCGAGGGAACGCGCTCGCCATCAGCCGCTGGAAGATCCCGCTCGTGAGCGGCCGCATGATCACGATGCCCATGCTCTGCGCCTCGGCCTCGCGCATCACGCCTCTCGGGTCGATGAAGTCACAGCTGTCCTGATACATGAAGTTGTAGCGGATCTGGATCACGTCGAACTCACCCGTTGCGATGAGCTGTGACACACCGCCCGAGGGAAGCTCGGCCGTGAACCCGAGAAAGCGGATCTTCCCCTGCTCGCGCAGCTTCCGAAGCGCGTCGAGGCCGCCGCCCTTGAGAATCAAGTCCACGTCTTCCTCAGGGTAGATGCCGCCGTGGAACTGCAAGATGTCGATGACGTCGGTCTGAAGGCGGCGCAAGCTGGCCTCGGCGCTCGCCATCACGCTCTCGGGATCGTAGGCGCTGAGCTTTGTGGCGACCACGCATTCCTCGCGCCGCTTGCCGATCACTCGCCCGAGGACCTCCTCGCTGATGCCGTCGCCGTAGCCGGGGGCAGTATCGACGTAGCTGAGACCGAGGTCGAGGGCGTGGTTGAGCGCCTCGATCACGGTCTACTGCTCGCGCTGTCCGTGGGGGTCCCAGGTCTCCATGTAGTTGGGGATGCCGACCTGCGCGCCGCCGAAGCCAATCTCGGAGACTCTTAGGTTCGTGCGGCCGAGGGTGCGGTATTGCATTGCGGGGCCTTTCGTGCTAATTAGTAGTCGATTGCGTTGTTAGTTGGCGGGCGGAGGAAGTTTCCCTCTCCGCGGGATAGAG
>JALGXV010000294.1 GCA_029821885.1 Candidatus Hebobacteria bacterium
ATTCGGCCGGACGAAGTGGCCACCATCGTCAACGAGATCCTCGAACAGATGCCGGTGCCTGCAGTGTAGCCGCGCCGGCTGCAGCCGCTGCGCGCCCGGCCTCTCCCCTTGACGAGGAGGCGTGTTGCTGGCATAGTCGCGCCGGTGCGCGCCGCCCGACTTACCGCGCCGGAGATACGAGAGCCCAACGGTGTCACTCGACTCGCCGATAACCAGGATCATCGTCAGCATTCCGGCCTTTCTGCCGGCCATCATCCTGCACGAGGTGGCGCACGGGTACGCGGCCTATCTGCTCGGCGACGACACGGCCAAGCGGGCCGGGCGCCTCACGCTGTCGCCGGTGGCCCACTTCGATCCCATCGGCGCGCTCTTCTTCGTCTTCTCCAGCTTCGCGGGCGTCGGCTTCGGCTGGGCGAAGCCGGTGCCGGTGGCGACCCACCTGCTTCGCAACCCGAGGCGCGACGACATCATCGTAAGCCTGGCCGGCCCGGCCGCGAACTTCGCTCAGGCCGTGGTATGGGGGCTGCTGTTGCGGGTCCTGTTCCGGCTGCCCGCCAGCGATCTCGTGCTCGCGCTGGCGACCTTCTGTTACCTCGCCGTCGTCATCAACGTCGCTCTGATGGTGTTCAACCTGCTGCCCATCCCGCCGCTGGACGGCTCCCACGTCGCGCTGCGGCTGCTCGGCGTCGAGGACCCGACCCTCGCCAGCCGGCTTGCGCCGATTGGGTTCGTCGTCCTTTTCCTGCTCGTGGGCACGCGGTTCTTCGGCAGCATCTTCGGTGGGATCATCGACCGCGTTCTGGATCTGTTCGTGAGGTAGTGCCCGGCGGCCGACCAGGTCCCCGGCGGCATGTCCCGAAGGAACCCCCCTGACGATCTGAGGAGAGAGCCCTGTGATCCCCGGCCTGAGCAGCCTCATCCAGCAACTCCCCGAGAGGGCCACGGCATTCGACGGCAGCCAGTTCGCATTCCCCATGAGCGAGGCCCTCTTCGGCTCGCCGCCCGATCTTCCGCGGCTGCGAGAGGAGGCCGAGCACCTCGACGCAGGCGACGCGCAGCCGCAGGAGGCGGCCTGGGTCGCGCTGGCGGCGGCGGAAGCGGCGGAGTCGGCGCGGCCCGACCGCGAGGAGTGGTTCCTGACCGACGGGCGGTTCCGCGGGATCGTGTTCACCGGGATCAAATGGCGGGCCGGGTGGGCGCTCGTGCTCGGCGAGGACCAGGAGGCCTATGCCCGCGCCTTCGACGCGGCCGGCTTCATGACGTTCGTCACGCGCGCCGGCCTGGAGGTGGGGCGGTTCCTCGGCGAGCGGGAGACGGCCTCGCTCTACTTCGCCCAGCTCCTCGCGCGGTATGCCCTGGTCTACAGCGACGTCGAGCCCGGGCAGAGCCACGAGCTGACGCACTTCATCGAGGATCACGGCCCGGCCGTGCTGGTGGTCTCCGGCCGCATGAGGCCTGTCGAGGCGCTGCTGTGCTTGTCGTTCATGCGGCTCGGGGTGGGGGCGATCATCGCCGAAGCAGACTTCCCGTGGCAGGTGGGCAACCGCGTCGAGGTCGATTCGCCCGAGGCCGCAGTCGCCGCGACCGCAGGCTTCCAGAACCTGCGAATCCGATCGCAGGATGATTCGCTCTCCGCGCTGCCCGAATACGCCGACCCCGCCTTTCTGCGGGAGGAGTTCGAGCCGGCCCGGCGGCTCGGCGGCGGGTCAAACAGCTTCCTCTTGCTGCGGGCCGGAGAGGCGGCGGAGACGGCGAGTGCCGAAGCTCTGGCCGATGGCGGCACGGCCGCAAGCGAGGACATAGGCATCCTGGTCACCACAGATGATGCGACTTTGGACGCGCCGGCCGCGGAGGAGCTGGAGAGCGCCGCCGCCGGCTACCTGAATCTCCTGCGCGGAGTGCGAGTGGAGCAGACCGACCCGCTGACCCTCGCACTCAAGGAGGGAGGGGACCCGCCCCTGGAGCAGATGGGCGAGGTCGTGCGGCGCGGCCTCCGGCTGGAGTACCCGCGGCTGGGCCCGATCCAGGTGGAGGTTATCTCCGCTGGGGCGCGGCTCGAGGGCCTGGCCGGGGAGGCGAAGGCGGAGCGGGAGCGCCGCCGGGACGAGATCGCGCGGATGGCCGAGGCCGACGAAGCCGAAGTCTACTCGTGCGAGTCGTGTGCACCGTTCTCCCGCGAGCACGTGTGCTTCGTCCATCCGCTTCGCACCCCGATGTGCGGCCGGCCCTGGAGCGAGATGGTGGTCGGCGCGAGATACATGGGCGTGAGCGCGGGCCGGCCCTGGCGCAGGCGCGGCCGGCCGGAGAACTGCTGCACCGTCGTGCCCCTCGGCCGCGAGATCGATCCCGTGAAGGGGGAGTACGAGGGCCTCAACGAGTTCGTCCGCCGTGCCACCAACGGCCGGATGGAGCGCGTGTTCTTGCACTCGGTGAGAGACTACCCCCACAGCTCCTGCGGGTGCTTCTATGCCCTCGCCTGGTGGAGCGAGGAGATGGGCGGCATCGGGGTGATGCAGCGAGGCTTCTCCGGCGCCGCGCCCGATGGGTCCACCTGGAATTCGCTATCCAATCGAGCGGGGGGAAAGCAGCAGCCCGGCATCACCGGCGTGGCGATCGGGTACATGAGATCCCCCAAGTTCCTCCAGGGAGACGGCGGCTGGGGCGCCGTCAAGTGGATGACGCGGAAGCTGAAGGAGGAGCTGCGAGAGGCCGTGCCGGAGATCGAGGGAATCCCCACGGAGGAAGAGGCCGGGGAGTAGACCTCCCCGGTGTGATCTCCGACGGACCCGCCGCGCAGCCCGCGGACAGGAGCGCAGACGATCCTGTCGAAGCGGGCACGCGGAAGGGGGTGTGGAGCATGCGGTTCGCCTTCTGCAACGAGGGCTTCGGGGAGGCCGCCTGGCCGGTCGTGTGCCGCACCATCGCGGAGGCGGGGTATGACGGGGTGGAGATCGCGCCCTTCACCTTCGCGCAGAGCGTCCAGAGCATCCCGTCCCATCGCCGAGCCGAGATCCAGTCGGCCGCGCAGGAGGCGGGGCTGGAGATCGTGGGGCTCCACTGGATTCTGGCGGAGACCGAAGGGCTCCACGTGGGACATCCCGATGCCAGCGTCCGCAGGCGCACGCGGGACTACCTGTGCCACCTCGCCGACTTCTGCGCCGACCTCGGCGGACGGGTGATGGTGCTCGGGTCGCCCAACCAGCGCGGGCAGGTCGGCCCGGCGAGCGGCGAGGATACGTGGCGGTGGGCGGTCGAGACGCTCGAGGGCGCGCTCGACACCCTGGCCGAGCGCCAGGTCATGCTGTGCATCGAGCCCCTCTGCACGGAGGAAACGGAGTTCATCAACACCGCAGAGGAGGGCCGGCGGATGGTGGATGAACTCGGCCACCCGAGCTTCGGGCTCATGCTCGACGTCCACGCCATGGCCCTGGCCGAATCGCGCCCCATGGAAGATGTGATCAAGGAGCAGCACGAGGTGCTGGCACACGTCCACGCCAACGATGCCAACCGGCAGGGCCCCGGGTGCGGCGAGGTGGACTTCCATCCGATTCTGAAGGCCCTCCGCCACATCGGATATGACGGCTATGTATCGGTCGAGCCATTCGAGTTCGACCCCGACGCGGAGACCGTGGCGCGGCGCTGTGTCCGCTACCTGCGGGACTGCCTGCCCGGTGAGTGATTCCATTCATGACATCTGAGCCCGTCCCCCAGGTCGAGATCGCCATCCCGCATCGGCTTCGGCCCCTGGCCGGGGAGGAGCGCGTGGTGCGCGTCTCGGCGCGCTCTGTCGGCGAGGCGCTGGTGGCGCTGGTGGAACGCCATCCGGCGCTTCGGTCGAGGCTGCGGGACGGGGACGGCAAGCTGCGCCCCTCGGTGCTGTTCTTCCTGAACTCCGAGGACATCCGGGCCAAGGACGG
>JALGXV010000295.1 GCA_029821885.1 Candidatus Hebobacteria bacterium
AACATATTCGAGGAAGAGGTAAAACAGGTCACCCTGAACGGCAGACCTGCCCGGATGGACAGCACACTGCGGGGACGGGCCCGACTGGAGTTCTTCCCCAGGAGGCGGTAGGTCGTTTCTACCGCGTCTGAAGTTTCTACCACCCGATCGCGTAACTGACTCCGCGCGGGGAGGAGGCGGCCGAGATCAGCCCTGTTTCCGCATCGAACCGTATGCCCTCGCATTGTCCGTTGACCCAGTCGCCGAGCACCTCGACGCGATGGCCCCGAGCATCCAGCTCCTTGCGCACTGCCTCCTCGATTCTTCCTTCGACCGACATGTGTCCCGGCCTCGACCCGCGCGGATGGAACGAATTCCGGAAGTGCTCGCTGTGGAAGGTCGGCTGATCGATCGCCTCCTGGAGCCCCATCCCGAAGTCCACGTAGTTGAGGAAGAACTGGAGCGTCCACTGATCCTGGCAGTCCCCGCCCGGCGTCCCGAACACCATCCACGGCTTCCCCTCCCGCGTCACGAGCGAGGGCGTGAGGGTCGAGCGGGGCCGCTTCCCCGGCTGAAGGCAGTTCGGGTGGCCCGGGTCCAGTTCGAACATCTGCCCGCGTGTTCCCAGAGGGAAGCCAAGCCCCGGCACTACTGGCGACGACATGAACCAGCCACCGCTCGGGGTGATGGAGATCATGTTGCCATACCGGTCCACTGCGCAGCACCGCGTGGTGTCACCGCCGTGCACAGTTGGCCAGGGCGCGTCTGCCGCAGTCGGCCCCGGCTGGCGCTTCGCGCCGCGTGGAACGTCGCCCGGCCGCTCCTCCAGTGAGGCCCGCTTTGGGTCGATGAGCTTCCGCCGTTGCTCCGCGTAGGCCGAAGAGAGCAGCCGGTCCAGCGGCACCCCCACAAAGTCAGGGTCGCCGTAGTGAGCGTTCCGATCGGCGAAGGCGAGCTTCGCGCACTCGATCACTGTGTGGATGTAGTCGGCCGTGTTGTGCCCCATTCCGGCGAGATCGAAGCCCTCCAGCAACTTGAGCTGCTGGAGGAAGACCGCTCCCTGGCACCAGGTGTTGCATTTGTGCACCGTCAGGCCCCGGTAGTCGGCCTGGATCGGTCCCTCGACGCGGGCGGAGTAGGCGGCGAAGTCATCCTCCGCGAGGAGGCCGGCGTGCGGCTCGCCGCTGGCGTCCATGACCTGAGTCTCGCGGGAGAAAGCGACGATCTCGCGGGCGATCTCACCCCGGTAGAAGACGTCTCGAGCCGCGCGCAGCGCGCCGGTGCGGCCTCGACGAGCGTGCTTGCGCTCCGCCTCGACCAGCAGGCTCATCGAGCCTGCCCAGTCAGACTGGACCCACACGTCGCCGATCTCGGGGGCACGGCCGCGCGGGGCGAAGGCGGCGACACTGGATGGGTAGTGCTCCTGCCAGCGCTCGATGTTCTCCTGGATCCCGAACTGGAGGGACTCGTGCATCGGGAAGCCATCGCGGGCCAGCTCGAGCGCGGGAGCGATGACCTCCGCGAGAGGCAGCGTGCCGAAGACGGCAAGCGCCGTGATGTAGTTGTCGACGGCAGAGGGAACGGTGGCCGGGAGGAGTCCGTCGCCAGGGATGAGATCGATCCCCATGCCTCGGAACCGGTCTATAGTGGCCTCTCGCGGCGCCACGCCCTGTCCGTTGATGGCAGAGACGCGGGCGCGGTCGGCCGAGTAGATGAGGATGGGAGATTCCCCGCCGATGCCGTTCTGGTCGGGCTTGAGGACGGCCAGAGCAAAGCCCATGGCGACCCCGGCGTCGATTGCATTGCCGCCGATCTCGAGCATGCGCAGACCGGCGCGTGCTGCCAGGTAGTGGCCTGCGGCAGCCGCTCCGTGAGTGGCCATGATCACCGGCCGAGTGGTGAAAGCCAACGTGTCTTCTCCTTCATCCAAGACGCTTCTGAAAGCGCAGCGCGCTCAGCGCGAAGACGGTCCCGCCTGAGGCTACGAGTGCCGCAAACTGCGGCCACAGTATTCCGAGTCCGACGCCCTGCAGAAATATCCCTCGCACGATCACCACGAAGTAGCGCAACGGTATCAGGTAGGTCATCCACTGAACCACCTCGGGCATGTTCTCGATGGGGAACATGAACCCCGAAAGCAGAACCGAGGGCATGATGACGAAGAAGGCCGTGAGCATCGCCTGCTGTTGTGTGCGGGAGACGGTCGAGATGAACATTCCGAGCCCAAGGGTGGTCAGGAGGAAGAGCGTGGCCGACAGGAAGAGCAGCAGGACACTTCCGGCGACCTGCACGCCGAACCAGTAGCGGGCCGCCAGCACAATCAGGCCGACGTCGATGAGGCCGATGGCGGCAAATGGCAGCGTCTTCCCCAGCATGAGCTCAATGGGGCGGATTGGGGTGACGATGAGCTGCTCCAACGTTCCCGTCTCACGCTCCCGGACGAGAGCCAACGCCGTGGCCGCTGTCATCACGGTGGCAAGTATCATGCAGATCACACCTGGGACCATGTAGTCCACACTGGCCAGGTCTGGGTTGTACCAGATGCGCGGTTCGTGTGAGATCGACGCGGCGCGCGGCGAGAGCGCGGCCTGTCGTCGGGCGTAGTGGGAGACTGCGGCCGAGAGGTAGCCCATCGCCACTCCGGCCGAGTTCATGTCGGTGCCATCTACGATGAACTGGACCTGGGCCGTCTCGCCGCGCGCGAGGCGCTTGGAGAAGTCGCTCGGCACATGGAGCGCAAGCAGGGCGCGCCCCGAAGTCAGGTACTCGTCCAACTGTGCGGGCGAGTCAACCCAGCCGGTCAGGTTGAAGTACTCGGACCGGTCCAGGGAGCCCACCAACTCTCGGCTCTGCACGCTGCGAGCGCGGTCACAGGCGACAAAGGGAATGTGTTTGATGTCGAGAGTCACGGCATAGCCGAAGACGATGAGCTGGAACAGGGGCGCGACGATCAGCATGGCCATGATCCGGCGGTCCCGCCTGATCTGCAGGATCTCCTTCCGGAGCAAGTGCTGTAGACGAGATCGCACGCTGCCCTCACACAGTCTTCTTGAACTTCACTGCCGTGGCCGCGAGGACGGTGACTGCGAGCCCCACAAGCGCGGCCGCGTGCGGCCAGAGGGCCGACAGCCCGGCAGCCTTCAAGCTGACGGCCCGCGCAACCACCATGAAGTGAGTGGCAGGATGTAGCTGGACGATGGCCTGGAGGACACGCGGCATGCTCGAGACCGGGAAGATGAAGCCTGTCAGCACTATGGTTGGCAGAAGCGTGCTGATGAAGGCGACCAAGTAGGCCGCTTGCTGCGTGCGTGCTGCAGCGGAGATGAGCAGCCCGATGCCGAGCGCCGCCAGCAGGTATGTGACCAGGAGCGCAAGCAGAAGCAGAGGACCGCCGCGCAGGGGGACGCCGAACAGCAGTCGCCCGGCCGCCGCCACGAGGGCGACGTCGACCAGTGCGATGAGCACATAGGGGAGGAGCTTGCCGGCGAGTATCTCGCCACGGGTCAGAGGCGAGACCACCAGGCCCTCCATCGTGCCCTGCTCTCGCTCTCGGACAATCGCCTGCGAGGTAAGGAGCGCAGAGAGAAGCATGAGGATGACTACGACGAGACCGGGCGTGATGAACTTGACGCTTGCCAGATCTTCGTTGAACCAAACGCGTATGCGGGGCTCGACAGGCATCCGGGTGCCGCCCGGAACGCCCTGCCCCTCGGCGCGCCGCGCTGCCCAATCCTGGATCATCCCGTCGAGGTAGCCGAGCGCCACCGTCGCGGTCAACGAGTCGGCGCCGTTGACGAGGGTCTGTACTCGCACCGACCGGCCTGCGGCCAGGTCGGCCCCAAAACTGGTCGGCACCACCAGCACGACTTTGGCTCTGCCCGTCGCCAAGACGCGGTCCGCATCCGCCGGTGAAGAGAGCATGCCGATGAATCGGAAGT
>JALGXV010000296.1 GCA_029821885.1 Candidatus Hebobacteria bacterium
GCGCGGCCAGGCCGGTGTCCTTGATGCGCGCGTGACCCGGGTAGAGCGTCAGCCTCTCAGATGACGTGACCTCGTTGACCAGCAGGTCGCGCATGTCCTCCCATCTGTCGAAGCCCATCCGATCCATGTAGCGGAGGACGCCCTCTCTCAGATCGCGCACGATCTCGTAGCCATGCACGAGGACCGCGGTGCACACCCCGACCAGATCGGCCCCGAAGAAGGCCATCTCCACCGCGTCCTGCCAGGTCTCGCATCCGCCGGTGGCGGTGGCGCGGACGCGTGGCCCGTTTCGCTTTCGGATCTCGAAGATGTCGCGCAGTGCCAGCGGCTTGCACCACGGGCCGGACATGCATGTGAGCGACACCTGCTCCTGAAGATGGATGACAGACTGCTTTGGATTCCATATGTCCACCGGCGCAAATGCGAGGCGGTTCGCGTTCGAACCGGTGGCCACCGCGCCTGCCTTGTAGCATGCCTCGGAGACTTCGCCCAGCCGACCGCCCTCTGGCGTCAGCTTCACGAACACGGGGACCGACACGGCCTTGACGGTTGCCTCGACGACCTCTCGCACGAGTTTCGGCTGCATCCCCATTGAGGCGCCGCTCTCGGGCCCACCCTCGTGCGCCTCGCCGGTCAGGGCGACGTTGAACGACATGTTGGGGCAGCCCATGTTGACTTCGAGCACGTCGCAGCCAGCCTGCTCGAAGGCGCGGGCCATATTGACCCAGCCCTCGACGCCCTTCTCCCCGACGTACGAGTAGTTCGCCATGATAACGAAGTCGTCGGCGACGCGGCCGCGAGACTCCTCGACCAGTGCTACAGCCTGCTCGAGGTCTATGCGCTTCTCCGCGGTGAACGCGAACAGCCCGGCTGGATCGAAGTAGGCGTAGCGCGGCTCTCTGTTGATGTAGGGAGCGGGATCAAAGGTGAGCTTAATCGACGCGCCCGACCAGCCAAGCTCACAGCCCCGCTCGAGCTGGTCGGCGGAATGAGTAGTCGGCCCGGATGCTAGGAAGAACGGATTGCTGAAGGTGACGCCGGCAACCGTCACCGACAGCCGGGGGTCATCGTCGCGGCTGGCCATTTCTGCTGCGTACTCCTCCCACAAGCACAGGAAAGAGCGCGCCCAGGGCTGCGAAAAGGCTGACACGCCGGGCGCCGCCCTCTGGGCACCTGGCGTCCTCCAGAGGACACCTCATCTCCCACAGGATCGTTCGACGCGGCGGCCCGCCACTCCCCCCGTCGCCGCTCCGGTCTTCCCGCCCCACGACCAGCATCCTCCGCAGTCGCCCCTTGAGGCCCCTCACGGGCTCTCCGGGCAGACGAACTGGAGGACAATCGTCTGCGATGGCAGAACTGTGACCATCGCAAAGCTGGCCGCGCCTTGGAGGAGGACGTCATGAGTGATTTCGGCATCAGGCCTCCGGGAGACGGCTTCGACGCCGTTGCCCTCGGCGAAGTGATGATGCGAATCGATCCCGGTGATGTCCCCACGCGCCGCGCTCGATTCGCCCGGATCTGGCACGGTGGCGGGGAGACCAATGTCGCCGAAGGGCTGAGTGCCTGCTTTGGCCTGCGGACCGCGGTCATCACCGCGCTTGTGGACGACGGCATCGGACGGAACATAGAGAACCAGCTACGGGAGGCAGGCGTTGACACTTCGCCCATCCTCTGGTTCGACACGGGTGGGAAGGGCGAGTTCTCGACCGATGCCAAGGGCACCCTCCACAACGGGATCAACTTCACCTGGAGCGGCAAGGGTATGCTGCCCTCGGTCACCGAGTACTACCGCGCGCATACGCCGGTCCGCGAGCTGAAGCCCGGAGATGTAGACTGGGACGCGATCTTCAGCAACGGAGTGCGGTGGTTCCATACCGGCGGCATCTACACGCTCATCTCGCCGACTTCGTCTGAGCTGGCCCTCGAGGCAATGCAGAAGGCCGGAGAGCATGGGGTGTTCCGGTCCTTCGACCTGAACTACCGCGCGAAGGTGGAGCCGGACAAGGAGCGGGCGCGGGAGATCAACCGCGGCATCGTGCCGCACTCTGACTTCCTGGTCGGTAACCAGGGAGACTTCTTCGACGCGCTCGGCTACGAGACGAAGAAGGTAGACCCGAAGGGGGAGTTCGACGTCTGGCTTGCCGCCTACCAGGACATGCTCCGTCAGGTCGCGAGGGACTACACGAACCTGAAGCTTATCGGGACTCAGCTTCGAGCGGCCATCACCGCCGATCGCATCCACTGGGGTGCGGTCCTCTATGAGGTCGGCGAGGACAAGATGCACCTCGCCGTGACGCGAGAGAACATCGAGATAGCCGACCGGACGGGCGGGGGCGATTCCTTCATGTCGGGCGTGGCGGCCGCGCTGATGAAGGGGAATGACGCCGCAACGGCCGTGCAGTGGGGCGCCGCGCACGGCATCCTGGTGCAGGAGACGCCGGGCGACACGACGATGGTCACGCAGAAGGAAGTGGAGAAGGAAGTCCAAAGAGCGCTCAAGGGCGGCGGCGTGAGCGCTCTGCGCTAGCTGTCCACCCGCTGCGACAGCTGGATGACTGGAGGTAGTTGACAGATGGCTGGATATGCAAGGGACCGCGCCCGTGTTGACAAGGCCCTTCGTTCATCTGGAGTGGTTGTGGTCATGAACCGCGATCACGTGAAGAAGCCCGAAGACCTCGTGACCACTATGTGGGAGGTCTGCCAGGCCGGCTACGTCGCCGAGTGCACCTTCCGCATCGACGCTGCTCTCATTGAAGAGGCGATGCAGGGGCTTACGAAGCGGCGCTCCGAGGCGCCGGCCGACAAGCCCTTCGTGCTTGGCGTCGGCAGTGTGATAAACCCGAAGGAGCTGGAGGCGGCGATCGAAATGGGCTTCGACATGGTCGTCGCGCCGGCGAACGTGATGGGTGGGTACGGCGAGGGCAAGGAGTTCGTGCGCATCACCCGGGAGGCCGATGTCTTCTCCGCGCCCGCGATCCTCTCGCCGACGGAGCTTCAGTATTTCATCGAGCGCGACGACGGCCTCGAGCCGGACGCTATCAAGGTGTTCCCGGCGGGAGTGCACGGACCGAGCGGCATTGGAGCGTTGCTGGCCCCCTACGTACGCGATCGGCACAACGGACGTATGCTCATGCCGACCGGTGGCGTCAACTACGAAACCGGCCCTCAATTCCAGGAGCACATCAGCAAGCGCGGCTGGACACCCGTGCTCGGCATGTCCAGCCCCCTCGCGCTGGTTGGAAAGCGCAAGAAGCCGGGAGATCTGGACACGATCCGCGAATCCCTGGCCGACTTCAAGGCCAACTTCAAGCCGTACTCCGCCGCCTAAGCTCACCGACGCTTGCGCAAGAGGAATCGAGACATGGACCAGAAGCAAGACGCGGTGTTCAGCGTTTCCGGTAAGGTGATCGCCATTACCGGTGCAGCCGGGGTGATCTACGGGGCCATCGGGCGCGGCCTTGCCGCGCGAGGCGCCAAGGTCGGCCTCCTCGATCTGCTCGGCGACAAGGCACAGAAGGCGGCAGACGAGATCAAGGCGGAGGGAGGCGAGGCGATCGGAGTTGCGTGCGACGTGCTTGACACCGATAGCATAGCCACCGCGCTCGACACGGTCATCAAGTCCTTCGGCCGCGTCGATGTTCTCATCAACGGCGCGGGTGGCAATCGGCCGGGAGCGAGCGTACCGCGCGACGGCGTCTTCACAGATCTGTCTCTGGAGGAGGTAGACAAGGTCTTTGCCCTCAACTACAGGGGCACGTTCCTGCCGACACAGATCTTCTGCAAGCACTTCGCGAGACAAGGCAAGGGCATCATCGTCAACACCTCCTCGATGTGTTCGTTTGCGCCGCTCACGAATGTGCCGGGCTACTCCAACGCCAAGGCTGCCGTGACCAACTTCACGCAGTGGCTGGCC
>JALGXV010000297.1 GCA_029821885.1 Candidatus Hebobacteria bacterium
AGGTGACGTAATCGCGCTTCAACTCGTTCTCATGCACGGCGAACACCAGACGCCGCCGCGCGAGGGATTGCCAGATGGCGAGATAGCCCGACACGAAGGCGAAGCTCGCCGCGTCGAGCAGCGGGCCTGGGTCGGCCACCGCGCCCAGAAACCTGACCCGCAGCCCCTGAGCCTCCACGAACCTCTCCGCGAGCGGACGCAACGGACCTTCGCCGGCGACGGCGAACTTGAGGGTCCGCCCGTATTCGTGCCGCAAGATCGCGAGCGCGTCCAGGTACAGCATGAGAGATGTATCCTCGTCCAGGCGTCCAATGAACACCGCCGACGCCTCGTCGGGCAGAGGGGGCGCCTCGAGCAATGGGTCGGTTCCGCCGTATGACACGCCGAAGCACGACGTGTCATACCGGCGGCAGATGAACTCCCCCATGCAGAGCGCGTTGATGACTCGACGCCGTACGAAGCGGCGGCGGCGGACGGCCTCCTCCGGAATCGGATACTGCTCGTAGCCGTGGAAGGTGGCGAACACGGGGCGGCGAGGGGGGAGCCAGGAGGAAGGCAGGTAGAAATGCAGGAAGCTGTAGGCGTCATGGCAGTGTACAATATCAGCCGACGCAATGTAGGAGCGAGCCGCCCACCACGATCTCAGCCATCCAGTTCGTGGGAGCCGACAGACATGGACTCGTCCCAGCGTCTCTTCCGAAGACACATCGGCGTGGGTGAGCACCGTCACCTGGTGGCCGGCATCGGCGAGACACTCCGAGACGCGGCGCACGTGAGTCTCGACACCGCCGACGGCGGGATGAAAGCTCGGGGTAATGGATAGTATGCGCATCAGAGGCTGAGCCATTGTAGCAGAGGAGTCGGCTTTTGTCAGGACCGCGAGTAATCGAGGAGTCGCCGAAACCGGATTCAGCGAGGGCCCTCGTTGTGGTTCCCACCTACAATGAGCGGGAGACGCTGCCGGCCCTCGTAGAGGCCGTGTTGGGGCTGCCAGGCGGCTGGCGGCTGCTGGTCGTGGACGACAACTCTCCCGACGGGACAGGCGACCTGGCCGACGAGATTGCGCGCGAGCAGGCGCGTGTCTCGGTGCTCCACCGGGAGCGGAAGGAAGGCCTCGGACCGGCCTACCTTGCCGCATTCGCACAAGTACTCCAGCGGCCGGACATCGACTTCGTGGGCCAGATCGACTCGGACTTCTCCCACCACCCGGCCGACCTCCCTCGCCTGCTGGCGGCCCTCGAAGAAGCCGACCTGGCCATCGGTTCTCGCTACGTAGCGGGCGGGCGCACAGAGGGTTGGGGCCTTCGGCGTCGGCTTCTGAGCAGATGGGGTAACGCCTACGTCCACGCGGTGCTCTCGACACGGGTAAGGGACCTAACCGCCGGCTTCCGCATGTGGCGCCGCCAGGCGCTGGAGGCCATCGACCGCGATGCGGTGAGGACTCGCGGCTACGGCTTCCAGATTGAGATGGCAGTCCGGGCAATGGGGGCCGGGGGCCGGGTGGTGGAAGTGCCCATCTGCTTCACGGAACGAAGGGCCGGCAAATCGAAGATGTCCGGCTCAATCGTGGCCGAGGCACTGGTGCTGCCATGGAGACTCAGGAAACTGCGGTGACAAACCGACCCAGGATTGGCCCCCTGGAATGGGCGCTCATCGCCCTGCTCTTTGCGGGAACGCTCTATGTCACGGCTCTGACGGCAAACCACTACGGCCCTACCTACGACGAGCCCCATTACGCTTCCGCGGGTATCCGTTACGCCGACTGGTGGGCGCGCGTGTTTCGAGCGGACTTTCAGGCGCTACGGCCGGATGAGATCAACTCCGCCTGGGGTCTCAACCACGAGCATCCACCTCTCCAGAAATGCGCTTCCGGCTTCGCACAGCGCTGGTTTGGCGCCAACCTGACGGCAATCCGCCTGCCAAGCGCGCTCTGGTTCGCGCTGGCGACGTGCGCCATCTACCTCTTCACCCGAGGAATCTGGGGAAGGCGAGGAGCGCTCTTCGGCGCGCTCGCCTTCGCACTGCTGCCGCGGATCTTCGCCCATGCACACTTCGTGGCGCTCGACATGCCGATTACGGCCTGGTTCTTCATCACTGCCGCGCTCACAGCAGAGGCCCTTCGTCGGAACTCGTGGCGCTGGACCATCCTCGCGGGGATCGCGTTCGGTCTCGCTCTCATGTCGAAGCTCAACGCGTTCTTCCTCCCAATACTGCTTCTCCCATGGGGGCTGCTGTACTATCGGCGGCGATGGCTGAAGCTGGTGGCGGCGCTTGTGTTCATTGGCCCGGCAGTCTTCGTCCTCGGCTGGCCGTGGCTCTGGGTCGACTTCGTGGGGCACCTGAAGGAGTACCTCGCGTTCCACTTCGGCCACGCGGCCTACAACGTCTGGTACCTGGGGGAACTCCACCAATATGCCCCTTGGCACTACCCCTTCGTACTCACCGCGGTCACGACTCCCACTCTGGTCCTCGCATTGTCCCTACTCGGCATGCAGCGGGTGTGGGCGCGCCGCCGAGCCGATCCCCATATGATGCTCTTATTGCTGGGCCTTGCCGTCGCGCTTCTTCCCAACGCCTTGCCCACGAGCCCGAAGTACAACGGCGTGCGCCTGTTCCTGCCCGCGTTTCCGTTCCTGGCGGCGCTCGCGGGCGGCGGCTTCGCCTGGCTCCAGGCACACTTGTCCGCGGCGCTGAAGTTGTCGCCCTCCCAGAAACCAGCGCTGTCGGGGCTCGTGGCAGCCGTCCTTGGGGCAGCGCTCTTGCTGCCGGGCCTCAGCGGGATTGCCCGCACCCACCCCTATCAGCTGGCCTACCACAACCTCTTGGTGGGAGGACCTGAAGGGGCGAGACAGCGAGGGTTGGAGACCATCTACTGGGGCCAGGTGTTCCAGGAAGCGCCTTCGTTCCTCAACCAGGTCGAAAGGCCCGCCCCGCGCGTGCTCCTCATCCCGAAGGGCGTCATCTACCTGCTTGAGTTCCAGCAGCAGGCCGGCAGCCTGCGCTCGGATCTCGAGTTCACGGGAGATGCGGCGGAGGCGCGTGAGGTAGACTACGTGATGTTCCAGGCGATGCAGAGCGATTACACGGACCTGGCCTGGTCGCTTGTGAGTGAGCAGGAGCCGGTCTGGATGGTCACAGTGGAGAAGACGCCCCTGTTGCTCGCCTATGACCGCGAGGCCGTCTTCGAAGTCCTGTCGGAGGCGGCCAGATAGGCTGCTGTCATCCAGGCCGACAGGAGCGACAGCGCAAGCAGCGAGAAGCACAGCCCCACGCGGAAGCTCGCGGGTTCGTAGCGAAGAGTCACAACCTGCCTACCTGCCGGCACGGCAATCCCGCGGAACGCGTAGTTCGTGCGGACGACCGTCGCCAGCGCCTCGTAGATATGGGCGCGCCAGCCCGGGTAGTAGGAGTCACTCAAGATAAGCAGGGCCGGCGCCGCGCTCTCTGTCTCGATGACGACCTCATTCGGCGCGTCGCGCACGAAGACGACGGTCCCCGTCGGGTCTCCCACAGCCGCAGCAGCCGGCCTGCCTAGCTCAATA
This sequence comes from Candidatus Hebobacteria bacterium, assembly GCA_029821885.1. Classification (GTDB taxonomy): domain Bacteria; phylum Armatimonadota; class Hebobacteria; order Hebobacterales; family Hebobacteraceae; genus Hebobacterum. The sequence goes on from JALGXV010000297.1 coordinate 3,543, forward strand.
CCAGGGCCATCCGGATGCAGAATCGCCTCCTCTCCCGGTCGGCAGCCTCGCTCAAGCGCAGCCCGGCCCTCTGCATCGGTCCCGGTCCGGAAGTTGTGCACCAGGCGAGCCCTGGAGACAGCTTCTGTGTTCTCATAGATCGGGCTCTTGCCGGGATAGGCGAGCCGCCAGCTGTCACCCGCCTGCTGTCGGGTCATGAGATAGCGCACGCCCAGAGCATCCAGGAGTGGCGAGTCGGCAGGTGGGTAGTGAGCCTGATCCAGCGTCGGCCCCGACACGAGCTCGAACGACCGCCTGACGCGCAAGGAGTCAGACCCATGGATGTCTCTCAGCCCGAAGATCATCGGGCTGTTGTGGGCCAT
>JALGXV010000056.1 GCA_029821885.1 Candidatus Hebobacteria bacterium
ATCTGATGCTGAGGGAGCGGCACCGGCTGCAGGTGAGGGCGGGAGCGCTGTATGGGGCCTACCTTGCACTCCTGTCGGTGGCCGCGCTGGCGATGGCCCTATGGTGGCGGGAAGCGCTGCGCTGGCTCGCGGCGCCAGCGCTGTTGGGATCGCTCTTGCCGGTGGGACTCCTCGTCTCGCCGCTGGCCGGGCCGGGGCAGGCCGGGCAGCTGCTGGTGGCGGCCGGAGTGGCCGTCGGGGGAACGCTGGCGGCCTTGCTCCGCCCCCGTTCGGAGCAGTCACTTGCCGTCGCGATGCTCGCCGGGGCTGCCGTCATCGCCGTTGATACCGTCCTCGGTGCTCCCCTCATGCGGCGGTCGGCGCTTGGCTTCTCGGTTGTGTCGGGCTCTCGCTTCTACGGCATCGGAAATGAATGCGTCGGGATGCTTGCAGCGATGGCGACGATCGGGCTGGGCGCGCTCATGCAGGCGGCACCTCAGCGCAGGAAGGTCGCGGCTCTCGCAGCTATCGCGGCGGCGCTGGTCGTCGGGGTGCCGTGGTGGGGCGCGAACTGGGGCGGCTACGTGGCCATCGCAGCCGGGCTCGTTTCGGTGTGGGTTCTCACCCGCAAGCGCCGAACGCGCGCAGCCGTGCTGGGCCTGGTGCTGATCGGGTTGGCTGCGCTCGTCCCGGTCATCCTCGATTTCCTGAGGCCTGCGGCGGAGAGGACCCACATCGGCTCGGCCGCGGCGCTGCTGGGGGGCCGCGCAGACGCGCTGGTCGACATGGCCCTGCGGAAGCTCTGGATGAACTGGCGACTGGCGGCGATGGCGAGTTGGTGGTGGGTGCTCGCTCCGCTCGCGAGCGCTGCCGCGGTGGGTATGCTGAGGAGAAGCGGCCCGGCGCGGGAAACGCTCGCCCGGAAGCCGTACCTCTCGGCCGGCATGTGGGGCGCCGTGGTAAGTGCGCTCGTGGCGATGGTACTTAATGATTCGGGAGTGGTGTCAATGGGGCTGGCGCTTGCAGTCACGTTGGGTGCACTCATCTTCGTGGGAGCGCGCGGCCGGTGAGAGAGAAGCGTGAGCGGGTGCTCGGCTTGGACTTCGGCGAGAAACGGATCGGCCTCGCGATCAGCGATCCGCTCGGCGCCACCGCTCAGCCGCTCGAAGTCATCGACCGTCAGTCTCTGGCCGACGATATCGACCGCATCGGCGAGATGGCAGCGCGCCGAGACACAAGCAAGATAGTGGTGGGCCTCCCCCTCAACATGGACGGATCCGTAGGGCCGCAAGCAAGGCGCGTGCGACGCTTCGCTGCACGTTTGCGGCGCGAACTCGAGCTAGAGGTCGTGCTGTGGGACGAACGACTGAGCTCGGCCGAGGCGGAGAGAGCGCTGCTGCATGCCGATGAGCGCCGCTCCCGCCGATCCGAGGTGCGGGACGCAGTGGCGGCTGCTGTTGTGCTCCAGGCGTACCTTGACGCGCAGCGGCGGAGTGTCCAAGAATGAGGAGGAGGCGGCGCAGTCTGCTCTTCTGGCTGGCGGCCGGGACGCTGGGTGCCGCCTTCGCCGTGCTTGTGGTCGGCATCGTCCGCAGCGTCACGACGCCGATTGGTGCCGGCCCGCCCCAGCTCATATCGGTCGAGCCCGGGGAATCGGTGGCCGAGGTGGCGATGACGCTGCAGGGTCGAGGCCTGGTTCGCAACGCGAACGCACTCGTGCTGGCCGCGTACGTCACGGGGAAATGGCGACGCATTCAGGCCGGCCGGCACGAGCTGAGGCCGGGCATGTCGGCAATGGACATGCTGGACGCTCTCTGCCGGGGCTCGCGCACTGCCTGGCACTGGATCACGATACCGGAGGGGTACAACCTGCGCCAGATCGGCGAGAAGCTTCAGGAGGAGCGACTTGGATCGGCATCGCAGTTCCTCGAGGCAGCCAGTGCGCCGAGGCGGTTTGAGGCTGCCTTCCCTGTCTCCAGCGATAGTCTGGAGGGCTACCTCTTCCCAGACACGTACCGTGTGGACTCCGGCGAAACGGAGCACGATATCATCGCGCAGATGCTGCGCCACTTCAGCCAGGTCGTATGGGAAGGTCTGTTCCAGGAGAAGGCAGAGCACGATGGAAGGAGCCTGCACGGAATCCTCACGATGGCCTCCCTGGTCGAATGGGAGGCCCAGCACGATGAGGAGCGCCCCACGATCGCCGGGGTTCTCGTGAATCGCCTCGCGCGAGGCCAGAAGCTGGAATGCGACGCGACCGTACAATACGCGCTCGGCGACGATCGCAAGTCGCGCTTGAGCTACGATGACCTCGCCATCGAGAGCGAGTACAATACGTATCTGCACGAAGGGCTGCCACCTGGTCCGATCTGCAGCCCCGGGGAAGCCAGCATCCGTGCCGCCATGGACCCTGCCGAGGTGCCTTACCTCTACTACGTCGCCCGGGCAGACGGCTCCCACGTGTTCAGCACCAGCTTCTCTCAGCACCAGGCAGCCATCGCCCGGGTGCGCCGAGAACAGTGAGGTGACCGGCCGGTGAGCAGCCGAGGCCCCACCAAGATCGCGACCCCGCCGCCGCGGGTCGGAATGTGGCCTCGACGGCGGCCACCGCGCCGCGTCCTCTGGCCGCAGTTCCTGGAGTTGTGCGCGATCATCGCCTTTCTCTTCATCTCGTATCACGGACTGCTGTGGTATTGGGAGAAGAGCGCGCCTCCCTCGACCATGGTGCCCCAGGTAGTCGGCCTCACTCAACTCGAGGCGACGAAGATGCTCGCGGCGGCAGGTGTGAGATCCGAGGTCATCGCGCGCAAGGCCGACGAGGACATTCCCGAGGGCTCCGTTCTGGCCTCGGATCCGCCGCCCGGCCGCGAAGTGAAGGTTGGCCGCTTGGTCCACCTCACACTCAGCGCGGGCTCTCGCTGGGCTGTGGTGCCAGACGTGCGCGAGATGTCTGTCGAGCGCGCCCGCGCTCTACTGAGACAGGAGAACCTGACGGTCGGAAGAGAGACTGCTCGCTATGATGACGCAGTCCCGGTTGGCTATGTGCTGGGGCACGCGCCCGAGCCGGATCAGAGAGTGCCACGGGGGACACCGGTGGACCTGCTTATCAGCAAGGGGGCGGCTCCACATGTTGAGCTGCCCGGGGGCGTAGGCGGCCCGGGTCTCAGGCGGACGGAGATAGACTACGTCGTCCCTCCCGGAGCGAGTCTGCAGGAGGTGCGGATAGTCGTGGCAGACCGCAACGGGGACAGGACAGTGTACCGCCAGATGCACCGGCCCGGGGAGAGAGTGCGCGAGACGGTGGAGGGCGAGGGGCCCGGGGTGACGGTGCGGGTGTATCTGAGCGGCCTGATTGTCGAGGAGAGGCCGATTTGAGCACAGGCGCTTCACTGGCATGGCGCATTACCGAATCGGCATAGACGTTGGGGGGACATTCACTCACGCGGTCGCGCTGGAGGCGAGGGGACTCGGCCTGACCGCACAAGCCAAGGTCCCTACCACTCATCGTGCCGCGCGTGGAGTCGCCGAGGGCGTCATTGATGCCCTCCGGTCTCTTCTGGAGAGCGCGGGCATCAGCCCAGACGACATCAGCTTCCTCGCCTACAGCACGACACAGGTGACCAATGCTCTCCTGGAGGGCGACGTTGCCGCGGTCGGGATTATCGCTTTGGGCTCTGGCCTGGAGGGAAGGCGCGCCGCTCAGCAAACGCGAATCGGCGGCATCCGGCTCGCGCCGGAGAGGGAGCTTCGGACGGTACACACCTACCTTGACTTGGAAAGCTTCGACGCCGGCCGAGCAGACCGAGCCTTGGCCGAGCTCAAGGAGTCTGGAGCGACGGCGGTGGTGGCCGCGCAGGCCTTCTCCGTGGACGATCCAAGGGCAGAGCTGGCCGTCATGGCGCGCGCAGAGGCGGCCAGTATCCCGGCAACGGGGACTCACGAGGTAACCGGCAGATACGGGCTCCGCATCCGCACGCGCACCGCAGTCATCAATGCGAGCCTCTTGCCAAAGGCGATAGCCACCGCCGACCTGACAGAAGAGGCCGCCCGTGAGATCGGGATCAGGGCTCCGCTGATGGTCGTGCGCAGCGACGGCGGGGTCATGAGCGCAGACGACATGCGGCGGCGGCCGCTGCTGACTCTGCTGTCGGGGCCGGCGGCGGGAGTGGCGGGCGCCCTGATGTATGCGCGCGTCAGCGAGGGCATCTTCCTGGAGGTCGGCGGGACCAGCACGGACATCACGGCCATCCGGCACGGCCGCGCGCTGCTTCGGACGGCCGAAGTTGGGGGGCACAGGCTGTTCATGCGGACGGTGGACGTCAGAACGATCGGCGTGGCGGGCGGCTCGATGCCGCGCATCAGGGGAGACGAGGTCGACGCGGTGGGCCCGCGAAGCGCGCACCTGGCTGGGTTGCCGTACGCTTGCTTCACCGACCATGCGACGCTGAGCGGGGAGGAGCCAACTCCACGCGTCGAGCTGATCTCCCCCCTCAGCGGCGATCCTGGCGATTACGCGGTCCTGGTGACCGCTGCAGGCCGGCGGATCGCGCTGACTGCGACGTGTGCCGCCAATGCCGCCGGCCTCGTGCCCGAAGGCGATTTCGCGCGGGGCGATGACGGCGCCGCGCGGGCGGCCCTCGCGGCGCTGGGCGGGAGGCTCCACACGTCGGCCGAGCAGGCGGCTCGAACGATGGTCGAAGTTGCCGCGGGGGTGCCGGCCAGGATAGTGGATGAGCTCATCGAACAGCGCGGCATGACTCGCAGCGGGACGGAGCTTATCGCGGGCGGAGGCGGTGCCAGTGCCCTGGTCCCGGCCGTCGGTCAGAAGCTTGGCCTTTCCGTTCGACTGGCGCCAAACGCCCCCGTCATCTCCGCCATCGGCACCGCGCTTGCGTTGGTGCGGGAAGTCGTGGAGCGCACGGTCCCGGATGCCTCCGAAGCGGATCTGCTTCGAATAAGGCGAGATGCTGTGGAAGCGGTGGTGCAACAGGGGGCGGACCCCGCCAGCGTTTCCGTCGACATCGAGTATGACTCTCGGACCGCGGTTCTCCGCGCCTTCGCAAGCGGGCAGACTGAACTCCGGGAGCGAGACCTGGAGGCGGGAGAGGCGAGCGACGAGGAGCGACGGAGCGCGGCGGCGAAGGCTTTAGCGGCGGAGCAGGACGAAGTCACATTGGCCGCCGACACCGGACTGCTCCGCGCCTATCGCGCCGGTTGGGAGCGCAGCCGTCTGTTCGGTTTGCTGAGAGAGCGCGGACAGGGCGTCGCGCTGGTGGACGTGCAGGGCGTGGTGCGGCTCGTGTTGCCAAGGGGCTCGGTGGCCAGTCTGGCGGCGGGCGAACTGCGAGAAGGGCTCTCGCAGCTGCTCGAGGAGGAGACCCGGTACGGTGACGCGGGTGCCGAGTTGCCTCAGTTGTTTCTTGGGGTGCGCGGCCGAATCGTCAACCTCTCCGGGTTGGTGAATGAAGCGCAGGTGCTTTCGCTCGCCGAGGCCGAGTTGGCGGGAGTGGGACAAGACGAGCCGATCCTGGCCGCGACGGCGCGACGCGGGATGTGAACTCCGGCAGCGAATCCGCAGCCGTTCTCAGGAGGTGTTGATGTCTGACGTGGGTCGTTTGACGAAAGAAGAGTGGGATGACCTCGAGCCGAGGTTGGCGAAGGCGGATCGCGACACGCACGAGCGCTTCGTCAGCGGCGCAGAGGCGAAGTCACTGCTGGGCGACACGGACAAGACGCCCGGCTTCTTGCTCCTCCAGCGTCTCAAGGAGCTCGGCGATGAGACCGCTGTGAAGCTGTTTCGCGCCGCTGAGATGTACCATCACGAGATCACCCGCGCCGACATCGGCCTCGCCTACTTGCGGGGCAAGGAGGTCGGCCGAGCCGAAGTGGCAGGTGAGAAGTCCCGATAGGAGAGGATGGTGCGGACCCGCGAACTCTTTGCTCCTACTCTGCGGCAAATCTCGGGGGAGGTCGAGCTGGCGAGCCATCGGCTGCTGCTGCGCGCCGGTTTCGTCCGCCAGCTCGCGGCCGGCATGTACTCGCTACTGCCCTTGGGCCTGCGAGTGGTGCGGAAGGTAGAGAACATCGTACGCCAGGAGATGGACGCGGCCGGCGCGCAGGAGTTGTTCCTCCCGGCGCTCCATCCGCTCGAACTCTGGGAGAAGACGGGCCGCGCCCAGTACTGGGGCGACGAGCTCATGAAACTCAAAGACCGGACCGGGCGGCCGTTCTGTCTGGGGGGGACGCACGAGGAGGTCGTCACCCAGCTTGCGTCTGAGGTGAAGTCCTATCGGGAACTGCCGTTCACGCTCTACCAGATCCAGACTAAGTTCCGCGATGACCCACGTCCGCGAGGCGGGCTAGTCCGCGTCCGCGAGTTCACGATGAAGGATGCCTACAGCTTCGATCGCGACGTCGCAGGGCTCGACTGCTCGTACGATAAGATGGTGGCGGCATACCACAGGATCATGGAGCGAGTCGCGCTGCCTTATCATGTCGTGGATGCCTCCGGCGGAGGCATCGGGGGGTGGGACACCAAGGAATTCGAGTTGCCAACGGAGTCGGGGGAGAGCCACTACCTCCGGTGCGACTCCTGTGGATATGCCGCGACGCCGGAGGTGGCGCAGTACAAGAGAGAAGTCCAGACGGCGGGCGAGGATGAGCTGCCCCTGGAGCGCGTCGAGACGCCCGGCCAGCGCACCATCGATCAGGTGACGGAGTTCCTGGGCGTGCCGCCGGAGAAGCTCGTGAAGACGCTCATCTACCAAGCCGACGAGCGCGTGGTGGCGGCCTTGGTGCGGGGCGACCGGGACCTGAGCGAGGACAAGCTGCAGGTCGCCGTCGAGGCGAAGAAGCTGGAGATGGCGGCGGCAGCGACCATCGAACGGGTGAGCGGCGCGCCGGTCGGCTTCGCGGGCCCGGTCGGCATCAAAGAAGTGGAGATACTGGCCGACGAGGAGCTCCGCGGCGAACGCAACTTCGTCACCGGCGGCAACGAAGATGATCTCCATCTGCGAAACGTGAACTGGGGGCGTGACTTCGAGGTGAATCAGTGGGCGGACCTGAGGAACGGGGAGGCGGGCGATCTCTGCCCGGGGTGCGGCGGCCCTTTGACGGCCTACCGCGGCATCGAGCTGGCGCACGTCTTCAAGCTGGGGACGATCTACAGTGAGCCGCTTGCCGCTCACTTCCTGGACGAGGACGGTGAGCGGAAGCCTATGGTCATGGGCTGCTATGGGCTGGGGACAACGCGCATGATGGCGGCTATCGTCGAGCACTCCCACGACGACGCCGGGATCGTCTGGCCCATGTCGGTGGCGCCCTACGAGGTGGTCATCATCCTTCTGAACCACGACGACGAAGAGCACCGCGCGGTGGCGGAGAAGCTGTACGAAGAGCTGCCGCAGGAGGGATTCGAGGTGTTGCTGGAGGATCGCTTCGAGCGCGCTGGCGTCAAGTTCAAGGACGCGGATTTGATGGGTATCCCAGGGCAGGTCGTGGTCGGGCGGCTCGCGGCCGAAGGCAAGGTCGAGGTGCGCCGCCGGGGAGGCGAGAGCCGCACCGTGCAGGTCGGCGATGCTGGCACCGCCCTGCGAGAGATCCTTTCCACGAATCTGCCGGCCTGAAGAGAGGCGCAATGGACCCCCTCTCCGTGCTGGCAAAACTGGTCGTCTCAGTGGTGTGCGGTGGGATCGTCGGCTGGCAGAGGGAGACGCGGGATCGGCCGGCCGGCCTGCGGACCCATGTGCTGGTCTGCCTCGGATCGGCGGTCTACACGCTGGCTTCGCTGAGCTTCAGCGGTCCTCAGGCCGATCCGGGCCGGGTCGCCGCGCAAGTGGCCACGGGGATGGGGTTCCTGGGCGCGGGGACGATCATCCGCCATGGCAATGTCGTCAGGGGGCTCACCACGGCCGCCAGCCTGTGGGCAGTTGCCGCCATCGGCCTGTGCGTGGGCATCGGCGGAGATGCCATGTGGGTGGCTGGCATTGCCACCCTGATAGTGCTGCTGACCCTCACGGTGCTGCGACGGGTGGAGACGGCCCTTCTCCCAGGCACGCACATCGCGCATCTCCGGGTGCGTATGGCAGCCGGCCCCGGTCGCGTGGAAGCTGTGAGACATACCCTTGGTGAGAAGGGCGCCGAACTGGAGTCGATCGAGATGTCGGAGGTGGGCCGGGACGGCGTTCAGGAACTCCAGCTGCGGGTGTTGCTTCCCCGGAACTGTGACGTGACCGATCTCGGTTCGGAGCTGGCCGGTTTGGAGGGCTTTGTCTCCGTCCGCTGTGAATGAGGCAGGAGCCACTGCTGGAGGGGCGTGCTGTGAGCGAGGCCGAGGCGCGAGCTGAGACCGGGGCGTACAGCATCCTCGCCACCGGGTTGACAAAGCGGTTTGGAGAAGTGGTGGCGGTGGATCGGATCGATCTCCGCGTGGGCGAGGGGGAGTTCTTCGGTTTCCTCGGGCCAAACGGCGCCGGCAAGACCACGACCATACGGATGCTCTGTGGGCTGCTGCGGCCGACCGAGGGCACGATTCGTGTCGCCGGGCACGACCTCGACCGAGAGCCACTGGAAGTCAAACGCCGGATCGGCGTGCTGCCGGAGGAGATCAGCCTCTACGAGCGGCTCAGCGGGGAGGAGTTCATTGTCTTCTCGGCGCGGATGCACGGGCTGCAACTCGACGAAGCCAGGAGCCGGGCGACGGACCTGCTGGAGCTGCTGGAGCTGACCGAGGCCAAGGACCGGCTGATCGTCGACTATTCGATGGGGATGAAGAAGAAGACGGCCTTCGCTGCGGCCTTGATCCATCAACCGAAGGTGATGTTCCTCGACGAACCGTTCGGCGGCATCGATCCGATCTCCGTTCGCGCCATCCGGAATGTGCTGCAGCATCTGGCCGGGCGAGGCACGACGATCTTCTTCACCAGCCACGTTATGGAGGTGGTTGAGCGGCTGTGCACCCGTGTGGCGATCATCCACGAGGGCCGGATCGTCGGCGATGGGGCCCTGGCGGAGCTTCGCGCGAAGGCGCAAGCCGGTAGTGACTCGACACTGGAAGACATCTTCATGAAGCTCGTGGACGCCCGGGGCGACGAAGAACTGCTGAGCTGGCTGTGATGTCGGGTGGGACGAGCGTGCAGCTTCGCCTCCTGGTGTGGCTCAAGGCGAAGCTCGTATGGCGCAATCTGGCACGCAACAAGGCGGCCGCGGTGGGAGCCGTGCTGGCCCTGCTGTTCCTTGTGCCAAGCGCGATCGGCGTCGCGTTCGCGTGCGGTATCGGATTCCAAGCGCTCGAGCCGTTCTACGCAGAGCATCTGCTGCGCGCGGTACTCCTCGGTGCTTACCTGGTGTGGATCCTATCGCCGCTGTTCGGCCTTGCCCTGACCGAGGACTACGACCTCTCTAAGCTCCTGGTCTATCCCATCACGCCTCGGACAGCATTCGCTGGGGCGCTTCTCGGATCGCTCTTGGACCTTGGGGTGATTCTGCTGATCCCGACGCTCGTGGCTGTGTTGGTGTCGTTCTCGACCGACCCGGTGGCGGTGCCTGTGATCGTCATCGCCGAGGTACTCCTTCTCGCTCACGTGGTGGGCCTGAGTCAGATTATCCGCCTCGCCTCTGCCCGCATTATGCGGAGCCGCCGCGCCCGCGATGTCACGATCGTGCTGGTGCCACTGGGCCTGGCCGCGGTCTATGCAGTGACCCAACTGCTCCCACGTGCAGCTCTCGACATCGATTGGCAGCGGTTCCTGAACGGCCGGACCTGGCAGGTTGTCAGTTACCTGCCACCCGGGCTCGCGGCACAGGCCATCGGGGGCGCTTCCCGAGGGGCGCTGGGCCTGCCGCTGGCCTACTGCGCCCTATTGGGGGCGATCACGGCCGGCACCCTATACACGGCGGGATGGCTGGTCGACTCCCTGTACCGGGCAGAGGCCGCGCATGCGCCGGTCAGGCGGAGGGTTCCGGTCAGACCGCAACAAGAGGTCCCAACCCGGTCTGCAGCGGAAGCCACTGGCGCGGATACCCTCTTCGGCCTGAGAGTGCCCCCGGTGGTGGCCGCGGTGGCGGAGAAGGAGGTCAAGTACCTGCTGCGCGATCCGGCCGCGAAGTCGCTCTTCGCCTGGACTATCTACATGCTGATCGTCTTCCTTGTGATGTTCCTCCATGGGCGGCTGACCGCGACTGGACAGACCGTATCCGAGCCGATCCTGTGGGGTCTCGTCGGCTTCCTGCTGATGGGCGAATCTCAACTTGCACTGAACATCTTCGGCTTCGAAGGGGCGGCCTCGGCCACGCTGTTTCTTTTTCCGAGCCGACGGCGGGACATCCTCATCGGCAAGAACCTCGTGCACTTCCTCGGAATGTGCGCAGTCAATGCCTTCATGCTGGTTCTCCTGGCGGCGGCGGCGGGCGCGGGGCATCTCGTGCCGCAACTCGTCGCCCTCATGGTCCTCGGCAGCGCGGTGCTCGTCGCCTGCGGGAACGTGACCTCTGTGCTCCTGCCGGTCAAGATGAAACTCGACCGGTGGGGGATACGGCGGCAGTCGTCGAGCGAGAGCATTGCCTACATGTTCTTGTACCTGCTGGCCATGATAGTGATCGGCGCCCTGGCGCTGCCCGCGATCGCCGCCATCGTGGTTCCCGCCATATGGTTCGGCAGCGTCTGGCTCGCCCTCACTGTGCCGCTGGGCGGCGCCTACTGCGCCGTGCTCTACCTGGCTTCACTGCACCTGTCGGAGAACGCGCTGATGAGACGGGAGCCCGATGTGACCGCGAAGCTGACCGGGGAGAAGGACGGCTAGGTGGTCTGGAACGGTCGAGCGCGGCGGTGGCATGAGGGCCTAAGGCCGCCGCTGGGCCGGTCGCGGGTGTTGACACCGCGGTCGGGCCTCGCCTATACTAGGCGCCTCGGTTAGGCTCTCAACTCCGCGCCGGCAGGGGGCGCGTCCTCGCTGATCGCGCATACCGGTGCGGCCTTGACATCTCTCTTCCTCCTACCACTCCGACGTGTCCGCGAGCGCGGGCGCGTCGGCGTTTCCTGTGGCCTCGCGCGCGTCTCGAGATTGCTTCAACGGGGGCAGACATGGCGCAAATAGTGGTCGGGAATCTGGTGAAGACCTTCCGTGTGGCCGAGCGCCAGCCCGGTCTCTGGGGCGCGGCGCGAGGATTGCTCCACCGGCGTCACCGCAGTGTGCGAGCATTGGACGGCATCTCGTTCTCCCTGCAGCCCGGCGAGTTGGTCGGCTACATCGGACCGAACGGCGCCGGGAAGTCCACCACCGTGAAGGTGCTGTCCGGCATCCTCGTGCCGGACTCCGGACGATGCGAAGTGCTGGGCCGCGTGCCGTGGCGGGAACGGGTTGCCAACGCGCGCGAGATAGGGGTCGTCTTCGGCCAGCGGACGCAGCTCTGGTGGGACCTGCCGGTGGTCGAGTCATTCGAACTGCTCCGCGACATCTACCGCGTGCCTTCCAGCTCATATCAGCAGGTCCGCGACGAGTTGATCGCGATGCTCGACATGGAGCCCCTTCTCGACGTGCCCGTTCGACAGCTGAGCCTGGGCCAGCGTATGCGGTGCGACCTGACGGCGGCCCTGCTGCATTCGCCGGCCATCCTCTATCTGGACGAGCCGACGATCGGTCTGGATGCGGTCTCCAAGCTTGCAGTTCGCGACTTCGTGCGCCAGCTCAATCGGGAACGCGGGGTCACGATCATCCTGACGACTCACGACATGGACGACATCGAGGCCCTCTGCAGTCGCGTCATCGTCATCGACGAGGGACAGATCCTATCCGATGGAACGCTCGATGATCTACGCCGTCACGTCACCACCGAGCGATGGCTCATCGTCGACCTGGCCGAGGAAGACGGAGACGTAACCGATCCCCAGGCCACCGTCATCAGCCGGGAAGGCCATCGCGTCCGTCTGCGCTTCGATCCGGAGGAGGTCAGCGCGGCCGAGTTGATCGGTCGGATCACCGCTGCCCACGCCATCCGCGATCTGTTCGTGGAGAATCCCCCCGTCGAGGAGATAATCGCGCGGCTCTACGGGGAGCAGCGGCGATGACACCATACTGGGCCATCCTCAGCGCGCGCTTTCGGACGCTCCTTCAGTACCGCGCGGCGGCCGCCGCCGGCTTCGGGACTCAACTCTTCTGGGGCCTCATCCGCGTCATGATATTCGAGGCCTTCTATCGCTCCACCACCAGCGCGCAGCCGATGAGCTACCAGGAAGTTGTCACCTACATCTGGCTCGGCCAGGCCCTCCTCGCCATGCTGCCGTGGAACTACGACCGGGACGTCCATGCCCTGGTTCGGTCGGGCAACGTCGCCTATGAGCTGCTGCGGCCACTCGACCTCTACTGGCACTGGTATGCTCGAGCCATGGCCTGGCGGGTGGCTCCGGCCGTGCTCCGCGCGCTTCCCATGTTCATCGTCGCCGGTTTGTTCCTGGGCCTGCAGCCGCCGGACTCATGGGCATCCTTGGGAGCCTGGATCATCTCGCTCCTCGGCGCGCTCCTGTTGTCCGCCGCCATCACGACTCTCATCAATATCTCGCTCATGTGGACGATCGCGGGCGATGGGATGGCATCACTGGTTTCGACACTGGTCGTCATACTGTCCGGCATGGTCGTCCCGCTGCCGTTCTTCCCGGACTGGGCCCAGTCCATCCTCAACTTCCTTCCATTCCGCGGACTCGTCGACGTCCCATTCCGGCTCTATATGGGCCACCTCCCGCCTGGTGACATCTTGGGCCTGTTCGCCCATCAGCTCGCCTGGACGCTCGCGCTCGTGGCCGCCAGCCGGCATGTGCTGCGTCGCGGCACTCGCCGCCTGGTGGTGCAGGGAGGCTGATGATGCTCGACGAGATCCGCCTCTACTTCCGATACATCGGCATATCCGTTCGCTCCCAGATCCAGTACCGCGGGTCCTTCCTCATGATGAGTATTGGACACTTCCTCATCACCGGCATCGAGTTCGTCGGCATCTGGATTCTCTTCCAGCGCTTTGGAAACATCAGAGGATGGTCGCTGGCCGAGGTCGCGCTCTGCTACGGAATCGTCAACATTGCCTTCTCCATCTCGGATGCAACGACCCGCGGCTTCGACATGTTCGGCCTGATGGTAAAGAGTGGGGACTTCGATCGCCTCCTCCTGCGACCCCGAAGCACCGCCCTGCAGGTGGCCGGCCAGGAGCTGACCATGCGGCGGATCGGCCGGTTCGCGCAGGCGTTGATCGTGCTTCTGTGGAGCGCGCACGCGCTCGACGTTGCGTGGTCTCCCGCGACGATTGCGCTCACCGGCGCGGCGGCGCTTGGAGGGGCTTGTCTGTTCTGCGGCCTCTTCGTTCTCCAGGCGACCCTTGCGTTCTGGACCGTCGAGACGCTGGAGATCGTCAACACCGTGACCTACGGCGGTGTGGAGACGGCGCAGTTCCCGCTGTCGATCTACCGGCCGTGGCTTCGCCGGTTCTTCACCGGGGTGATCCCGCTCGCGACGGTCAGCTACTTCCCGGCGCTGGCGATCCTTGGGCGAGGCGCGGGCTCCGGGGTGCCGCCGGCCCTGCAGTGGGGCGCGCCGCTGGCCGGAGTCGCGTTCCTGCTGGTCGCGCTTCAGGTATGGAAGCTCGGCGTGCGGCATTACACCTCCACCGGCAGCTAGCCGGCCGGGAGGCCCCCTCCGCGAGAGGCGGCGCCGGCGGTGTCGATAAGGATGCTCTCCGACGCCCTGTGGTCGATGGCACGGCGCGGGAATCGCAGTCGCTCCACGGAGCACGGAGGATCCCGTCTGCCTTGTCAATGGGCCTGCGCTGTGCTATACTCGGATGGCGGAAGGTGGTTCTCTCGTTGGCGAAGAGTGGGAGTTGTCCCACTCTTCAGCGTTAGGAAGCGTGCTGAGATGCAGGTTGATTTCGTTCAGGCGCTGCGTGATATAGGTCGAGAGAAGGACATCCCGCTCGAGACGCTGAGCGAGATCATCGAAGCCGCGCTTGTCTCAGCCTACAAGAAGCACTACGGCGCAAGCTGCGAGATCCATGTGGACATCGACTGGGACAACGGTACGTCCGCCGTCTTCTGCCGGAAGCAGATCGTGGAGCATGTCGAGAACCCGCATACGGAGATGGCGCTGGCCGATGCGCGTCGACTCGACCCGACAGTGTCGGAGCACGAGTACCTCGACATTGAGGTCTCGCCTCAGGAGTTCGGGCGCATCGCGGCGCAGACCGCGAAGCAGGTGGTCGCCCAACGGATTCGCGAGGCCGAGCGCGACATTATATACGAGGAGTTCAGCAACCGAGACGGCGACGTCGTGACCGGTGTGGTCCAGCGCCGCGACGGCAGAACCGTCTTCATCGACATGGGCAAGGTCGAGGCCGTTCTTCCGGCCTCCGAGCAGAGCTCGATTGACAGTTACCGGCCTGGCGAGCGATTGAAGGTATACATTCTGGAGGTCAAGCGTACCACGAAGATACCGAGGGTGCTCATCTCGCGGAGCCACCCCGGGCTGCTCCGTAAGCTGTTTGAACTAGAGGTCCCCGAGGTCCACGAGGGGATCGTCGAGATCAAGGCACAGGCGCGAGAGGCAGGACATCGCTCCAAGGTAGCTGTTTCGTCAAAGCAGGAGAGCGTCGATCCCGTTGGGGCGTGCGTCGGACACCGCGGCAGCCGTGTTCAGGCCGTCGTGGACGAGCTGCGCGGTGAGAAGGTCGACATCGTCCGCTGGGGCGACGAGGCCGCCAAGTATGTCGCGAGCGCCCTGAGCCCGGCCAGGGTGAGCCGCGTCATCATCGATGAGGAGGCTCGCTCTGCAACTGTGGTCGCGCCCGACAACCAGCTGTCCCTGGCGATCGGCCGGGAGGGTCAAAACGTCAGGCTGGCAGCCCGGCTGACGGGCTGGCGCATCGACATACGAAGCGAAGCGCAAATGGCTGAGCGGGCGGCGGCCGAAGTGGCTGCCGCGGCTGAGGATGCGGAGCCTGCAGTGGCTGAGGATGCGGAGCCTGCAGTGGCTGGGGACGCGGAGCCTGCAGTGGTGGAGGATGCGGAGCCTGCAGTGGTGGAGGATGCGGAGCCTGCAGTGGTGGAGGATGCGGAGCCTGCAGTGGTGGAGGATGCGGAGCCTGCAGTGGTGCAGTAGTTGAGGAGGCGGAGCCTGGAGTGGCTGAGGGCGCGGAGCCTGCAGTGGCTGAGAACGCGGAGCCTGCAGTGGCTGGGGAGGCTGAGTCTGTGATGGCCGAAGGAACGGAGCCTGCTGCTGCAGAGGCCGGGGTAGCGGAGAAGCAGGAGGGCGCCGAGGTGGGTACGGAGGAGTCGCCTCCGGCCGAGCCCGAGGCGGGTTCCGAGGGGGAGCTGGGCGGGGAGAAGGAAGCTAGCCTGAAGGCTGAAGCGGCCGTCGCCGACCGAGAGCTCGGGCCTGCGGCTGCAGGTGAATGAGGCGACCGGCACGCGCGCCACAGCGCACCTGCGTGGCCTGCCGCCAAGTGCGGCCGAAGGCAGAGCTGCTGCGCGTGGTTCGGACTCCGGCGGGCGAAGTGCTGGTCGATGAGACCGGGAAGTCCTCCGGCCGCGGGGCCTATGTGTGCCGCAGTCGCGAGTGCGCTCAGCGAGCTGTGGGACAGAAGAAGCTGGCGCGGGCACTCGGTGTGGTGGTCGGATCAGACGTGCTCGAGTGCGTCGTCGGCTTGCTCGAGTAAGTCGCCAATCGAAGTGATGCGCGCTGTGGTTTGACATGACTGATGCTGCTCTCCCTTGTTGGGAGAAGTGGACCTGCATCCGCAGCCTGCGCGGGTCCTCGCGCAGATAGAGGTGTCTGGAGGAGAGGCGTAGCACCGAATGAGGGTCTATGAGCTCGCAAACCAGCTAGGGGTCAAGAGCAAAGACATTCTGCTGCTCTTGGAAGAGCTCGGGATCGGCGGCAAGACGGCCAGCTCGACCGTCCCCCCTGTCTACCTCGGCCAGATCAGAGCTCGGTTCGGCGAGGAGGGAGAGGCCGCCGAGGCCGAGGCGCCTCCTGTCGCCGAAGAGAAGCCCGAGGAAGCGGCCCCCGAAGCCGCCGCGCAACCGCAGGCTCCGGGCGTACCGGCGCAAGAGGCGGCCGTCGAGGGCGGGGATGACAGGATCAGGCTCAAGGCTCCCTTTACGGCAGCCGACTTCGCCACTGCCCTCGACACTGACGCAGAGAACATCGTGAAGGCGGCGGGCGAGCTGGGAGAGTCCATCGGGGAGGACGCGGTCGTTCCCACGGAACTCGCCATGCTGATTGGCGAGCAGTGGGGCTATGAGATCGAGATCGAAGAGCCGGAGGTGGTGGAGGAGCCGGCCCCATCCGCGCCTGCCGAAGAGGAATTGCCGGCCGAGGTGGCGCCGACTGAAGAGCCCCCTGCCGAGCCGGTGAAGGAGGCGGAGCCCCCGGCGGCACCCATGAAGGTCGTTCCGCGGCGGACCGCCCCGCCCGATGCGCCGCCGCGGCCGCCTGTAGTGACGGTGCTTGGACATGTAGACCATGGCAAGACCACACTGCTCGACGCGATCCGCGAGAGCAACGTCGCCGCACAAGAGCCCGGTGCCATCACGCAGCACATCGGCGCCTACCAGATAGAGGTAAACGGCAAGCCGGTGACCTTCATCGACACTCCGGGTCATGAGGCTTTCACTGCGATGCGAGCGCGCGGCGCGCAGGTCACGGACATCGCGGTGTTGGTGGTCGCCGCGGACGACGGCGTGATGCCGCAGACGCTGGAGGCGGTCGATCACGCGCAGGCGGCTGGCGTAGCGATCATCGTAGCGATAAACAAGATGGATCGACCGACGGCGAACCCGGACGCGATCAGGCAGCGCCTTACCGAGGTGGGGCTGGTTCCGGAAGAATGGGGAGGCGATACGATCTACGTGCAGGTCTCTGCCCTCGAGAACACCGGCATAAGCGACTTGCTGGACATGATCGTGCTGGTGTCCGAGATGAGGGAGCTGCGCGCGGAGAGAGACAAGCCTGCCGAGGGAGTGGTGCTCGAGGCGCAGCTCGACAGGCGCCGCGGCAGCGTGGCGACCCTGCTGGTGCAGGAGGGCATCCTGCGCAGAGGAGACAGCCTCGTGGCTGGGCCCGTCGCCGGGAAAGTGCGGGCAATGATGGACGACCGGGGCAAGCCGCTGAAGGAGGCGAGTCCCTCTGCCGCGGTCCAGGTGCTGGGTCTGTCTGAAGCCCCCGAGGCGAGCGAGCTGTTCCGCGTCGTCGAGAGCGACAGAACCGCGAGAGCGCTGGCGACGGCGGAGAAAGAAACCCAACGGGAGGTGGAACTGAGGGCCACCGCCCCGACATCAATGATGGAGTTGTCGCAGCTCTTCGCGGAGGGGGGGGCCAAGGTCCTCAACCTGGTGCTGAAGGCCGACACACAGGGAACGGCCGAGGCCATCTCCGCCGCGCTGTCACAGATCGGCAATGAAGAGGTCGCCTCCAACATACTGCACTCGGGTGTGGGCGATGTAAGCGAATCAGATGTCGGTTTGGCTGCGGCCACGAAGCCGACGATCATAATCGGGTTCCAGGTGGGAGCAGATGCGCAGGCGCGGCGGCTGGCCGCGGATGAGGGTGTGGAGATCCGCCGGTACGAGGTGATATACGATCTGCTCGACGATGTCCGTAACACACTCTCCGGCATGCTGGAGGTGAAGGTCGAGGAGATCGTCGTCGGGCAGGCGGAGGTGCGTGCTCTCTTCCAATCGTCCCGTCTGGGCACAATCGCAGGATGCTACGTGCTTGAGGGCAGGATTGCCCGGGGCGCGGTTGCCCGGGTCAAGCGGGCCGGCGAGGTGGTCTACGAAGGTCGCATCAGTTCGATGCGCCATCTGCAGGACGACGTGAGCGAGATGGCCCAGGGCTTTGAATGTGGGATCGTCCTGGAGGACTTCAACGACGTGGCGGTGGGGGATGTCATCGAGTGCGTGGAAGAACGGGAGCTTCGCCGCGCCGTTCTCTAGGTTGGCCAAGAGATGCACATCGCTTCTCTCCGAGTTGTGCTCGAAGTCACTGACGGCATCACCCTGAAGGACAAGCGCCGGGTCGTTCGCAGTCTGCTGGACCGTATCAGGAATCGCTTCAACGTGAGCGCTGCCGAGGTGGGGGCGAACGACTCGGTGCGCCACGCGGAGCTTGCCGCAGTGGCGGTCGCCAACGATCGACCATTCCTCGACCGGATGATGGCCAAGGTGCTCGACCTCATCGAGGGCGAGCCGCGGGTCGTGCTACTGGAGCAGGATCTCGAGTTCGACTGAGGCAAGGCGGTCCCATGCCATCACGGCGCATCGAGCGTGTGCAGAAACTGCTGCGCTCGGAGATCAGCACGGTTCTCTTGACGAAGCTGAAAGATCCGAGGGTCGGCATGGTGACGATCACGGAGGTGGACGCGAGCCCCGATCTGCGCCACGCGCGAGTCTTCGTGAGTCTCGTCAAGAACGACGAGTCGGTGTCGGAGGCCCTGGCCGGGCTGAAGAGCGCAGCCAGCTTCATCCGCTCCCAGCTCATGAGGACCCTGCACCTGCGGCCAATGCCGGTGCTCGAATTCGAGGTGGATAGGTCGCTTGCCCGCGGCGCGCATACACTGGACCTGCTGGATCAGATCAAGGATGAGCGAGAGCATGGCGGCCCGCGCGCGGAAGCGGGCGATCCGTCTGATAGAGAACAGTAACGACATCTTCGTCGCCACCCACATTCGCCCGGACGGCGACGCGCTGGGATCTCTGCTCGGCCTTTTGTTGGCACTGGAGAAGACCGGGGCCCGCGTGGCCGCGCTCTGCACGGACCCAGTGCCGGCCAACTACGCGTTCCTCCCCGCCGCGGATCGTATTCTCTCGTTGCCACCTGACTGGAAGGCGGGTCTGGGCATTGTCGTCGACTGCGACGGGCTGGGTCGCACCGGAGCTCTGGAGCCGGCGCTGGCGAGTCTTCCGGCTCTCATCGACCTCGACCACCACGACACAGACCGCACCTTCGGCCAAGAGCGACTGGTCGATGCGACGGCCGGCGCGGCCGCCGAAATAGTACACGAGCTCATCCGAGACATGGGGACGCCTCTGGACGCGGAGATCAGCACATGCCTTTACGCGGCGATACTCACGGACACCGGCCGCTTCTGCTATGGGAACACGACTGCCAGATCGCTTCGCATCGCGGCAGAGCTGGTGGCAAGCGGGGCCGACCCGCACTACATCGCGCGAAACCTGTCGCGCCTGTCCGCAGCCGAGGATGGCCAAATCGTGAGCTCTGTGCTCCGGCCGGAGGACTTCGAATGCACGGGGGCCGCGCCGAGCGAGACCGAGGGGATCATCGGCCATCTGCGAGCGATTGGCGGCACGCGAGTGGCGATACTCTTCGTCGAGCCGGACCACGATGCAGTTCGCGTGAGCCTGAGGTCCGACGGCAGCGTCGACGTCGGTGAGGTCGCGCTCGGGTTCGGCGGCGGCGGACACGCGATGGCCGCCGGCTGTACTGTGACGGGCAGTGTGGAGGTTGTGGAGCAGAGCGTCCTCGACGCGGTCCGACTTGCGCTCGGTCGGCCGAGTGAACGCGATGCAGGTTGACGGCTTCCTCAACGTCCTGAAGGCTCCGGGGATGACATCCCATGACGTCGTGGCACAGATCCGGCACTCCTCTGGCGCCGCACGAGCAGGTCATCTGGGCACCCTCGACCCGGCCGCCTCCGGCGTGCTACCGATATGCCTCGGCCGCGCCACTCGCCTCTTCCGATTCGCGGGCGGAATCGACAAGGCCTATCGCGCCGAGATCGAGTTCGGCACTCGCACCGACACTATGGACGCAGAGGGCCGGGTCGTGGCTCGGGCCGACAGCAGTGGCCTCACGGAGGAGCGTCTGCGCAGCATACTGGAGGGCCTCGTGGGCGAGTCCGAGCAAGCCCCTCCGGCCTTCTCCGCCGCCAAGGTGGGAGGCCGCCGACTCCACGAGCACGCGCGCGCCGGCGTCATCGTGAAAGGCCGCCCGAAGCGGGTGATGGTGTCGTCGGTGACGCTGGTGGAGTTCGTGCCCGGCCCCAGCGCGCACGCGCTGGTGGACGTAGTCTGCAGTCCCGGCACGTATGTGCGGGTATTGGCCGACGACGCCGGTCGAGCCGCAGGCTGCGGAGCCTATCTGTCGTTTCTCGTCCGGACGCGTGTGGGTCGCTTCGAGCTAAGCGATGCGCTCACGCTTGAGGAGGTCGCCGAAGCCGCGAGCAACCACGAACTGCCTGCCCGCGTCCTCCCGTCGGACTGGCCTCTCACGGACCTGCCGGAGTTGTCCCTCGAGCCCCCCGCGGCTCGCGCCTTCGTCAGAGGGAGCCGCGTTCTCGCCGGAACAGGGCCGGCCTGGCCCATACGGGTGTACGGCCCAGAGCGGCTCTTCCTCGGTCTGGGAGAGGTCGTCGAAAAGGGGAAGTTGCAGCCCAGAGTGGTCCTGAGTGAGGAGTCGGTGGGCACACAATGAGAATCATCCGTGGTGTGGACAAACGGCGGCGGCGGACCCTGTGCCTGGCGCTCGGCGTATTCGATGGTGTCCACGTAGGGCACCGCAGAGTGATTGAGGCGGCCGTCCGCCAGGCGAAGGGTAGGCCTCTTGCCTCAGCTGTCCTCACTTTTGACCCTCACCCCGACGCCATCTTGGCGCCGGCCGGTGCGCCGCGAGTTCTCACGACAACAGAAGAGAAACTGGCGGTGTTGCGGGAGCTGGGAATCGAAGTCGCAGTCGTCGCGAGATTCAGTCGGCAGCTTGCCAATATGCGGGCCGAGAGGTTTGTGGAGGAAGTCCTGTCTGGCAATCTCCGGGCGCGATGCGTCGTTGTTGGGAAGGGCTGGCGCTTCGGCAGGGACGGCGCCGGGACCCCAAAGCTGCTGCGCGCACTGGGAGCCGGCCTCGGGTTTAGAGTCTCCGTTGTGCCGCCCGTGTCGGTGAAGAGGGCGAAGATCAGCAGCACGCGCATCCGGGAGCTGCTGCTTCGCGGCCAGGTGAACGCTGCGAATGAGCTGCTCGGCCGGCCGTACGCTCTGACAGGGCGTGTAGTGGCGGGGGAGGGCCGCGGCCGCACGCTCGGCTTCCCGACGGCGAACCTAGCACTCCCCGCGGAGAAGCTCATCCCGGCCGATGGGGTATATGCATGCCTTGCCGGGGTCGCGAAGAGGCGGCCCGGAATGGCCTATATCGGGGCTCGGCCAACATTCGGGGAGAGGACTGAACGGCGCGTTGAGATCCATCTTCTGGAGCCGGTGGCCTCCCGCGAGCTCCGTGGTCGCCTGCTTCGGGTCGACCTCGTGGCGAGGTTGCGTGGCGACCGGAGGTTCGGGTCCTCCGACGCCCTCGTGGCGCAGATGAAACGCGACAGTGTGCGCGCACGCGCGCTGCTAACCTGTTTACAGGGATAGCGGGATGTGGTATGCTTGCCTGTGATCGCCCGGGAGTGCCTGGGCGGCTTGGCGATTGGCAACGGGAAAGCGAAAGGAGCTGTCCGTGCCGCTCGTAAAGGAACAGAAGGATGGGATCGTTGAGGAGAATCGTCTTCATCCCAGCGATACTGGATCGCCGGAGGTGCAAGTCGCGCTCCTTACCGCGCGGATCAGCCAGCTCCAGGAGCACCTCGGCCAGCACAAGAGAGATCACCACTCCCGGCGCGGGATGCTGGTGATGATTGGGCGACGGCAGCGGTTGCTGGACTACCTGAGCAAGGCGGATATCGACCGCTACCGGGCGCTCGTCGCCAAGTTAGGACTTCGCGACAAGACAAGGGCTCGACGGCTGTGACGGAGGCACACTCTCCAGCAGCCGAGACGTTCATTCACAACTAGATGGTCAAGCGCCGCGGGAAGCACGACGGCGAAGACGGGTGTCTTCTCCGGGAACTGTCCTGAACCGATGTGTGCCGAAGGTCGGCCTATGGGCCGGTTTGTCTACTACACCCACTGGCGGGTGTCGGCAGACATAGGTACAGGAGTTGTTCCTGTTCGGGGACCGACCGTTCGACGCTGTTTCTGCGAGCCGGCGCACCCAGACAGGAGCAATAGTGGCAATCGAAAAGCGTGACCTCGACGGCCGACCCATTTCCGTCGAAACGGGTACTCTGGCCAAGCAGGCGGATGGGGCAGTGTGCGTCCGCCTGGGCGACACGATCACTCTCGTAACGGTGGGAATGGCCCCGCCCCGAGAGGGCATCGACTTCTTCCCCCTGCTCGTCGACTTCGAAGAGAAGATGTACGCCGCGGGCAAGATCCCCGGCGTTCGCTACATCCGGCGAGAGGGGCGTCCCAGCGAAGGCGCCATCCTATCGGCTCGGCGCATCGACCGCGCCATTCGGCCCCTCTTCCCCAAGGGATTCCGGAACGACATTCAGGTGGTCGCGACGGTGCTCTCGGCGGACATGGAGAACGCGGCCGACATCCTGGCCATGGTGGGGGCTTCGGCCGCGCTGTCTGTCTCCTCGGTACCGTTTCTGGGACCTATCGGCGCCATACGCGTCGGCCGGACCGACGGCCGCTTCCTGGTGAACCCGACCTATGCAGAGC
Source organism: Candidatus Hebobacteria bacterium (assembly GCA_029821885.1). GTDB lineage: Bacteria > Armatimonadota > Hebobacteria > Hebobacterales > Hebobacteraceae > Hebobacterum. Next base: position 22,514 of record JALGXV010000056.1, read on the forward strand.
GCGATGAGAGCGACCTCGACCTGGTGGTCGCAGTTTCGCCAGATGGCGTCATCATGCTGGAGGGGATGGCCGATCAGCTGCCGGAGGCGACGGTAGCCGATGCGATCGCGTTTGCCATTCCCTATGCAGAGCAGGTGCTCGACATGCAACGGGCCCTGGCCTCCACGGCCGGAAAGGAGAAGGTCGAGTTCGCGTCGCTGCAGGTCGGCGACGACATCCGCTCGGCCATATCCGGCTTCTCCTCGGCCATCAGAGCGGCGATCCAGGATCCGGACAAGAAGGCTCGGGAGCAGGCCACCGCCGCGATCGTCGAGCAGTTGGAGACGGATCTCGCGGAGCGCTTCCCGGAGCGGATGACCGAGATCAAGGGGGGCCTCGAAGAGCAGACGGAGGCGGAGCTTCGGGACCTCATCCTGGACGAAGACCGACGGCCCGACGGCAGGACCATGGAGGAGATCAGGCTCTTGTCGTGCGAAGTGGGACTGCTGCCGCGTGCACACGGCTCGGCCCTCTTCACTCGCGGCCAGACCCAGGCGCTGTCCGTCGTCACGCTCGGCGGCGTGGGCGACGAGCAGCTCATCGATGACCTCGGTGTCGTCGAGTCGAAGCGCTTCATGCATCACTACAACTTCCCGCCCTACAGCGTGGGCGAGGTTAGGCCGATCCGTGGACCCAGCCGCCGCGATCTCGGTCACGGGTCCCTGGTCGAACGTGGCGTGCTTCCCGTGCTGCCGGACGAGGAGGATTTCCCCTACACCGTCAGAGTGGTCTCAGAGATCCTCGAAAGCAATGGCTCCAGTTCGATGGCCAGCGTCTGCGGGAGCAGCCTGGCCCTGATGGACGCCGGCGTCCCCATAAGCACGGCCGTCGCCGGGATCTCCATCGGCATGATAAGCGACGGCGATAGGCGTAAGCTGCTCACGGACATTCAGGGACTGGAGGACTTCAGCGGCGAGATGGACTTCAAGGTCGCGGGAACGCGCGATGGAGTGACGGCCTTGCAGATGGACGTGAAGCTGGAGGGGCTCTCCATTGAGACGATCCGCGATGCTCTCGCGCAGTCGCGGCGCGCGCGGGACGTTCTGCTGGACGCGATGGCCGAGACGATTGCCCAGCCCCGGCCGGATCTTGCCCCACATGCGCCGCGCGTCTTCACGATAGAGATAGACCCGGAGAAGATCGGCGACGTCATCGGCCCCGGGGGAAAGATGATCCGCAAACTGGAAGGCGACTTCAACTGCAAGATCGACATCGAGCAGGAAGGGCGCGTCTTCGTTGCCGCGCCGGATCAGGCGTCGGGCCAGCAGGCGGTGAAAGCCATCGAAGACCTGACCAAGGACTTGAAGGTCGGCGAGACGTACGTCGGGAAGGTCGTCCGGATCACCCCCTTCGGAGCCTTCCTCGAGCTTCTTCCCGGCCGCGACGGGCTGTTGCACATATCGCAGGTCGCGCGGGAGCGCATCGACCGGGTGGAGGACGTGCTCAACATGGGGGACGAAGTGCCGGTCCGTGTTATCGAGATCGACCCCCAGGGCAAGGTGCGGCTGAGCCGCAAGGACCTCCTTCCCGGCGGCGAGGAGGGCGGTTCCGACCGGGGGCGGGGCGAACGCCGCGACGGCGGTCGTTCCCGCAGCCGCCGGCCCCGCCGCTGACCGGGCGTGTCGCTTCCCGCACTCGTCGTCGGCAGGCAGACACGGCCGTGATGGATGTGAGCGCTGGCGGAGGCAGATCACCTGGATGAATCCCCGGCCGGAAGCCTCGGGGCCGCATGCTCGAAAGACCGTTCTCGCGAACGGCGTGAGGGTGCTGACGGAACGGCTGGAGCATGTAGACTCCGCCTCGCTCGGCCTCTGGAGCGTATCCGGATCACGACTCGATCCACCGGGCCGCGAGGGCACTACCCACTTCCTGGAGCATATGCTGTTCAAGGGAACTGCCACCCGGTCGGCCCTCGAGATCGGCGAAGCGATTGACGACATCGGCGGCTATGTCAACGGCCTGACGGACCCCGAGCATATGCATCTCTTCGCGCGCACGAGGGGAGAGCACGCGGAAAGGGCGCTGGCTCTCCTCTTCGACCTGTTGCTTCACTCCCAGTGTGCGGCCGAGGAGGTCGCCCGAGAGCGAGGAGTGGTGCTCCAGGAGATCGCTCACGTTCGCGACTCACCGGAGGACTGGCTGCACGAAATCGTGCCGGGAACGGCCTGGCCTGACCATGTATTGGGCCGATCGCTCATGGGGACGGAAGACAGCGTCCGCAGCATCAATCACCAGTTGCTTAAGAAGCATCTAGCCGAGCTTGTTCAGGTCGCCAGTCGACTGGTCGTGACCGGTGTTGGCCGCGTCGACCACGAGCGTATCGTGGCGCTCACCGAGAGGCATACCGGCCAGCTCAGTGAGAGTGCGGCGAGTCCGAGCAGAGAGGCCCCGGTCTTTCATCCGCAGCAGGCCATGGTGACGAGACCGGGTGAGCAAGTGCACTTCTGCCTGATCTACCCGGGGATAGCGAGGACGCACGAGGCACGGCACACATTCGCCGTTCTCGACACGCTGCTGGGGGGAGGGAATAGCTCCCGCCTCTTCCAGGAGATCCGCGAGAAGCGCGGCCTGGCCTACAGCATTGGCTCCTACCTGCAATTCTACGAGACGGCCGGGCTGTTTCTGATCGCGGCTGGCACATCGCCCGAGAGATTCCAGGCGGTGTTGGACCTCGTCGAGCAGGAGCTGGCGCGACTGCGAGCAGATGGCCCCACGGAGGAGGAGATCGCGCGGGCGAAGATTCAGCTCAAGGTGGGCATCGCGTTGGCGGCCGAGAGCACCGGGTACCGAATGCAGCATATCGCTCTCTCGGAGATCTACTGGCAGCGCGTGCTGTCTCTCCAGGAGATCGTCGCAGGGGTGGACGGTGTCACCGCCGAAGACGTGCACCTGCTCGCTCGGGCTATGCTCGGCGATGGCCGGCGGGCCCTGGCTGCAATTGGGCCGTTCGATAGCGAGGGAGGCGGACATGGCTGACATCGCGGTGCTCGTCGTTGGCGCCTGCGGCCGAATGGGAAGAGAAGTCGTGCGCGCCATCGCGCAGGCGGATGACATGAGGCTCGTGGGCGCGGTGGACAAGGCCAGGGTGGGGGAGGACGCCGGGCGAGTGGCCGGCCT
>JALGXV010000298.1 GCA_029821885.1 Candidatus Hebobacteria bacterium
CGAGCTGTGGCGAGGCGACTTCCAGTACCCCACCTCTGCCTCTGTCAACCCAACAGACGGCTCCTGCTGGGTGACCGACTGGACTGCCCGGCAGGTGGTACATGTCGCCAGCGATGGCACAGAGCTGTGGCGGGGAGAGACCTTGGGTAGCCCAGTTGAGGTGGCAGTCAACTCCGCCGACGGCTCCTGCTGGGTGGCACAGGGAGGAGTTAACGACCCCGGTTGGGTCGTCCACCTGGCCGAGGACGGCGCTGAGCTCTGGCGGGGCGGGGGATTCGAGTATCCCTCCTCTGTCTCCGTGAACCCGACCGACGGCTCGTGCTGGGTGGCCAACCACATTCCCGGCGAGATAGTCCACCTCGCCATCCCCGGCTGGCAGCCCTCCGTCTTCTACGATGTCCCCTGGTACTTCTGGGCCTTCGATGAGGTTGAAGCGTGTGCGGACGCTGGCGTTGTGGGCGGCTATGGTGACGGCCTCTACCATCCCGAGCTGGCAGTAACCAGAGACCAGATGGCGGTCTACATCTCCCGTGCCTTGGCCGATGGGGATGAGAACGTGCCGGCCTTCACCGGCACTCCCACGTTCCCCGACGTGCCGGAGGGATTCTGGGCGCTGAAGTACGTGGAGTATGCGGTCTCTTGTAGCGTCGTCGCCGGGTACCCCGACGGCTTTTGCCATCCGGGATACCAGGTCACTCGTGACCAGATGGCCGTCTATGTGGCCCGCTCCATCTGCGACCCGACCGGCGAAGACGGCCTCGCCGACTACACGCCGGCCGACCCACGCAACTTCCCCGACGTGCCATCCGGCTTCTGGTCCTACAAGCACGTGGAGTACTGTGTCGAGTACGGTGTCGTGACGCGGGACCAAATGGCCGTATATGTGGCGAGGGCGTTTGGGCTGTCAACGTAGCGCCTCCTGGGGCGAACCGCGTCCCGGTTCCGTCCTCGGGTCGCCCAGGCGGGATGACGCGAGATCGACGCCCTGGGCCCATAACGGGTGTTTTCGACGCGACAAGCAACTGTGTGACACTCAAACTGGTGCTGCCTGTGACCCGTAGACAGTGGTCTTAGCCACGCCCGACAACGACCGCTGGGCTCACCGCCAGAAGCCAGGTAGGAGAACTGCAATCCCAGCGCCGGCCGCTAGTCCCGGTACGCCTTGACCCAGCCCACCTCGAGGCGGAACTTGCCCGCTTGGCGATCGGCAATGAGGAACCCGAAAGACAGGATTCGGCTTCTGTCGACAGGAGGCGCGTCTGTCAGGGTGCGGCCGTGGTAGGTGGGAACGAAGCCCGAGAACGGCAGCCGGACTACACGCCAGGCGTCTTCCTCGGTTTCAAAGTCGGCTTGGTACATGACCGTGTCAAGACGACCATCTGTTGCCAGGGAAGCCTTGTACCTCTTTCCGTCCCCCTTGATTCGGAGCTCGACCCCTTCATACGCCGATAGGTCGTGCGTGCCCGCAGGGGAACGTACAGATGCGAAGCCACCTGAACGCTCGAGAGACACGGTCCCCACGAACAGCGCCGTTCCAGCCTCGGAAATGGAGAACTGGCTCTGCGACACGCCGCCCATCACAGTGTCGTTGACGGTCCGCCATTCGCTCGCCTTCTTCGGATCGTCGAAGTCGAACACTATCTTGCTTGCAGCACTGGTACCCATGTCGATCACTCCAGGTGAAGCTGTCGTTCGTGGTTGAGTCAGGGGCTCGGGCAGGCTCACTTCCTCATTCACCTTGATGCGCTCGAAGAGGAGCCGACGGCCGCTTCCCGGCATGAAGCGTTCGCCCGCGATGCGCACCGGTCCATACCACCGCCAGTCACTCCAGAGGACAGTGGTTGACCTCTCCAGACTGCGCTTCAGCCGGAAGTCGCTCCGAACCACTTCTCCTTCTGGCCCCAGATAGACGGTCCAGACGTCGCTGTCGCCAAGCTTCTCCCCCCAGAACCCCTCGAACCCAGGGAGCACACCCCGCTCAGCATCTGTGATAGGATCTACAGGAACTGCCCTCAAGCGCGGCGAGCTCAGGAAGAAGGGCAGGAACATCCACGCGCGCTCGTTCATGACGCGGCTGTGGACCCGGCGCAGGATCCGGGTGTTCTCCGGCTCCGGGAGGGACTTGCCATCTATGTAGACTGTCCCATCCAGCTCGGGGAACCGGTAGACGGCGACCAGCCTGTCACCTTGCGGCGGGTCGGGCGCCGGTTGCCACCGATCACCCGCGGTTTCGTCCCACACGGGCACCTTCGCGAAGTCGGCGCAGCTGGATTCATACCGGTAGATCCCACGCTGCCGGTCGTAGGTGTGGTGGAACAACAGTCCGTCGCCTTCCCCGCTCCGTATCCGGAAGTCGAACGCAAGTGTCTCCATCTTCTCCAGGGCACCCGGGCCGCCGGCGAAGCTCAGCATCTTCCGCTGCAGGTCGGCGACCTGGCCCGGCTGGGAGGTTGCTGAAGCCGGCGCCGGATGAGCAGTGACGCTGCAGATCGCGACGGCAGCGATTCGGATGAGCACCGTGGTCTTCGGCATCATGCACCCCATTTGGCGACAGAGCTCACGGACTCTGTGGCCAGCCGTTGGCGGGCACGAGACAACACGACTGTCGCCCCAAGTTGAGCACGGGACGCCGCCACGTCCTGGGCAGTAGCTTCAGTCTCCATGGTTGGACCATGCCTTCGCCCAGTCCCAAGCACCTGGGTATGGAAAGCCGTTCGTCGCACCGGGATCCGCTCCCTGTGGCAGAACCAAACGTCAACACCACGGGGAAGGCGGCGAATGAGGACAGGACACGTGACGGGGGAATCCCCTCTGCCGTCAGCTGACCACCTGCCTGTGACGTCGGTGCCAGCCCACATCTACGCGTCATGTCGGCCAATAATGCCCTCCCAGGCCGCTTTGCATCAGAAGGAGGCGCCTAGATTCCGTCGAGAGCAGATAGGCGAATGAGCACGTTCGGCGGTCATGGAAAGCCCTACGCTTCATCATCACGCCCAACCGCTCCTCTTCTATCGATTGTCACGATTCCCAGGTACACCCGTCCACCGTCAGGCGATCGCCGACACTCCTGCGAGGCCTGCTCCGACTATCACATATGTATACTGGCTGTCCATCATCTCCCTCCGGACAGTACTCACGTGATGCCCGGCAGTCTTGCACGGGAGGCGGTACGTCGCCTGCCATGAAGCTCCCACAAGGCCCGGGAGAACGCGCTGGAACAGCCCAACGCTTGAGGGCGGCGACGGGCTCGCGCGATTACAGCCGGGCCTGCTGGACCTCTGACAGAGCGCCCGTCTTCAGTGTCAGAGACTGGCGCACTGAGCGGAGCGCTCGCCTTCCCCAGTGGCCGTAGTAGCCTTGTCTCGACGCCGTCCTGCCCGCAGTCGAACGCTCTCGCGAGCGTCCCTCCAGCTAGCATCTGGCCCGCCGTATCACCCAGCACCAGCGGTCCGAGAAGAACAACGGTATCTACTTGAGCTTCGGTTGACCCTCGCAGACAGATCTCTGTGCGGCTGGCGTTCAGACCGCGCGCGGCCCAGGGACATTGCGCGTCGAGGGATCCTTCGTCTTTGGCGCCGAAAGCGCTTCGACCTTTCGAAGGTAGGCCGACATGTCGAACTTGCGTTCCAGACCAGCCGCATTCATGTACCTGACGGTGCCAAAGATGGACCGCTCCTTCCATGGGCGATCGTGCTTCCCGAAGCACCAGGCAACGCCGGCGAATCCGTTCGGGTCACGTCCGTCTAGCTCATATCGGTTATTGAGGCGCAGCGCCATCCGAAACGCCTCCTCAGGGCTCCCGGTCCACTCCAAAAGCCGCTTTCCCCAGTACATGCGCATGTACCCACGCATCTTCCCAATGGCGACCATCTCCAGTTGTGCGGCGTTCCAGTAGGGGTCAGATGTCTGTGCTCGCTCCAGTTGCGCTTCTGAGTAGAGTTCCGGGCGCTTGTCCGCACGGTGTGCCTCCAGAGTCGCTCGCGCCCACGCCGGTAGGCACCCGTAGGAATCGTATTCAGGATTGTAGTGTACGAAGTTGATGCTCAGCTCCCTGCGAACAAGCAACTGTTCGAGATAGGCTTCTGCGCCTGGCCCGCCTGCTCTCTGAACCTGCAAGGCGACATACAGGGGCGAGATTTGACCGAAGTGAAGATAGGGGCTCATATCGGACACATGGTCCTGTGTCGGGTCGTTGTGCAGCTCGGCGTAGTGCTCCAGCTTGTGGGCGATGAAACTTCTCAGCAGCCTCTTCGCCTGCCCGGTGCCGCCAACGAAATGCGGCACCCTCTCTGCTGTCCTGTTGATCTGCAGTTGTCCGAGCGCCGCATCCACGTCGGTCAGGTCCATTCCGCCCAGGTCGATGGACAGCGAGTCGCGACGCAGAGGCGTCCTCCTGAACCGCCGAAGGAACTGGTCCCTGATGGCAATGAGCTTCGGCCGGATGGTTCTCGCGGCGTACTCCTCCTTCTGAGAGGCCACGTCGACGGGGACAATCACAT
>JALGXV010000299.1 GCA_029821885.1 Candidatus Hebobacteria bacterium
CACCCCTTGGCCGAGCGTCGAGAAGCTGGTCGCGGCCTGGCGCGAGTATCAATAGGGTAAGGAGACCGAGCATAGAACTGCCATTCGATTCAGCAGCGAAGGATCCCACCGTCGGGTTGAGGGGCAAGGCATGGACTGTGGCTGTTCATCCTGGAACTCTCGAGGTCACGCTTCGGCCGGACGGAGAGTCGCCAGTCCAGGTGTCCGCGCCGCAGGAGGGCCTCGGGCCGGTGGAGGCGGTAGAGCGCACTAATAGTGAAGTTAGCTGGGAACTCAGTGCGAAGAAGGTGCGTGTATCGTTCCGAACAGATGGTGATGCTCTGCTCGTGAGCTTCCTCTCACGCGAACCGGGTGAGTTCACGTGGCCCATGGTTGGCGAAGACCCGGGAGTGCAGGCCTACATACTGCCTCTGGCGGAGGGCAGCTACGTCCCGTCAGATGACAGTCGCTGGTTGGCCCACCTCGTAGGGCTCAGTCCCATGAGTGCGACCGAGGCCCTCTCCATGCCATTCTGGGGGCTGGCCTTTCCGGACTGCACATTGACCTACATGCTGACCAACCAGTTCAACAACGCGCTCGCCTTTGAGGGCTGCGGAGGGCGGACCGCGATGCGGTTCACGCACGAGTTCACCCGGAACTGGGAGCGCAAGGAATACGGATTCATCATCCGTGTCGGACCCCCCTCTCCGCTGGAGCCTGCCAGGCAATATCGGAGGTGGCTGACAGAAGAAGGGCAGTTCGTCAGCCTTCCGGACAAGATCCAACAGGTTCCGCAGGCTGAGAAGCTCCTCGGCGCCGCCCATATCTACCTCTGGGGAGACGGCGTGTCCGTTGACATGATTGAGAAGCTCGCGGCACTTGGCTGCGAGCGGCTGTGGCTGGGGCTGGCCTCTTGGCAAGGCGGATTCCAGCACCCAGATGCGATTAGGTCGGCGAAGGATGTGGGCTACCTCATCGGCGCGTACGACTCCTATCACGGTATCCATGATCCTGACTCGCAGGACGCCTCGAATACGGTGCGCTTCGACCGGCACCTGTACGAGACAGGCCCGATACTCACGGCCGACGGCTCGAAGATACCAGGCTACCTTGGCAGAGGCTACCAGCTCAGTCCGATCGCAGCCTGGCCCTACGTCAAGAGGCGAGTCACACGTCTCATGGCCGACCTCCCTGAGCCGTTCAACTCCTGGTTCATCGACTGCGACGCCTACGGCGAAGTGTTCGACGACTACTCCGAGCTTCACCCGGCTACCCAACAAGACGACGTGCAGGCGAGACTCCATCGAATGGCATGGATTCGAGATACCTACGGGCTGGTCATCGGGTCAGAGGGGGGCGCCGCCTACTCTGCGCCCGTGATCCACTTCGCCCACGGGATGATGACACCGGTCTTCGGCTGGGATGATCCGGATCTTCAGAAGGACGAGAGCTCGCAGTACTATCTCGGCAATTGGTCTCCGCGGGGCGGTCCGAGCATCCTGCTCAGACGGGTGCCTCTAAAGCCCAGTTACCGCACCTTCTACTACGATCCTCGCTTCCGACTGCCGCTCTACCAGACGGTGTTCCACGACTCTGTGGTGGCCACCCATCACTGGCACCACTCCAGTCTGAAGTTCACGGATCAGGTTGACACCGTCGAGCTGCTAGAGCTGTTGTACAACGTGCCGCCCCTCTACCACATGAACCTCGAGGAGTTCGAGAGACACAAGGATCGTATGGCAGCGCACAACGAGTTCTTCGCCCCACTGCACCGCGAGCTGGGGCTGTTGCCCTTGACAGGTTTCGCTTGGCTGACAGATGACCGAATGGTGCAGCGAACGGTGTTCGGCGGCGCGGTGGCGATGGTGGCCAACTTCGGCGTGGATGACTTCGAGCACGCGGGGGCCGTCATCCCCGGGCGGAGCATCGCGGCTCGATGGTTGGAGACCGGGGATACTCGAGTGTACACGCCTGCTCCGCCGTGTGACTGACGTCTGATGTCGCGCTGCTTCTGGGGCTGCGCGTTCTCTCGGGGGAGTAGCGCGCCGCTGTTGGGCGCGACATGGAGGCAGCCTCCATGTCCCTTGAGACGTTCGGCGCTGAGGACAGCGCTCAGCGGCCGTTCACAGTGTGGTCTCGCCCGAGCGTCGGGCCCCGACAGATTACGCGGTGCGGCAGGGATGATTGCAGACGTGGCATCTATAGTAGTCCCCTGAAAGGAGTCTATGAGCCTCATGTTCCACCCATCCGTCCAGCGTCCCGACTCGCCCATCAATGCCCCCGACCGGCTTCGCAGTCCCCGCCCCCGAGCGCGGGTGATCCCCTCTTGCCCTCTGCTTGCCCTTTCTCTGAGTGCTGTCCTTATTGCGATGCTCTCTGGATGCTCTGCCTCTGGGGGAAGTGAGCGAGTGATCGGGGGAAGTGAGCGAGCAATCGCACTCACAAATGAGAGCTGGACGATCCAGATTGACCCTGAGTCGCTCGAAGTGGCAGCTCAGCCGGCAGGCAGAGCCAGAGTCTCGATCTCTGTGCCGCAGGAGGGGCTCGGCCCGATAACGGGCCTGAAGCAGAGCAACAAGGAAGTCAGTTGGGAGTTCGAGCATCACAAGATGCGAGTGTCGTTCCGGCTCGACGGGAACTGCCTAAGTGCTGACCTTGTGACCACTCAACCCGGCACGTTCACCTGGCCCATCGTTGTCGGTGACCCTCCCGTGAAGGCATACACACTGCCCCTGTTCGAGGGCAGCTATGTCCCGGCCGATGACGCCGAGTGGGTGGAGTTCCTTCGGTGGCAAAGTCCGGGCAATACCACCGAGACTCTATCGATGCCATTCTGGGGTCTGGATTGCACAGACTATACCGTCGCCTACATCCTGACGAACCAGTTCAACAACGAGCTCGTGTTCGAGGATCACGGGGGCAAACTTGGCATACGATTGACCCACGAGTTCATGCCGAGCTGGGAGAGGAAGGAGTACGGGGTGGCCATTCGCTTGGGCGAAGCCTCCCCGATCGAGCCAGCCAGGCAGTACCGAGAGTGGTTGATGGAACAGGGGCAGTTCGTGAGTATGGCGGACAAGATCGAGCAGACTCCTGGCGCCGAGAGGCTCCTCGGCGCGGCACACATCTATCTCTGGGGTGACGACCTCATCAGCCGCTACGATGTGCTGGATTGGCAGCGCTTCCCGAAGACGCTTGTCGATCAGGGGAAGTCGTCTCGGCCGTCGCCTGGGAAGCGGATCTGGGATCTCATGGGGTCCGAGACTCACAAGGAGCTTGCCGAGGCCGCTTCGCTGAAGCGGCCGTACCGTTACCTCCAAGATCAAGTGACGCGCGCGCTATCCGGTGTTCTCGCTCGTCGCGACTTCTACACGGCGGCCGCCTGGCGAGGCGTACAACTGCCGGCTGAAGCCCAGCAACTCCTGAACCGGGGCCTACCGAATCTGAACGAGCCGCAGGTGCTACGGCTGAACAGCTTGCTGCTCGAAGCAGCCTTCCCGGGTGCCTTCGCCCCGAGCAGTCGGTGGGGGAATGGCATCTCCCTGAAGATGATGGAGAGGTTCGCCGAGGCCGGCTTCGACAGACTGTGGCTGGGGATGGCTTCCTGGCAAGGGGCACTGCGGCGTCCGCAGGCCGTCAGGAGGGCGAAGGAGCTCGGCTACCTGATTGGGACCTATGACTCCTACCACAGCATCCACCACCCCGGCCAAGTGGACAGTTGGGAAACGGCCCAGTTCAGTCTCGAGGCCTACGAGACCGGCGCGATCATTCGCCCGGACGGCAAGCCGCGTACTGGGTACAACGGCAAGGGACGCA
>JALGXV010000300.1 GCA_029821885.1 Candidatus Hebobacteria bacterium
ACCTCGCTCGTCTGCTCTCCGGAGCGCTGGTAGCGGACCGCGGCCTCGCCCGACGTGATCTCGACGAGCCTACCGTTCGCGTCATACCCACAGGTCGCCTCCTTCCCGCCGGATGAGATCCGGGTGAGCGCGCCTCCCTGGTAGCTGAACGCGATCGACTCACCTCTCTCCGACACCACGCGGGTCATGCGCCCCGACTCGTCGTACTGGAACGAGACGCTGCCTCGCGTCCCTGCAGATCCCTCGGCCGGGACAACGGTTCGGGAGGTGAGTCTCCCCGCCGGGTCGCGGCCTAGCTTCTCCAGATAAGCAGGATAGGTGAAGGTCTCGGAACGGCCGTCAGGAGAGACCTCGCGTGTGACGAGGGTCTGCCCGTTTACCGTGAGGCGTTCGAACTCGCCGGAGGCGTCCCACTCGTAGTCGAAGGCATCTTGCGCCGGGCTGGACACTCTCATGCGAGCGCCTTCGGCGGAGGAGGAGGCGGCCGCTCGCCATCCGGAAGGAGACGAGTACCTCACATCGGCCACAGAGCCGTCTGAGGCATAGCCGACGTCAGCCGTGATACCATCCGGTCGGCGCACCTTGCTCACACGCATTTCGGAATCGAGGGTGTAGATGCTGCCGTCCGCGTCCACGACTTCGCCAGACTCCCACGCTCCTCGGCCGCCTCGCGTCAGGGGCAGAACTACGCCGGTCAGCTCTCTCTCCCCGAGGGGGACCGCCATCGTCGGCGTTTCGGGCCCCGCCATGGCCTGCTTCACGGCGGCCTCGACCTCAGCGGCCTCGGGGGCATTCGGCACATGCCTCAGCTGCGGCTCGGCCACACTGAGGTCCACGCCCCCGGAGAGGTAGACGACGAACGTTTCAATCCGCATCCCGCCAGGGATCGGAGTCCGGGTCTCCCGGCTCTCCGAGGCTGAGAGCGCACTCACTCGGGTCGGCGTCGGGACGGTGGGGGCGGCCCATCTCTCCACCAGCGCGGGGTCGATCGGAATATCCGAGGTGAGCATCCAATCGGCCAGGGCGACCGCGCACGCAAGCTGCTTGACACGAGAGAGGGCGGGCGTCTCCTGAGCGAACTCTTCATAGTGTTCCGTGAAGTGCTGTGCGAATCGCTCCGCGAGTGGGTCGCGCTGACCCGTGGCCGCCTGCAGACCGCTGCGCGCCCGCCACATGTTCTCCGTGTTGACCTTCATGCGAACGTCGTCGAAGCGCAACGCGTTTCCATGCTTCCGAAGCACGGCGGAGTCACACGTGATCCAGTAGCGGATCCACTGGGAGCCCTCCTTCGCGTCCGGATGCTCGAAGGACAGGTCGAACATGCTCTTGTAGTCAGGCACGCGGGAGAGCAACTTGAAGCCATCTTGGTCTCTGCCGAAGCTGTACGCCTTCAGCCACCAGTCAGCTTCGAACATGGCCGCGCCGAAGGCCGTCCCCTCGATATCACCGTGGTAGACGCACGTGAGCCAGGGACCGTCAGGGCGCTTCGGATCGGCCGGGTCGAGCGAGAAGAAGGGGTGCTGCCCGGAGCTCAGGCACTTCAGTGCTACCGCGAGGTCGTCCAGCCGGATCGACGGTAGGAACACGTCCTCCTGTCCGACCAGCACGAGCCGGTCGGTCTCCTCATCGTAGACTGCGCCGCTGATCCCGGATAGATCGCCCAGGAGTCGGGCCGTGACGTTGAGATCAATCCCGCCCGGCGTGGGGCTCTCGAAGGGGGAGGCGAGCGGGCCTCGCTTCCCGGGATCTACGGCCCAAGTAGTGGGACCGTAGTCATCCCATCGGTGCGGGGGGATCGGCGTGTGGTCGGCGACTGCGGCGGGCAAGAGGAGTTCGGGCGGTGGTGGCGGGAACCACGGCGGGAACCTATCCTCCGGGTCTCGCACCTTCGGGGTCGGAGCACGCCGGCGGATTTCCTTGCGGGCCAGCTCTGTCAGCATCCGGTCCTTCTCCGCCTTGCTCGCACTGGCGAATTGTCTGCGCCAGACGGCCGCATCGTGCGCTTCCCTGATCTGGTCCTCGGCCATCTGGCGTCGGCGCGCGTGGTAGACGTCTTCGGGCACCCACTTCATCGACGACCACCACCAGTACGGACGGCCCATGCGCGTGCCGTAGAAGCGGCCGAGGCCCGCTGCCGTGTCAGCGACGATCATGGAGGCAATCGTTCCCGGGAGCGGTGTTCCAATCAGGCTCGCGCTGATGGCGCCTCCCAGCGCGCTGAGGCCGGCACGCCCGTACCTGTCTGAGTCCTCCCATGCCAGCACTGGCCCGCCGAACGCGATCCGGCTCAGCTGGTTGCTCACCGGATCGACGAAGCCGAGCACGGCGGAGGTGCCCGCACCGGCCGTCTTGCCCCACACCTCCTTCGCTGCCTGGCTCACGATATCAGAGGCGATCGCGTATTGGAGGTCCTTCGAGCGCTCAGCGAGGGCGTCTTCATTTATCCCAATCCGAAGGCCAAGCGGCCTCTCGTCAGTGCCGCCGATTGGCAGATAGAGGTTGTACTCTTCCGGCGTACCGGACTCCGTAGGTGGCACGGCAGGCGACGCTCGCCGGCCCGTCTCGGGGTCGTACACCTCCTCGCCAACAAATACATAGCCAGTGTCGGGGTCTTCGCGTTGTCCCGCGCGCTGGAGGTCGCCGGTCTCCTCACCCCACGCATTCGTGACTTCCGCAAAGGGGGAGTAGTCCCGGCCGCCCACTATCTCCCCCTTCTCGTCTGCGACCTGGCGGATCAGAGAGAAGCCATCCTCCAGGAAGTAGAACGTGCGCCCCTCGTCGTCACGACGGCCCAGCAGGCCGTCGCCGTAGAGATAAGAGGCGGTCAGAGAACCTTCATCGTCGAACTCGGCCAGCGTCGTTCCCGTCTGGGCCAGAGGATCGGGGAGGTAGTGAACGGCCTCGTCGTCTTCGATGCGGGAGACGAGGTTGCCGAAGCCATCGTACTCATAGCGGATCTCCCCGTCCGGCAGGCTCGCGCTGATCAGCCGGCCCTCCGCATCCCATTGGAACTCCGCGCTTCGGTCTGGTGCGGAAACTGCGGTGACATTTCCACTCCGGTCGTGGGCATAGCTCGCGTCTCCAGCCTGCGTCAGCCGCCCGAAGCGGTCGTATCCATACCGGAGGAGGATCGGGCCTTCGCTCTTGGTCACGCGGTTGCCAGCGGCGTCGTACTCGAGCACCGTCTTCGTGCCGTCCGGCCCAACCGCGGAGACGAGGTCGCCGCGGGCGTCCCACGTGTACTGGGTGGTCTGCTCCCGCTCGGGGGTGCGCTCACGCACAGTCATGATACGCCCGGCCTTGTCGTAGCCGTACTCATAGTCAGCGATGGGTGCACCCGAAGCGCTGCGATGCCGCAGGGCCTTGAGCTGCTGCCCCGCCGTGAGCTCGAATACCGAAGTGATGCCGTTGGGGAGGCGGCGCACGATCCTCCCCGAATCGAGCTCGTAGCTGTACTCGCTGCGACCGGCCTCATCCTCCACGGCGAGCAGTCGCCCGAACAGATCGTAGTCGTAGCGAGTCTCTCGCGTGGCACCCTTATCCGACGTGACCGCTACCCGGGCAATGCGACCCCAGGGATCGTACTCGTACGCGACCCCGCGCCCGGGGCTGTAGCTGTACGCCGCTCGTCTCAGGCGGCCGAAGGGGTCGTAGCCGTAGCTGACGCTGCCACTCCGGTCGACGAGGCGCGCAAGGTTGCCATTGGCATCGTACTCAAAGGCGGCTTCCCGATCGGGGTAGCGAACGGACGCGAGCTGGTTCTCGTCATTGTACTCGTAGCT
>JALGXV010000057.1 GCA_029821885.1 Candidatus Hebobacteria bacterium
TGCCGCTGGCAGCGATTGGTCCACCGGCCCCGCTCGCGAGGTCGACCCAGTGGACGTCGGGCTGGCCCTGCCCCCAATCCTCCCACATGACCTTCGTGCCTGACACGCGTGGCAGCCGGCGCTCGCTCGCGGGCTCGGTGGCCACGGCTACGGCAGTCGGCGAGTCGATATCCCTGGCGTAGATGTCGATCATCGTCCCACCGCCGGTATCGCGCCTGAAGTCCAAGTAGACGACGGTGGTCCCATCTATGTCCGGGAACTCCTCGAACCAATACGTATCCGTGAGCTGAATCTCTGCCGGGTCGGGCGACGGCTTGACGGCCTCCTTCCAGTTGGGTGTCCCATCGCCGTCGGAGTCCAGTGACAGGTCATACAGATACAGGTCGGATTGAGTCTCGGAGGTATCCCGCCAGTCCTCCCAGACGACATAGGGGTAGGAGATCCTGGGCACGAGCTGCGGCCTGGGAGCCGTGCAGAGCGGGTAGGCGGGTGGGAAGTGGTCATCCGGTCCGCTTACATCGGAGATATCGGAGATGTAGATGTCCGGATTGTCGGCAAGGAAGTTGCCGTAGATGTCCCATGTCCCATCCGGGTCGTTGCGGTAATCCTCCCAGACCACCAGGTTGCCGTCGATGGCAGGCTGCCAGACATCGCTGTCCAGGAGGGTCTGCCCGCCTCCATGCGTGAGCCGCAACGGCAGCGTGCTGAGGTCGGCGATATTCTGGGCGACCACCTGGAAGTACCAGAACGTGTTGTCGGACAGAGGATCGCCGTCCGGGAAGTCGCTGACCATCCAGACAACCCATGGGTAGGACACATCCGGGAACCAGTGCAAGCTGGCGTAGAAGTACTCGTAAGGCGGCTGGGGCATGGGGCCCCAGTACGGATGATGGGTGAGCTCGAACAGGATATCGTCCGGCAGCGTGATCGGCCACGGGGAGCCAACGTTCTGTGCTCTGACGGTCGCCGCGTAGCCCGGCACCACACTGTAGTCCTCGTAGGCGGCCCACTCGCCCTCCAGGGAGGGGACGCTCTGCCCCCACTCCGGGTCATCCAGCAGGCGGACCTTCGTCGCGCCGGTGGCTATTTCGCCGAATTGCAGATCTCCTCGCGCCATCTGCCAGTGACAGGGATAGAGGCCTGGCTCGCTTGGCGCGGTCACGTCGAAGGTGAAGGTGGCGGTCCCGCCGGCGGGGACGGTGCTCGTCGGCAGGGCTACGCTGGTGACGCCCCAGCGACCTGTGCCCTCCGGCGAGGTTGCAGCCAGAGCGTACCCGTCCGCCGATGTCCACGGCATGCTGCCACCGTTCGAGATCTGGACCGTGATTCGATAGGTCTGTCCCTTCAGCATGGTGGCCGGGATGTTGTTCGACTGCACATACGAACTGAGAGCCTCGAGTGTGAACGAGGAGGCCGTGAGGCCGTTGTTGGTCTCGTCCTTCTCGGCTACCTCGTAATCGCCGTCAGCGAAAGCCGTAAGCCAGTACTGCCCCGGTTGAGCGCCCGGGACCAGGCCGGTGCCGGCGGCATCGGACCAGGATTCGCCGGCCGAGAGGGCTGGGACGTCGACTGCTGCCACAAGCAGATCCTGCGGCGACGGCACTTCGTTTGCAGAGAGGCCGATGAGCGCCGTGCAGGCGGCCGATGCCGCATCGCCCTGGTTCTTCACCGCTATGCTCAGCTCGAGCTCGTCACCCATCAGGCCCTGCGATACGT
Source organism: Candidatus Hebobacteria bacterium (assembly GCA_029821885.1). Classification (GTDB taxonomy): domain Bacteria; phylum Armatimonadota; class Hebobacteria; order Hebobacterales; family Hebobacteraceae; genus Hebobacterum. The sequence continues at coordinate 1,717 of JALGXV010000057.1, forward strand.
CGGCGCTGACAGCTGTCACGACGAGATCGGGCCCGGAGGAGGGCTCGTCGTCGAGCGCGCGCTCCAGATCAATGCGCGGTGTTGCGACAGCACTGGCGGGGTCGAGTATCTGGACGCCCGTCCGCATAAGCTGGTATCTGATGGCACCCGGGTCGGTGATTCCGGCCTGCACGAGCACGGCGGCCGCGCCGGCGACATGCGGGGCGGCGGCCGATGTCCCTATCCCCGGCTCGTAGCTGCCCCCCAAGAGCGCACTCGTGATCGTTATCCCCGGTGCGAACACGTCGAGAAGCTCCCCCCGGTTGCTGAAGTAGGCGGGCGTGTCAACATTCGGTCCTGAATCCCAGGAGGCGCCAATGGCCATGGCATCGGACGCGCAAGCAGGTATCCCAACTCCCTGCATGTGCGCCTGGTTGCCGGCCGCGGCGACGACCACGATGCCGGCGTCGACGGCGACCGATACGGCCTCGCCCTGGGGATCATCATCGCATTCCGCCGGATCGCGCCAGTCTGCACTGTCGCCCAAGCTGAGGTTGATGACCTTGATGTTGTAGTCCGCCTGGTATTCCACGCACCACTGGATCGCCTCGATGATGTCCGACGCGAGCCCCAGGCCCTCGCTGTCCAAGGCCTTCAGCGAAAGAAGATGCGCGCCGGGTGCGATCCCACGATAGGTAGGGCCCGTGCCGGCCGCAATCCCCGCCACGTATGTACCGTGCCCCTCGTCGTCATCGTAGTCGTTGGGGTCCGCAAAGGCGGTGAAGTTCCTACCGGCCACCACCTTCCCCTCATCGAGGTCCGGATGGGTGCTGTCGATGCCGGTGTCGATGATGGCGATGCCCACGCCGCTGCCGTCGTACCCCATCGTGCCTTCGGCATAGGGCTGCCCGATGAGCGGGCCGCTTTCGGAGAGAGCCGCCATCACTCGACGGTCGGGCTGCACCGCCTCGACGGAAGGAGATGCCGCCAGCTGCTGCAGCGCCTCCTGGTCGGCTATCCCGGCGAGGAACGGGAATACACGGTACTCCTGATGCACCTGGAAGCGCGGCGCATCTCTGCGGACGCGCCTCGCAAGCTCGCCGATCGCAGGTCCGCGCTCTCGCCAGTCGTGGGCCCAGGCCCGCGGCAGATCAGGATCGCCCATGACGACTATGACGCGCACCTGACCCTCGGTGCTTGCCCTGTCGCGCACCCGTGTGTGAACGTAAGCCGGCGCGCGCCGGGCGGGACTGCGGACCGGTGGCGGATCGGCCTGGGCCGTCGTCCCGACGAGGATCGCGGCCAACAACCCGGACGTGGAGTGTGTCAGAAGACGCTTGAGGGTCATATCACCTACCTGGCGCTGTCATATCGAGAAGCGCAGACCGACGCAGCGCGGCAGCGACTGCTCCGGGGCGCCTCCCATCTTCGCTGTTCGGAATATACCCGATGGTAGAATAGCATATCCCCTCCCGATCAGACCACTTGTCCTGCAGGTTTGGCCGACGCCCCATGGAACCCTCTGCTGCGCTGGAACCCGGGCGGGACGGGGCGGAGGGACGCGGCATGCTACTTTCCGATGTCGAGACACCAGCGCTCATCTGCGATCTGGATCGCCTGACGGCGAATCTCAAGCGCATTGCGGGCCATGCTCGGAATGCGGATCTCGAACTGCGACCCCACACGAAGACCCACAAGACGCCGGAGATCGCGAAGCTCCAGCTTGAACACGGGGCGGCGGGGGTCACCGTGGCAAAGATCGGCGAGGCCGAGGTGATGGCGGACGCCGGGATGGATGACATCTTCATCGCCCATCACATCGTCGGCGCGGATAAGGTGAACCGTTTGGCTCAGCTCGCCGAGCGGGCCAAGGTGGCCGCGGGAGTCGACAGCCAGGAAGCCGCAGCGGCCCTCTCCATGGGCTTTGCCCAGCACGGCCGACGCCTGCGCGTCCTGATCGAAGTCGACACCGGCCTCCGACGCTGCGGCGTGCCCCCGGAGCATGTTCCCGAACTGGCGCGGGCCGTAAACTCGCTGCCCGGCCTCGCCCTCGGGGGCATCTTTACGTACCCCGGCCACGTGTACGATGCGCGCAACGAGAACGAACTCGCCGGGATCGCGGCCTACGAGTGCCGGGTGATGGGCGAGCTTGGCCGCCAGATCGCTCCTGTTGTGGAGGGCCCGCTCCGCGTAAGCGGCGGCTCGACGCCCACCGCCTCCAGCTACCACCCGGAGTGCGGCCTCACCGACATGCGCCCGGGAACCTATGTCTTCAATGACCGGACCCAAATCGACATGTGGGCCGCCAGGCCGGAGGACTGCGCGCTCACGGTCCTTGCCACCGTCGTCAGCGCGCCCGAGAGTGGCCGCGCCGTATTGGACGCTGGGAGCAAATGCCTGACAAGCGACGCGGCCCGGCGGTCTCCCGGCCACGGGATGCTGAAGGAAGACAATGCGGCCGTGGTTCTGAAGGTCAACGAAGAGCACGGCTTCCTCGGCCTGTCCCAGTCGGCGTTGAAGCTCCGGGTGGGCGATAAGGTGGAGGTCATCCCCAACCATGCGTGTACGGTGGCCAACTTGTTCGACGAGATGACCGTGGTCAAGGGAGGCGAGGCCGTCGATACGTGGCAGATCGCGGCGCGAGGGAAGGTGCGGTGACCTCGGTGACATCTTGGATACTCGCGTGAGCTGAGAGGAGAAGTATTGCAGGGCAAACAGGTCGTGACATCGAGCGAACTTCCGCCGGTAAAGGGACCCTATTCGCCGGCCATTCGCGCCAACGGCTTCGTGTTCGTATCCGGCCAAGGGCCGATCGACCCGAACAGCGGAGAGGTCGTGCGCGGCGACATCCGGGAGCAGACGCGCCTTGTCCTCGACAACGTCTGCGCCATACTGGCGGCCGCGGGCAGTGCGCCCGCGAAGATCGTCAAGACAGCAGTATACCTCAGCGATATCCAGAACTTCGCCGCGATGAACGAGGTATATGCGGAGTTCTTCCCCTCTGAGCCACCGGCCCGGACCACCATCCAGGCCGCCAACTTGCCGCTCGGCATTGATGTGGAGATAGACGTCATCGCGCTGGCCGACTGAGCGAGCGCTGTTCAGCTCGCGGGCTGGCCCGTCCCCGGGCGAGATGTGGCCTCGCACCGGCAGCTTCCGGCGAGGCAGCGCACCTCCAGTCCTACCCCTGATTGTGGAATAAGGGGATAGTGCGCAGGAGGCGGTACGCGTGGCCGTGGTCGACAGGCGCGGCCGTCCCAGGCACGCGCCGCCCGCGCAGTAGCTCTGAGGACCAACACGAAGAGATGAGCGCCGAGACGAGGGGAGCCGGACAGCTGCTAGCCAACCTCCCGATAGTGGGTGGCATCGCCCGCCGATTCCAGGCCCGGCGCGCCGAACTGGCTGAAGATCCGTTCAGGGCGGCCCAGGTTAGAGAAGAGCGCCTCTGGCTGCTGGCCCTGCTGATCATCTTCCTGTTGGCCGTCAGCCTGTTCCTGCTCACCGCCACCGGCGATACGACGAGCAGCGTACCCGAGATAGCGGCCCCACTGATGTTGGTGTTGGGCAGCGATATCACCACGTGTTTCCTGCTCGTGATGGTGCTGCTCATCACGGCCTACATCCGTGAGCGGCTGCACTCCCACTGGGTGGAGAACCGTCGCCTCATCGAGGAACTCACTCAGAAGGAGATCAGCCTCAAGAAGAAGGACACGCAGCTCACGACCTGGGCCGAACTGAGCCATGCCCTGATCGCGAACTTCGATCTGCCGCGGCTGCTCGACCTGATAGTCACCACTGCCATGGAGGTGACCGACGCCGAGCGCGGATCCGTCATGCTCCTCGATCCGGAGAAGAACGTCCTCACGATCAAGGCTGCCAAGGGCATCGATGAGGACATCGTCGGAAAGACGCGTCTGAAGCTCGGGGAGGGAATCGCCGGCCGCGTCGCCTTCACCGGAAAGCCACTGCTGCTGAGCCGCACTGAGAAGGATCGCGAGCTCGAACCGCTGCGCCACCGGGACCAGGAGATCAACTCGGCCATCTCGGTCCCGCTTCGAATCGAGGAACGCATCGTCGGGACGCTGAACGTGAGCGAATCCACCCGGCCCAATCAGTTCCGGCAAGAGGACCTACGGGCCCTCACACTCTTCGCCGACCAGGCCGCGCTAGCACTTGAGAAGGCGCAGCTGTATCGTGACTCGCAGAAGCAACTCGAGAAGCTGCTCTCCGTGCTCGATGAGCTCGGGCGCACTCAGGCCCAACTCGTTCACTCCGAGAAGCTCGCCTCCCTGGGGGTGCTCGCCGGCGGCGTCGCCCACGAGATTAACAATCCACTCATGGTCATCCTCGGCCGGACCGAACTCATACTGATGGATCAGGGCGTCGACGAGGAGCTGAAGAGGAACCTGGAGACAGTTCGCCACGAGACTGAACGGATCGCAAGGATTGTCCAGAACCTGCTGACATTCTCTCGGAAGAGCCGACAGGAGAAGATTGAGTCGGTCGATGTTGCCGAGGCGCTGGAACGAACGCTGATGCTCAGCGAGCATCAACTTACCGTGGGCAACGTAAAGGTACTGAAAGAGGTCGAGCCCAATATGCCCACGATTGACGCGAACGCCGGTCAACTCCAGCAGGTCTTCATGAACCTGATCATCAACGCGCATCACGCGATGCCCGACGGCGGGGAGCTGACCGTCAGAACCGGCACGCTCCCCGACGACCGCGTCTTCGTGGAGATCGCCGACACGGGCTGCGGCATCTCCCCAGAGGACATCAACCGCATCTTCGACCCCTTCTTTACCACCAAGGACGAAGGCCAGGGAACCGGCCTCGGCCTCGCCGTCAGCCGCAACATCATCGAGAACCACGGCGGAGAGATCGGCGCCCAGAGCACACTGGGCGGGGGGACGACTTTCCGCGTTGTGCTCCCTCGGGTTGCCCCGTCCGAGCAAACGGGAGACTCGCCGTTCAACCTTGCGGCAATGAGCGACCAGTCGCCCTCAGCCGAGCAACTGCTGTCGAGCTTCGCCTCCCCGGCCGGCGATAGCACACTGAGCTGACCCCAGGACGCACACCCCGCGCCACCCAGGCCCCGGCCGTAGGTCCCGCTCGCCGTCAACTCGCGACTCAAGCCAAGAGGCTTGTCGCTCACTCCGCCCAGGCGTGTCCTGCGGCCGCCGTCTTCCACCGGCAAGAGGAGCTGCCCCTCGCCGCGCCAAAGGAATCAAACGAGATGTTCGGCCGTCCTCCCGCCGACTTCCCACACACAGATTAGTCGCGGCTTCTTGCGGAGAAGAGAATGGGCACTGGTACACCCCTCGGGCTGGGCATCGTCGGCACTGGAGGCTGGGCGAGAAGCTTCTGGTCCGATGCACAGACCTGCCCCGAGATCGAGCTGGTCACATGCTGGAACCGCACGCCTGAGCGGGCCGAGAAGTTCGCGGAGCAGTTCGACTGCGAAGTATCACCCACACTCGAAGCGCTCGTCGAGCACCCGCGCGTCGAGGCCATCGCCAACTTCGCCGCCAACAACTTCCATCGTCTGCCAGCCGAGCTCGCGGCCGCGGCCAAGAAGCACGTCTTCACGGACAAACCCATCGCCAACACGATCGAGGACGCGGCGGCGATGATTCGCTGCTGCGAGGAGGCCGCTGTGACGCTCATGGTCGGGCACAGCAGTCGCTATGCCGGCACAGCTCGTACGCTCAAGTCCCTGCTGGATTCGGGCCGCCTCGGCCGGCTCGCCATGGCCGAGGGGAACATATCCCACTCAGGTGGCACCCGGCTGACGGCCGAGCGATGGCGGTGGCACAGGGAGGAGGCCCCGGGCGGGCCGCTCATGCAGCTTTCGATCCACATGTTCGACACCATGCACTGCCTGTTCGGCCCGACTCGCCGCGTGACCGCCCTGTCCAACTCCTCGCTCCTCCCATCGGAGATAGAAGACGTCATTCTCACGCTTCTAGAGTTCGAGTCCGGCCTGCTGGCCTATGTCGGGACGAACTACCTGTCCGCCAGCGCCAGCTTCCTTCGTATCTACGGGCGAGACGCCAGCGCCTACTCGGAGGAAGGAAAGATCGTGGTGGCGGCCCCCAACAGAGACGAGCCCTGGATCACCGATAGAGAAGAAGTGTCGATTCAGAACATCAATGCCCCCGCCGCTGAGATGAGGGAGTTCGCCCGCGCGGTGTGGACAGGAAGGGCGCCGGAGACAGGGGGAACGGAAGGCCTGCTCGCACTCGGCGTCGTCTGGGCCTGCCTCATGTCGGCCCAGCAAGGGCGGCCTGTCGAGGTCCGCGAGGCCCTGGGAGAGGCCGCCTCGCTACTGCCCTGAGGGTGCCGTGTTGGGGGTCTCTGGCTCCCGCACGAACAGCACGGCTGCCACCAGCGCGACGGCCGCACCACCCGCGAAGAGACGGAACATGCCGAGCAAGCCGACGGCGCCGGCCGCCATCCCCGCTAGCTTCGTGCCTGCCGCGGCTCCTAGTCCGCCCGTCAGAGCCATCCAGAGACTCTGGCCGCTTGCGCGAAGCTCGGGCGGGGTGAGACGACTCACGAAGGTTATCGTCGCGACGGTGAAGATCGTGAACGTGAGAGCGTGCAGAAGCTGCACCGCCGCGATCTCGAGCGGCCCCAGAGGGAAAGAGAAGACGAACAGCCTCAGACTGCATCCGAAGATGCTGAGCGCCAGCGCCCACTTCAGGCCGATGCGTCGGATGAGCCGGCCGACCACGAGCATCATCCCGGTCTCTGAGGCCACCGCGATGGCCCAGAAGTAGCCCTTGAGGTTGTCTGCAATGCCCACCTCATCGAGGTAGATGGTGAAGTACAGGTAGTAGGCCGACATGGCCCCCATCGCCAGCACCGAGCATAACGCCAGCACGACGAACGGCCACTGCGTGAATGCCTTGACGGCGCGCACGTCGAAGAGCCCCCGCCTCTTACCACGGGAGGCGGGCAACATCCTGACCCAGGCGACCGATATCAGGCGGAATACTGTGTAGCTCCAGAAGATGGGATAGAGGCTTGCAGCCGATCCGGCGGTGTCCTTCCGCAGGATGAGGCCGAAGGCGAGCAGCGGGACGGCGAAGCCGAGAGATCCCCAGAGCCTCAGCCGGCCATAGTCGCCACCTCTCTGCTCCACATTCTCCAGCGCGATGGCATCTGAGATCGCGGCGGGAGAGAAGGCAAAGGCCGAGAAGGCGAGCATCAGCGCGAGAGTCGCGACATAGCTGTGTGCATACGCCAGCCACGGGAACACCAGAGCCGCCCCCAAGAGCAGAGCCGCCAGCATGCTGCGCCTGTCGCGGCGCATGTCCGCAAGTGCCCCCCACAGCGGCGGGACGAAGGCGTTGAGCAGAGGCGTCACCGCGGCCAGCGTGCCAAGCTGGGAATCGCTGAACCCCTGTCTCTTGAAGAAGAGGAACAGGTATGGAGCCTGTATCCCAATGGGCAGGAAGAGCAGGAAGTAGAAGCTTGCGAATCTTCGGGCGAGCTCTCTATCCATTGGCCCAGGCTGAGGTCTGCGATGGCATAACGACTTCACTTTCGTCGGCATACATGGCCAAACCCCTTCTCCCGCCATCCCGAGTTGCACCCATGACCGGCAGACCCGGTATCCGTCAGACGAACTCCCCAGCCGCCGGCGCGAAGAGGCCGACAGGTATTCCCGGCTGACCACAGAACCCCACGCCTCAGCAACTTGTGGAGTGATCGGCATGGCGGAACCGCAGATGCTTCAGCCATCCACTGTGCGCGAAGCCGTGAGGGCGCTCGCCGCACGCGGAGCCGTGGCGATGGCGGGCGCCACCGACCTTATCCCCGCCATGCGCAAGGGCGAGATCAGGCCCCGCATCCTCGTCAACCTGAAGGGCATCGCCGGGATCAGGGGAGTCAAGCGCACGCGGCGCGGCATATGGATAGGGGCGCTGACCCGTGTCGCGGACCTGCTCGACGACCCCGTCATAGCGCAGAACCTCCCGCTCCTCGCCGAGGTGGCCGCGGAGTTCGCCTCCCCCCAGATACGCAATCTCGCAACTATCGGAGGTAACCTCTGCAATGCCGCGCCTTCCGCCGATCTGGCGCTTCCGCTCCTGGTCTTCGACGCGACGGCCGAGGTGCGCGGCAGGAGCGGCAAGCGGGAGATCGCGACCAGCGACTTCTTCCGAGGAGTCAACAGGACGGCCCTGCGCCGCGGGGAGATCCTCACCGGCCTTCTGGTCCCCAGACCGCGCGTGCGGACGGGCGCGGCACACCTCAAGCTGGGCGTACGCAAGGCGATGGACCTGGCCTTCGTCGGCATAGCGGCCGCCGTCCAGGTGTCCTCTGACGGCAAGAAGTGCCGTCGGGCGCGAGTGGCGCTTGGCTCGGTGGCGCCGACCCCGAGGCGCGCCGCCAAGGCCGAGGCCGTATTGGAGGGGCAGGTCGTGACGAGCCAGTTGATCGATGAGGCGGCCGAGGCGGCCGTTTCGGCGGCCCGCCCGGTCAGTGACCTCCGCGCCTCCGCGGACTACCGGCGAGAGATGACCCGGGTGCTGACGGGTCGGGCGCTGCGCGAAGCCTTCCGCCGGGCCCCACAGGAGAGGCCTCGATGACCGCTGAGACCACGATGACATTCCGAGTCAACGGCCGCGAGTGCCAGGTGGCCGCTGGACCCGCCGAGCGCCTCGTCGATGTCCTTCGCTCGAGGCTCGGGCTGACGGGAGCCAAAGAAGGCTGCAGCACCGGGCAATGTGGGGCCTGCACGGTGCTGCTGGACGGAGAGCCGGTGGCATCCTGCATGATGCTGGCCGCCGACGCGGAGGGGCGAGAGATCACCACGATCGAGGGCCTTGCGCCGCCGGGTGAACTCCACCCCCTCCAGCAGGCATTTCTCGAACACGGCGCCGTTCAGTGCGGCTTCTGCACGCCCGGCATGATACTGTCGGCGAAGGCGCTGCTGGACCGGAAGCCCCACCCCAGCGACGAGGATATCGCTCGCGCGCTCGTTGGCAACCTCTGCCGATGCACGGGCTACCGGAAGATATGCGAGGCAATCAAGTCCTACGCCAGATCCACCAGGGGCCGCTCGAAGAGGGTGAGGAAGCGATGAGATTCACAGCAGTCGGCAAGCGAGTCCCACGGCTCGACGGGCCGGAGAAGGTCGCCGGGAGGACGCAGTTCGGCGCTGACATCGCGCTGCCAGGCATGCTGTGGGGTGCGACCCTTCGCTCTACCCACGCGCACGCGCGCATCGTCCGCGTTCGCACCGACAAGGCCACGAAGATGCCCGGTGTTCTGGCCGTAATCACTGGACAGGCCTTCCCGACCAGCGACGGCGAAGGAGTTCCCGTGCTCGCGCGCGACAAGGTGCGCTTCCAGGGGGAGGCCGTCGCGGCCGTGGCCGCCGAGACGGAAGAGCAGGCGCGCGCCGCGGCCTCGGCCATAGAAGTCGACTACGCGCCCCTCCCGTATGTCGCTGATGTCAGAGAGGCAATGAAGCGCGGCGCCACCAGAGTCCACGACGAGAGCGAGGACCCCAAGCATCCCAACATCGCTGGCGTGGCCGAGGTCAAGCGCGGCGACGTCGAAGCTGCGTTCGCCGCGGCGGACCTCGTCTTCGAAGACACGTTTGAGACGCCGTGGGTGCACCAGGGATTCCTCGAGCCCCATGTCTCGCTGGCCGCGATGGATCCCGCGAGCGGCCGGCTGACAGTGTGGACCTCGACGCAGGCTCAGTTCAACCAGCGGGCCGACCTCGCCAACCTGCTGCATCTTCCCATGAGCCACATTCGCGTCATCGGATTGCCCGTGGGCGGGGCCTTCGGGGGAAAGAACGCGGTCTGCGTGGAGCCCATCGCGGCCGAGCTGGCTCGCCGCGCCGGGAGGCCGGTCAAGGTCGTCGTCAGCCGTCGGGATGACTTCTTCGCGACCCGTCCCTGCGGAGCTTCCGTGATGGAGCTGAAGACGGGCGTCAAGAAGGACGGCACGCTTGTCGCTCTGCAGGCCCGCCTGCTGTTCGACACCGGGGGCTACCCGGGCGCCCAGCACGGAGTAGGCGCCAGCCTTGCGCAGGGGCCCTACCGCGTGCTGAACATGGATGTGAAGAGCTACTCGGTCTACACCAATCGACCGCCCGCGGGAGCGCGCCGGGCGCTGACCTCCCCTCACGTTCACTTCGCCCTGGAGAGCCAGCTCGACATCATCGCGCACGCGCTCGGGATCGATCCACTCCAGATCCGTCTGCGCAACGCCCTGCGGAAGGGAGATACTGCTCTCGGCGGTATGGAGATGCCCTACACCGTCGCCGGAAAGGTCATCCGCACGGCCGCCGAGAAGGCCGGCTGGCAGCGCCGGCGCCGGAGCAGCGGCCGTGGGGCAAAGGCCAGGGGCTTTGGCCTCGCGGCCGGGCACTGGTCGGTGTGGGCCGGCGCCTCCAGCGCCTGGGTGCAGGTGAATGAAGACGGGACCATCTCCGTCGTAACGGGCGCCATCAACCTCACCGGCACGAACACCTCCTTCGCCCAGATCGCGGCCGAGAGCTTCGGCATCCTGGTCGAGCGGGTCACCGTCCACCAAGGCGACACCGACACGAGCCCTCGCAACGACGGGTCCTGGGGAAGCCGCGTGCTCTTCGGTGTCGGCGAGGCCGTGCGCCGGGCCTGTGAAGATGCAAAGCGCCAGCTCGCCGAAGGCCTGAGCGAGGAAATGGGCGTGCCGGCGGACAGAATACTCGTTTCCGAGGGCCAGGTGTCCGTCCGAGGCAAGGCCGGTCGCTCGCTGACGCTGGCCGAGGCTGCGAGCCGCGCGGCCGACTACCGCGGCGCCATCATCGGCCGCGGCGCGCTCTCCGATCTGCCCTTCGCGGTGGCGGTGGCCGCCCAGGTGGCGGAGGTGGAGGTGGATCGGGAGACCGGTCAGGTGGAGGTGAAGCGGCTCACCTGCTCGCAGGACGTCGGGCGGGCCATCAACCCGATGAGCGTCGAAGGTCAGGTCGAGGGCGCCGCCTCGCAGGGAATCGGCTATGGTCTCTGCGAGGAGTACATATACGGCACCGATGGCACACTCCTCAACGACAACTTCATGGACTTCCGCATGCCCACCTCGGTTGACCATCCCCAGTACCAGGTCGCGCTCATAGAGGAAGGTCTGGACGGCGGCCCCTTCGGGGCGAAAGGCGTGGGCGAGCCGCCGCTGGTGCCGACTGCAGCAGCCATCGCCAACGCTGTATACGATGCGGTAGGCGTGCGCGTGAAGCAGCTTCCGATCAAGCCCGAGAGCATCGTCCGAGCGCTGAGCGGTGGGCGGTGAGGCTGGCCCTCGAGCCGCGGCAGTAGTCCTGGCCGCCGGCGAAGCGCGTCGCTTCGGCGGGCCCAAACTCGCGATGCCCTTTGGCGGCTCGACCGTCTTGGGCTCCGTCGTCTCGGCCCTTGTGGGCGCAGGTGTTGGACCCATAGTAGTAGTCTGCGGTCCGAACGCGCCCGAGGTGGAGCCGACCCTCGCGGGCCACGATGTCAGGCTGGTGCGGAATCCCGATCCCGCCCGGGGGATGCTCTCGTCGGTCCAGGCCGGGGTGGCAGCTCTGCCACAAGAAGCCGAGAGCTTCCTGATCGCGCTGGGCGACCAGCCCCGGATCCGCGCCGAACATATCCGGCGGCTGCTCGACGAGCATGAAGCGGGGGGAAGTGGGATCGCTGTTCCCACCCATGGCGGAAAGCGTGGACATCCCGTCGTCCTCGACCGACGCTACAGAGATGAGATACTCGAGATGGACGCGATCCGCACGCTGCGCGATCTCATCCACGCCCACGCTGGCGACGTTGTGGTGGTGGAGATGTCGTCTGATGCCGTGACTCGCGACATCGACACGGTGAGCGACTACCAGGATGAGCTTCGACGCATCGACAAGTAGCGGAGGTCTCTTCGCGGAGATTGCGCGCCTTCAACGGGCGGGACAGCGCGCCGCGCTCGTCACGCCGTTGTGGTCCTCGGGATCCGTGCCCTTGAGCGGGGAGTCGAAGCTGCTCCTTCGCGAGGACGGCTCGGCGCTCGGCACAGTCGGCGGGGGCGCCCTGGAGGCCAGAGCTCTCGCGGCCGCCAAGAGCGTACTTGCCGGCGCTGAAGCTCAGGTGCTGGAATTCGAACTGGCTCAGGACGAGGCGGCGGAGAGCGGGATGATCTGCGGCGGCCGGTGTGCTCTGCTGGTGGAGGCGGTAGTGCCAGACCGGCATGCTGAGGTGTTCGCGGCCGTGGCGGAAGCCGAGCGCTCGCGGGATACGGCGCTGCTTATTACCGTCCTCGAGCCAGAGGCGCAGCCACGGAAACTCGCCTTCTCGCCAGGGAGAGCGTTGACCGGCACGACCGGAAACGGCGGCACGGATGCCACGCTGGCGGAGATCGCCCAGGCGTGCCTTGCCAGCGAGAGACCGCGCTATGCGGCAGAGCCGATCCGGGCGCACTACGATCCCATCCTCCCCCACCCGGTCGCCTTCATCTTCGGAGCGGGCCACATAGCCGTGCCCGTCGCTCACCTGGCCGACCTGGTCGGCTTCCGCGTCGTGGTGGTGGATGATCGTGCCGAGTTCGCGAACCGAGACCGGTTCCCCCGAGCTCAGGAGGTGGTGGCGGCGGGTGTCGATGAGGCTTTCCGCCGACTCTCCATCGAGGAAGACAGCTACATCGTCGCGGTCACCCGGGGGCACGCTCTGGATGAGGAGGTCATGGCCGAGGCGCTGCGAACACCTGCCCGCTACATTGGCATGATCGGGAGCAGGAGGAAGGTGACGGCGGTGACTGAGCGCTTGCGAAAGCGCGGCTTCACGGAAGAGGCGCTCGGCCGCATTCATGCTCCCATTGGGATCGACATCGACGCAGAGACCGTGAAGGAGATCGGGGTGAGCATTGTGGCGGAGATGATAGCCGTCCGGCGCCGGAGGAGCTAGCTCCTTCCAGGGGGAACGTCGACGGGTCTCGTCTCTGCGATTCCCATGTTGACTTCCGGCGGCGTCAGG
>JALGXV010000301.1 GCA_029821885.1 Candidatus Hebobacteria bacterium
GCGATTCCAGGACGCGGCAACGGTCATCGAGGCTGTGCACGGTGCCGACCATCCGCTGGTCGCCTGGGCTCTGTGCAACCTGGCAGCGAGTCTCGCCAGGAGCGGCGACTTCGAGGCGGCGAACCCGCTGTACGAGCGTGCCGCGACCATCGTCCGCGGCGCATTCGGTGAGGACCATCCGCTGGCGGCGGTGGCCCTGAGCGGCCTGGCACATGGACTCGGCCGCACAGCCAAGGCTGCAGATGCCCTGGACGTGGCCCTCCAGGCTGAAGCGATCAAGGGAAACCACGTGCGCGTAACAGCGCGTGCGCTGTCGGAACGCCAGGCTCTACGATACTCCTTGACCAGGGCGTCGAGCCTCGATCTTGTGCTCTCGTTGTGCGTCCGGTATCTCCAGCATGATCCGACAGCAGTGATGCGTACCTGGGAGCGCCTCATGAAGTCCCGCGCCCTGGTGTTCGACGAGATGGCGGCGCGGCACGGGGCGATGGCGGCAGCCAGCGATCCGGTGCTGCTGGCGAAATCCGACTCGCTGAGTGCCGCCTGCCGTCGCCTGGCGAACCTGGTCATCCGGGGACCGGACCTCGGGGACCCCGAGGGATACCGCGGGCTCCTGGACCAGACGCGGCGCGAGAAGGAGAGGCTGGAGAGCGAGATCGGGGAGCGGGGGCTCGGCAGCTGCCGGCACGCTGGCGCCGGGTTTGCCGACGTTGTCGATCACGTGCCACCGGGTAGCGCAATGGTCGGCTATGTTCTCTACCGACAGTTCTTCGGCGACCTCCCGGATAGCACGCGCGGACGCCCGATGGGCCCGCAGGGCACTCATGCATTGATGCTCGGTGCGACGGGCGGAGTGCCGACCTATGCTGCCTTCGTCCATAGTGGGCGCGGCGAGCCGCCTGCTCTGATCCCGCTCGCCGCGGCCTCCGGCATCGATTCGCTCGTCTCGAGGTGGAGACTCACGGTCCAGCAGGGTGCGGGGTCCCACGGCTCAGCCTGGCGCCAGGCCGAGATCCGCTGCCGCGACGCCGGCCGAGCGCTGCGAAGCGCTGTCTGGGATCCCGTGGCCCCGCACATCGAGATGGCGGAGCGCATCTTCGTGATCCCGGATGGAAACCTCAACCTGGTGAGCTTCGCCGCGCTGCCCGTCGGTACGTCGGAGTACCTCCTCGAGCAGCAAGCTCCGATTCACTATCTCTCCGCGGAACGCGACATCCTCAGCTTCGCGGAGCCGGTCGTCACCGAAGGGGGATTGCTGGTCATGGGCGGCCCGGACTTCAATGCAGGTCCCGGGGTCATCGAGCGGACACGTTCCGCAGGCCCCGGTCCTGATCCGGCAGGCGAGAGCGCACAGCGTGGCGCGTATCAGGGAGGGCGACCAGGTTGCGAGAGCTTCGCGTCGATGCATTTTCCCCCACTCCCCGGGTCGAGGCGTGAAGCCGAACTCGTGGCTGAGCTCTGGAGCACCGCCCACGGCGGGATGGCCGACGGCACGGAGCGGGCGGGCGCGACGCGCCCCCCGGCGGTTCTCTGCCTGATCGACCGTCAGGCGAGTGAGGCCGCCTTCAAGGCCTGCGCCCCGGGTAGGCGCGTGGTCCACGTTGCGACCCACGGCTTCTTTCTCGGCGGCAATTGCCAATCGGCACTGGGCGGCTGGCGAGGGATAGGAGGCATCGTCATCCGGGACAACCGACCGCCGCCGCTCATCGGCGAAAATCCACTCCTCCTCTCCGGGCTCGCACTGGCTGGAGCCAACCAGCGTGAACACGCGCCCGAGGGGAAGGAGGACGGGATCCTGAGTGCGGAGGAGATCGGCGCCTTGCGACTCGATGGTGTGGAGTGGGCGGTCCTCTCCGCATGTGACACCGGCATGGGTGAGATACATGCTGGAGAGGGCGTGTTCGGCTTGCGGCGCGCGTTTCGCGTGGCTGGAGCGCGAACCGTCCTGATGAGTCTGTGGCCGGTCGAGGACACAGCTACCGAGCTGTGGATGTCGGCCCTCTACGAGGGCCGCCTGACCGAAGGGCTCGATACGGCCGCGGCAGTTCGGCGAGCAAGCATCAGTCTCCTGCACAGCCTTCGGGCCGGGGAGCGGAGCACGCATCCTTTGCTCTGGGGGAGCTTTGTTGCGACCGGGGATTGGCGTTGATCCTCGGCGAACCCGAATCGGCGGAATCGACATCCGCCGTACACAAGGAGGATGACAATGCGTGACACGAATGAGACCCGGCGCGCCCTTGCCAGCCCGACCGGCACGACGGGGGGCCGAATCAAGTTTGATCCCAACCGTCCCCGGTTGTCACGATTCGCCATGCTGGCGAGGCCCGCGCGCTGCATCGCTTTCCGGCTTCATCCGGAGGAGGGTATCAAGGTCCTCAACAAGGACACTGTCCGCCTGCGACCGGCCGACCGGGATTTCGATCCCATCCAGCATTTTCTCAAGGGCTATGTCGAACTGCCCTGCCCCGGACTGGGGGATCAGGTGGAGAAGGATCTCGAGGGCTTGCAGCAGCACGGCGGCGACATCCAGCTCGTGCTGGGCGACGGGGGCACGGTCATAAGGGGCTCGGTCAAGGTCCGAGGCAACCCACCCGGCGGTGAAACGGAGCCCTTCCTCACGGTCGAGACGATGGACTCGACTGCAGAGCCTCCTGAACCCGTCTCCATCTGTCCCTGTGACGTGGGGCTCGATGAGGACGAAGGTTAGGGATTCCGGCCCGATCGAGGTACGCGTATGGTCACCTTCAGCCCGGCAATCGCCAGGTGTTTGGCCGACAACACCCTGCACCTGATCCTGATGCCCACCGAGGCCTGCAACCTGCGCTGTGTCTACTGCTTCGAGGAGTTCCGACACGGCCGCATGGAGGTGGGAGTCGTGCGCGCCGTCAAGTGTCTGCTCGAACGCCGCGTGCCCGAGCTCGATGCCCTGACCCTGTCGTGGTTCGGAGGCGAGCCGTTGCTGGCCCAGGATCTGATCGAGGAGATGCTGGATCACGTATGGGGGCTGGTCCATGACCATCCCGGCATCAGGTTCACCTCTGACGTCACCACGAACTGCTATCTGCTGAACCATCCTCGCTTCGAGCGACTGCTGGAGCGAGGAGTCACCACCTACCAGGTGACGATGGACGGGCCCCGTCAATGGCACGACCGCAAGCGCGTCCGTGCCGACGGCAGGGGGACCTTCCATCGGATCTGGTCGAACCTGCGAGCGATACGCGACGTCGAGGGCGCATTCACCATCCTCGTCCGGCTACACGCGGACAAGGAGAACCTCGGCGATCTGCCCGCATTCATCGAGGAGTACACGGGGACATTCGGTCAGGATCCACGCTTCAAGCTGTTCCTCCGGCCCCTGTCGCGCTTCGGGGGCCGGAATGACTCGATACTGCCGGTCCTCGGTGCGCGCGCGGCGCACGGGACGGTGCAGACTCTCCGAGATCTAGCCAGGCAGCACGGCGTCGAGCAATGCAATCTCGAGCACATGGACTCGGTCTGCTATGCGTCGAGAGCAAACTCGTTCGTCGTCCGTGCTGACGGTCGGCTCAACAAGTGCTGCCTGGCACTCGACGATCCGGCAAACCAGGTCGGACGAATCTGCGCCGATGGGTCCCTGGAGATCTCCCCACAGGTCAGACCATGGCTGCGCGGCATCTGGAGCGGCGACGCGGAGGCGCTCGGCTGTCCCAGGAGGGGTCTGAACGACGGTTGAACGCGCAGTCCGAGTGAATTCAGAGGGATATAGAATGACGTCCCGACGTTTCTCAGCGAC
>JALGXV010000302.1 GCA_029821885.1 Candidatus Hebobacteria bacterium
TGATCTCGCGGATGGCGAGCACGTCCGGCATGAAGCGGAGGCTCTGGTTGACAGCGAGAGTCGCCGATCCCCGCTCCGCGGCCTCGACGAAGGCCAGGGCATCGCCCATGCTCTCCGCGAACGGCTTCTCTACGAGCATGTGGATGCCGCGCTCCGCGGCCGGGAAGATGACCTCTGCTCGGACTGCGGGAGGAGTAAGGACGCTGATGACATCCACATCGCCGGACTCCAGCAACTCCTGTGCACTGCCGAAGCGGTGAGCGGTGCCGTACTGCTCGCAGAAGCTCTCCAGCCTGGCTTCGTCTGGGTCACAGCCTGCGACGACATCGCACGTGTCGCCGGCGATGGCGCGATACCCGTTGATGTGTGCGTGCGCGATGCCGCCGCAGCCAATGATGCCTATCCGCCACTTCTTCATGCCATGTCTCCTCGCGATGGGGCCGACCTCACTCGTATCGATTCTCCCATGGGTGTGCCGACGCCTCCGCACCAGGTCCGGCAAAGTGACCTGCCCCCCCTGGCTTGCAGCCACTGGTCGCTGTTGGACGACGGTGAGGCCGAGACACAGGACTTCCTGTCTGGGCCCATAAGGAGGGTTTCGGGTCCACAGACGGCTGTGTGGTGCCCAGTAGGGGCAGCTGAAGTAGGTGCTCGCCGGCAACACCAGCCTGGGCATTCTGACGCCTCTCAGCGGTGTCGCATTGCTGTTCGACAGACACAACCTGCTCGACAGTCGGCCCCAGCACAAGAGGATTCATCAGGTGTTCAGGTGGATCATGTCTTCCGGCTTGCCGCCGATTGGGGTATCCTAGATAGTGCAGGAATGGATGGTCAGCCGACGGAATAGGCTGAACAGGCACAGCGTCCCACCCGGGGGGTGTACCCCTGTGAGCGGTCGGTGTCCAAAGCCCCCGGGGCCGTTGATGAGGGGCGTCGTTACTGATGTTCGAGCGACATGGCACGGTCGCGCATCTCACAGCGCGTGATGCGTGCTCCGCCGCCGGAGAGGAGGTGGGACGAGTCGGAAGCTCGTGAGGGGCGTGCCACGCTGGTCCAGTTCAGTCCCTTGCCGGCTGTGTGATCTGTAGACTCTCAGTTGTGAGTATCGAGAAGTCGTGGATCATAAGGAGGCATCCCTAATGGGAACTCGAAGACGTGGTTTCACCCTGATTGAGCTGCTGGTAGTCATCGCCATCATCGGCATACTGGCAGCGATGGTGTTTCCGGTGTTTGCGAGGGCGCGCGAGTCCGCGCGCAAGACGGTGTGTCTGTCCAATGTGAAGAACATCGCCCTGGCCTTTCAGATGTACCTGGCGGACAACAACGACACGCTCCCACCCGCGGAGCACAGGCAGGAGGTATTCGACTACTTCCAGACCGGCCCCGGCGGGGGCATGGAGGACGAGGACGTTGAGCCTGGCGAATGCGACATTGGCACCGTCGCCAATCCTTACCTTCGGTGGCCTGTGGTCCTGGACGAGTACGTCAAGAACCGCGATGTCTGGCGCTGCCCCAGCGCCAAGATGGAGAGCGTGGCGGGCTTCATCTATGGTTTCCCCGACTGGTTCCGGCATCTGCAGGCCAGCGAGGGGCAGTGGGGATACATATCCCCTGTGGGTCTCTGTCCGGCCAACACTTACCCGGCCGGATGGGGGGGCACTATCACGGACAGCCTGACGCAGGAAAGGATGAGCTGGGGCGACTGGGGCGCCGATGATTTCGCCCTCAAGGCGTTCAGGAACAGCATTGGCTGGAACGCACGCGGTAACTATGGGCGGAAGCTGGTCTCGGTAGACGACCCCGTCAACTTCATCATCTGCGGGGACATGGGGCCCGAGCAGGACAGGATGGCTCCTGGCAACACCGCCTATCCGGATGTCTGCGCGCTGGACTGCGCGATGTGCGATGCCATCTGGTACGACGACTGGTGGACCTGGGATGACTGCGCGGAGTGGGTCGAGCCTGGCTGCGATCCGCTGTTTGCGTATCCCGAGATGATCGCGGATCCGAGCTTGCGCAAGCCGTTTGCGCGGCATCTCGGCGGTGTCAACCTTGGCTTCCTCGACGGACATGCTGCGTGGTGGAACTCCGAGAGGCTGCTCGCCAAGATCAGCGAGGGGAAGGGCGACGACATGATGGGCCTTTCCTATGCCCAATGGTCAGGTCCGGCTTCGTGGTGCGTCCTACAGGAGACCGGCGAACAGTGGCCCACCTTGTTCTAGCCTAGTACTAGCCTAATCGGACTGTCTCTGTAGGCGACATTCGTGATGTACTGTGCAGGGCGGAGCGCCGGGCCCGGCGCTCCGCCCCCGCGAAGCAGGCCTCGGCCGTTCTCCGACGAAGCACTGCAGGTGGAGGGCGAGGCCGCGGGGTAGGGCCCGGTGCGAGGCGGGCATCCACCGATGATGGAACACTCCTCGGATTCGACAGAGGAGATGTCCACGACGCGTTCGGAGTCAGCGCCGCGGCACGGCGGCGTCACCTGGCGCGCGGCGGTGATCTCGCTCGCCGTCATCCTCCTGAGCGCGCCGGCCATCTTCTACGGCGAAGTCGTCTGGGGTGACGGCCTGGTGCCAGACATCCGCAGGACGGGCACCTGGTCCACGGGCATCATTGGGAGCTGGCCGCTCACGGTCCTCTTCGTCATGGCTGCCATCATGTCGCTGCCCGCGCTGCGCCGCGTCGGGCTGACGCGGCGCGAGCTGATGACGATCCACGCCCTCGTGCTCGTGGCAACACCGCTGCTCGGCGCGGGTGTCCTGTTCTACGTGCTCTCCACGGTAGTCACCTACCACTACTTGGCGCGCGCGCTTGCGCCCTGGGAGATGTTCCTGCCCCTGATCCCGACGTGGTTCGGACCCTCGTCCGAGCTGGCGATCGAGGGCTACTTCATGGGCAGAGCCGCGGTTCCCTGGGGGGAGTGGGCGATCTCGCTGGCGGCCTGGTCATCCTTTCTGATCTGCCTCTTCGGCGCGAGTGTATGTCTCTTGGTGCTGGTTCAGAGGCAGTGGATCAAGCACGAGCGCCTGGCCTTCCCGCTCGCCCAGATACCGTTGGAGCTGGTCGAGGAGACTGGCCCAGGCGGAGCCGGCCGTCTTCCCCGCAGTGGGCTCTTCTGGCTCGGGCTCATCGTCGCCGCTGGTTTCACCTTCTTGGACGACCTATCGTTGCGCGTGCCGACGGTACCCGCGATGCCATTAACGATCACACTTATGCCCAGACATGTGGTGGGGCCGCTGGGCGCGCTGGGCGACCTCGAGTTGGTGCTGTCTCCGTGGATCATCGCGCTCGCCTACCTCATCCCGAAGGACCTCTCCTTGTCAATCTGGTTCTTCTGGGTGGCAAAATGGGGACTGATGATGCTCGCCATCGTCTTCGGAGCTTCGCCGGAGCGGGCGGACGAGTGGTACTCTCATGAGTTCCCCGCCCCCTTCGACCAGGTGACCGGGGCGGTGGTCGTGCTGTCTGTGTGGGCGCTGTGGAGCGCGCGCAAGCACCTGGCCCGCGCCCTGTGCATCGCCTTCACAGGCCGCCCGCGCGGGGGCGATGCCGACGAGCCCCTCCCGTACCGATGGGCCGTCGCCGGCCTCCTGGTGTGCTTTTCCTGGATGGTCGTGTTTCTCGTGCTGGCCGGGTGTCGGCCTCTGGTCAGCCTGCTCTACACCGGAGTGGTCGTGGGCGGCTTTCTCTCCTACGCGCGCGTCCGCG
>JALGXV010000303.1 GCA_029821885.1 Candidatus Hebobacteria bacterium
GTCGAACTCACCGTGATGTAGTCGGGCTTCGTCTCGGTGTCCTGGCCCTCGGCATTCGCCGCCGTCAGGCTGACGGTGTAGCTGTTGTCGCTGGTGTATTCGTGGCTCGGGTGCTGCTCCTGGGAGCTGCCACCATCGCCAAAGGTCCAGTCCCATGAGGTCGGATTGTTGAGCGAGAGATCGGAAAAGTACACTGTCAGGGGCGCGGGCCCACTCCTCGGATCTCCGGAGAAGTTCGCCGCCGGCGGCTGCGGCCCTGCCTGGTACTCGTGCGCTCCGCGGTCTGTGCCCGTTCCCGAGGGCACAACGTTGTCCCAGTAGTCCTGGCCCCCGCAGTCGGCGATCGTCATGCCGGAATCCCGGCACGGCGATCCCGCCTGGAGCTTGTAGCCATCCACCGTATCCCTGCCGATGCCCCCGCTGCCCGGGCTCACCAGCAGCGGATCGTCGGTGAGCTTGTGCGGGTCGGATGGCTCGCCTGAGGGGTGGTGGCCGTAGAAGACATTGTAGTCCCACACATAGTTATCGCCAACGAACTGGTACCGAGCGCCGCTGTCTTCGACATTGTAGATGATGTTGTTGTAGAGGTAGGTGTTCGCAGGAGCTTGCTTCCGGGGCCCAATATCCCCGCACTTGCCGGACTCCACAGTGTAGTCCACGTCTGGCCCAACGTAGATCGTGTTGTTGTACACGTAGTTGTCCCAGACCTTGCCGACGAACCGCATCACTCTCGTCAGGTCCCGTTGGCTGATGTTGTAGCGGAAGATGTTGTCGTTGCAGAAGGGCAGGCGGACGTACTCGTAGTTCTTGGCGGCGCAGTCGGGCACGCCGATGATCATCAGCATGCCGCCGTTGTTGTCGTGGAAGTAGTTGTACTGGACGACATTGTTCTGGCAGCAGCCGTCGATGTCGAAACCCATGCCGTCCCTGGTCTGGATCGTATCGTACACCTCGTTGTACTGGAACACGGCGTTCGCCATGTCCCAGGCCCAAAGCGGTGCATTCGCGAGGTTCCCCTCCAACTCATGGCAGCCGCGGCTGGAGACGTTGTACTCCACCAGGGCTCCGTCGCTCATGAACGGGCAGATCCCGTCGCCTGCATAGTAGTCGACGTAGTTGTTGCGGACCACGACGTTCGTGTGCAGGACAACTGTGGGGTTGGTGCACCAGCTGCCCCAACTGCTCGACATCTTGATCGCCGTCCGCGACACGTCGTGGACGTAGCAGCCCTCAATCAGCACGTCGTTGAACTTGCTCGGGGTCGCCTCCCCAACTACCTCCACCAAGATGCCCGCGTTGCACTTGCCTTTGTCTCCCCCAATCGTCATGTGGCCGTTCACATCGTGCACTTCCAGGTCGAGCAGGTGGATATGGTTCAGCGTCCCGACGTCCTCGCCCAGAACGCGTACCCCTTGCCTGATGTCCGGGCCCGCGGGGTCGTAGTTGGTGACCTCCAGGTTCTTGAGCTCCCAGTGCTCCTGGTTGTAGAGGAGCACGGCCTCCTGGTAGACGCCGTCACCGTTGATGAGAGGCTTGGCCCCCGTGTCGTACATGTCAACGACGATCGGGCTCCCGCTTGTTCCCGATCCCTTCGGGTAGAGCTGCTGTCCGTTCCAGACGGATCCCGCCTTCAGCAGGATCTCGTCGCCCGGCTGGAAGGTCACGGTGCTCACCTTATCCAGGCTCTGCCAGGCCGTGCCGGGACTGGTGCCGTTCCAGTCGTCATTGCCGCCTATCGAATCGACGTAGTAGGTCGTCGCGAGCGCGGCAGATGTGCTGAGGAGCAAACAGACTGCCAGCGCCACAAGCTGCATCGGCGCTCGCAGTCTCAAGGCAGTTCGTACATGCACGGATACACCCCCTCCTTAGTTGATAGATCGCTCGGCCCGCTCGTACATCGTGAAGACCCTACGCGCGAGCCGCGTACGCCGCGGTCATCTGCGTCCAGCAAGCTCTAGAAGATGATCACCTCCCTTCCGCTTGCCTGTTCTCGTCGCCCGGCCGCGCCGGGACTCGAAGGCAATGCATCATCCGTGCACCATGGGCACAAACCGGACGGGGATCACTTCCTTCTGCCGAAGCCGGCCCTCGCTCTTCCGCAGGACATAAAGCGTCTGGTGGGTCCACTGCGGCCCAACCGGGATCACCATTCGCCCTCCCTCCCTGAGCTGCTCTGCGAGCGCCTCCGGGACCTCCTCAGGGGCACATGTCACGATAATCCCATCGAATGGCGCGTGTTCCGGCCATCCGAGATAGCCGTCACCAGCCTTCACCTGGACTGTCTCGTAGCCGAGCCGCCTCAGCGTCTCCTCGGCCCGCTCTGCCAGGGATGTTATGATCTCGATGGTGTAGACATGAGGGGTGAGCTCCGCGAGGATGGCCGCTTGGTAGCCGGACCCGGTCCCGATCTCCAAGACCTTGTCACCCTCCTCGACCTCGAGCAGCTCGGTCATGAGGGCGACGATATAGGGCTGGGAGATAGTCTGCCCCTTGCCGATGGGCAGCGGCCGGTCCTCATAGGCGTAGGGGCGCTGGGCTGCGGGCACGAACTCGTGTCTGGGCACCCTCTCCATGGCGCCGAGCACGCGCTCATCCTTGACACCCCGGGCGCGAATCTGGCGCCGGACCATCATCTGCCGAGGGGCATCGTCGGAGGGCTGAGTGGGGCTCTCCGCAGGTGCGCGGCTGGTGTCGTCCCCGGCCCGGCAGCCAACCAGGCAGGCAGTCAGCAGCCACAAGAGCATCCCCCACAGCTGGGGTCGGGTCCACCGCGAACAGCCACGACTTGCGCCGGTGGTCATGGCGGATCACCTCCGCTGATGGGCATTCTCTTCGCAGTCAAGTCCTGATCACCTGTCACGAGGTGACGAACTTACGCTGCTCATCGCTCTCGTTGGTTGCTCGGCCGCAGATCCCTGTGCTATAATCCGGCGCGGAGTGCCATCTTGACTTCCATAGTACACTTGGCCCTGAGCATTCGTCTAACGGCCAGGCGATCTGATAGCGCTCTCGAGGAGAGGGAATCCGATGGCTACTTTTGACATGGCGCTTGTAGATGAGGTAAGGCAGCGCCTTGACGCCACCTACGAAGAGGCGCTGATGGGCCTCGAGGAGGCCGACGGCGATCTGCTGCGAGCGCTCGCCACCGTCGAGCGGCGGCGGCGCGAGCGTCAGGAAGCAATGGAGAGTGGTGAGCTGATCGGCCGCGCGGTCGGCATGGCACGGGAAGGGAAGCTGGCCGGCCTCGAGGTCAAGCTTGGGGACCGAACCGTGCGTCGACTCCCGCTCCCAAAGGGCACTGCGGCTGCTGTGGCCGGCGCCGTCCTCTCCGCACTGCTGTCGCAGCTTTCCGTGGATCTGATTCGCAAGGGAGGCGCCGAACCGGAGGGCGACGAGTCCGAGAGCGTGGTTGAGGAAGCGGGGTGACGTTCCAGGAGGTCATATTCGCGCTCGAGCAGTTCTGGGCCCACCGCGGCTGTGTGATCGAGCAGCCCTACGATGTGGAGGTGGGCGCTGGCACCATGTGCCCTGCGACGTTCCTCCGCGTGCTGGGGCCGGAGCCCTGGCGCGCCGCCTATGTCCAGCCCTCCCGCCGCGCCGATGACGGGCGATACGGCGAGAACCCGTATCGGTTCTATCGCCACTTCCAGTACCAGGTCGTTCTGAAGCCCTCCCCGGACGACGTGCA
>JALGXV010000058.1 GCA_029821885.1 Candidatus Hebobacteria bacterium
CATTGGCACCAGCCGATGGTTGAACGAGACCATCGGGGGCTGATGATAGGAGAACAGGTCCCGGAACAGATTCGGTTCGGAGATGTCCTGAAGCTCGTAGTGATATGTCTCCTGCTCGAGCGTATTCCGCCTCTTGTTGAACGCGATCATCTGCTTGCTCCTCCGCTGTAGGGAAAGTCAGGCACGCTCTCTAAGCTTACCCGAAAGGCGCGGGGATTGTCCAGCATTGCGCTTCGCCGCCAGCGTACGACGCCGCTGTAGAAGGTCGCTCCGGGAGTGATCCCCGCGCCGTCGGAGGCGAGGCCCGACCCAGGCGAGGCCGGCGGGGCAGCCGGGCGCTGGTGAGGACGCTGGTGCCGGCCGGCGCCGAGGCGCCCGGGTGAGTGCCGGCTAGTCGGTCCTCGGCCTGGGCAGCTCGAAGGTGGCCTTGGCCTCGGCGTTCCCGTCCTTGACTATAAGCGAGAGAGACCGAACGTTGGGCCCCACTGGAGGAACTCCGGGGCCTCCCCTGATCGGGAATCGCACGACATAGTAGTAAAGGGCCGCCGGCGTCGCTGAGGTGTCGAACGTGGGACTGATGTTGCGCACCCACTGTGGCGTCTCAACCGCGATGGGTGGGTACTCGACGCCGACGTTGGTGCGGAGCGCGAAGTCGACGCTGGCCGGGTCTCGATCCTGGGGAATCTGTACGGTGGCAACGCATCGAAGCTCGTGGTCGATCATCTTCATCGCCTTGCTCACCGCGCGGCGTATTCCTGCGTCGCTTGTGTCTCCCCCCGCCGCGACCTGATAGCAGATCTCGTCTTGCGGCCAGCAGCAACCGGCCGACCGAAGGACCACTTCCCCAGAAACGCGGACGTTGATGTCTTCGAGCCGAAACTTGAAGGTGTCCTCAGGATCGGCTCCGATTGAGATGGCTCTCTTGCCTCGGTTCACCGCCCGCGATGTGTCATTGGTGCTGGGCCGCAGTGCAGGATGGAGAACTTCCCGGCTGGTGCATCCCCCGGCGAGCACGATCAGGGACAGGACGCCCGCCGACAAGAGCCCCGCTGCGAGGTGGCTTAGCAGCAGGAGGGGGCTCAGGACGCGATGCCCGGATGCGGCCCGAGGTTGGCCGTAGGCACATGTACCCATGGCTTTGCTCAATCCCCCACAGGAGCTTCTGCCTCGGAACGCGAGGCAACTCTAGAGTATCACAGGTGCGCGAGGGCAGTCAACAGCATGCTTTGAGTAGCTCCGACCTACTCTTGGGTAGCACGCGCCGGTGCGAGGGAACAGGGTCGGAATGCCGGGATATCTCTATGCAGCGTACTTGGCTCCGTAGGGCCGGTGGGAGATGGCGGCAATCCGGATGAATCCGTCGCTCAGGATCTCGTCCGCGCCGAGACCGAATTCATGGATCTCGTCCGCGCCGAGACCGAATTCATCGCAGAAAGCCTCCACGTGTGGCCGCAGACTCTCCTTCTCCGCTTTCTCGGCTCTCCGCGCGGCCGCGAACTGGGAGGCCACGCGCCACGGTTCGACGTCTCCGCGCACGAACAGCTCGCCGCCGTGCATGCCGGTCGCGCACCAGTCGCCCACTAGCGGCTCCCCCGGGCGGCGGTCCAATCCGAGGATGATCAGGAGTCCCCCGGCCATGTACTCACTCAGGAAGTCGCCGGCCGTTCCTCCCGCCACCAACACCGGCCGCTTGCCGCGGTAGGCCTTCATGTGGATGCCAACGCGATAGCCAACTCGGCCGCGGACGAACAGCTCCCCGCCGCGCATGCCATATCCGAGCACATCTCCGGCGTGGCCGTCGACGACGATGCGGCCGGCATTCATCGTGTTCGCGACTGCGTCCTGCGCATTCCCGAGCACACGTATCGTGGGGCCGTCCATGAAGGCCCCGAGGTCATTGCCGGGCACGCCTCTAATGACGATCTCGACCTCGTCTCCCTGCAGCCCGTCTCCGATGTACCGCTGGCCATTCACGTTGGCGAGCTCGATGGACTTCTCGCCGTCCGCCACGGCCTCTCTGATGCGCTCGTTCAGCTCTCGGTAGTGCAGGTTGTCCGCGTCGATCCGCATCGTTCGCCCTTCCTGTGAGTGTCCGCCATGTCGCAATGCCGGCTCAAGCTCCGACGCCGGCCGGCTTCACACCGAGTATCTCCATCGTCGTGTGGTCGAGGCCGACCGCGCGCAGACGCTCGCGGCTACCGCGCAGGCTCTCGATCGCATTGACACCCATGGCGCCGAGTATCTCCTCCAGCTCCGCGCTCCACGCGCGAAGCAGATTCGCCACGCGGCGGGAGCCGAGGTAGGGGTCGAGGCGCCGGGTGAGCGCCGGGTCTTGAGTGGTGATCCCCCAGGAACAGCGGCCCGTATAGCACTTCTGGCAGAGCGTGCACCCGAGGGCGAGCAGCGCACCGGTGCCCACCGCCACCGCGTCCGCGCCAAGCGCAATCGCCTTGGCCACGTCGGCGCTTGACCGGATGCCGCCGGCGGCGATGATGGAGGCCTGGTTCCGAATCCCCTCATCGCGCAGCTGCTGGTCCACGACGGCGATGGCGATCTCGATTGGAATCCCGAGGTGATCTCGGATGATCGTGGGCGCGGCGCCGGTCCCGCCGCGGAAGCCATCGAGATAGACGATATCGGCACCCGCCCGGACGATGCCGCTGGCGATCGCCGCGACGTTGTGGACCGCGGCGATCTTCACCGAGACCGGCTTCTCGTACCTGGAGGCTTCCTTCAGCGCGTAGATGAGCTGGCGCAAGTCCTCAATGGAGTAGATGTCGTGTTGCGGCGCCGGGGAGAGGGCGTCGCTTCCCTCGGGAATCATGCGCGTCTGCGAAACCTGCTGCGACACCTTCTCGCCAGGGAGGTGGCCGCCGATGCCGGGCTTCGCGCCCTGGCCGATCTTGATCTCAATCGCCGCGCCCGCGTTCAGGTAGTCTGCCGTGACACCGAAACGACCGGAGGCGCACTGCACAATGGCGCGATGCCCGTAAGGCTTCAGGTCCTCGTGGAGGCCGCCTTCGCCGGTATTCCAGTAGGTCCCGCATTCCTCGGCCGCCATCGCGATCGCCTTCTGGGCGTTGAGGCTGATCGATCCGTAGGACATGGCGGCGAAGACTATCGGCGTCTCCGGTTCGAGCGTGGGAGCCATCTCGGTGGCAAGCTCCGGGCCGCCATCCGTCATCGCCAAATCGAGCCGGTCGGGCAGGCGGCCGAGGCACGTGCGTAGTTCCATCGGCTCCCGCAGAGGGTCGATCGACGGGTTCGTGACCTGGCACGCGTCGAGGAGCAGGCTGTCCCATAGGATAGGGTAGGGGAGGTCGTTGCCCATACCGGTCAAGAGCACGCCGCCCGTCTCCGCCTGGACCCACAGGTTCTTGCGATGAGAGTCCGTCCAAAGCGGATGCGGGCGGAAGTACTGTGGATTGGGCTCGATCGTTATCGCCTTCTGCGCACAAAAGGCCTCGCAGCGATGACACCCAACGCACTTCGCGGAGTCAACAACCGGCCCGTTCTCCCAGCTTATCGCGTCGAACCCGCACTGCTGCACGCAGCGCTTGCACAGCGCACAGCGCTCGGCATCCCGCGTCCATTCGAAGTCGGCCGGGCGGTAGATGGGCGCCCGCGTGCTGCGCGCCGACCTGGCCGCCGCGGCCTGGGGCTTATCGGCCTTGTTCGTCGTTGCGCTACTCACGTGTCACCTCCTGGCCCAGGGACTGAGCCGCTGCCAGCTCTGTCTCACGGCCTGGCTCGCCGACCACGACGTCGCTGCCCAGGCGGCCTATCACCGGCTGTCCGGCCCGCGGTGTCCACACGAGATCGGGCTCCGCGCACATGGCGCGAATGCCGGCCTCCTCGCTCGATATATAGAGCCAACTGTCCTTCCGCGCCGCCACGAGCGGCCGCAGCTTGATCCGATCATTCACCCCTACCATCTCTCCCTGTCGCCCGAATATGATGGCGAAGGGCCCATTGACCAGGGCGCTGCCGTACACCTGGCGGAGCGCCCGGTAGAGACGACGCTGCCGCTCGGGCAGCCGGTCGATCTGCTCCCAGAAGGGAGCGGCCATCACGTCACAGGTGACCTCGACGGGCAGGTTGTGCCGCCGGATCAGCAGGTCGAGCAGATAGGCCATCACCTCCGTGTCAGTGCGCATCGTGCACTTGTAGCCGAACATTTCGAGGTAGCGCCTGTTGATGCCGTAGGAGGAGATCTCGCCATTGTGCACGACCGCCCAGTCGAGCAGTGTGAACGGATGGGCCCCCGCCCACCATCCTGGCGTGTTCGTCGGGAACCGCCCATGCGCGATCCAGATGTAGGCCTCGTACTCCTCTAGCCGGAAGAAGTCGGCGATGTCCTCCGCGTACCCGACGGCTTTGAATGCCCCCATGTTCTTCCCGCTCGAGAAGACGAAGGCGCCGGGAATCTCGGCGTTGATCCGCATCACTCGCTCGAGCACGAAGTCTTCCGGGGAGCTGCCCGACTCGTGCAACTGAGGTGCGCGCGGCTGGACGAAGTATCTCATCAGCAGCGGCGGATTCACTATGTTCGCGTTCGGTCGCGTAGGGATGCGTTCGTCCAGGTCCACATCGAATTCCTGGCCCAGCAGTGCTTCTGCGCCTTCCTGCGCCGAGGCCGTGTCGAACATGATGTGGAGCGCGAACTGCTCGGCCCGGTCGGGGTAGATGCCATAGCAGGCGAACCCGCCGCCGAGGCCGTTCGAGCGCTCATGAAGGATGGCGATGGAGGAGCGGATCACGCTCCCGCTGACCCGCTCGCCCGTCAGGCTCATCATGCCGCTCAGACCACAGCCGGATACGTTCCTCCGGCCTCTGTCGAAGCTAGCTCGAACCATCCTAGTCATCCTCCCTCTCTGCCTCGGGTTCGTCGGAGTCGGTCTCAGGACGCATCCCGAGCAGTTCTTGGAGTTCGTCTGCCGCCGCCACTGGCGGGGGCGGCAGCCCCAGTCGTCGCCGTTGCGCCACCGACGGCTGCGTGAGCTGACCCTTGTCGCGGAAGGCGCGGATTCCCTCCAGCGCGGCGGGCGGCGCCCACCCTCGCTCCATGGCGAGATGCTTGGCCTGTCTCAGAATGGACATCTGGTCGTACTTGTTGGGGCAGAGCTCCGCGCAAGTGTAGCACTCGACGCACTTCCAGAGGTCGGGCGAGCGGAGCACCTCCTCCACCTGCCCGGCCGCCAGGGAGCGGATGAGCGCGTTGGGATCATAGGTCGGGTCGGCACGTGCGACCGGGCAGTCGTCAACGCAGGCGCCGCACTCTGCGCAGGCGCGAAGGAGACCGAGATCCCAGTGGTCTCGCACAAGATCGAAGGCCTCTGTCCGGCCGCGCCAGCGGTCGAGGAAGGGGCCCACGTCGACCCGGTGCCGGTCCAGTCCCAGTTCATCCGGCTCCATGCCCAGCGCCAGGCCGAGCAGTTCGGGGTAATAGAGGACGGGTAGGTGGAGGTCCTCTCCCTCCCGCTGGAGCAGGAACTGTACGTTGTCATACTGCATCATGCAGGAAGGGCAGACGAGTGCGAGCGCGTCGGCTTCCTCGCCAATCATGTCTTGCAGCTTGCTGCGAGACATTGCGCGTGCGGTCTCCTCTTCACCGGCGCGGAGCAGCAGGTTCCCGCAGCACTCCATCTTGGAGGAGTACGGAACGCTGTCCGCTCCCAGCGCTGTCACCAGTTTGTCGAGCTTGTTGGGCCAGAACGGGTCGTCGAAGAGCAGCGCGCCGCTCGGGCGCAGAAGGTGGCAGCCGTAGTGGACCGCGATCCGGAGGCCGGTCATCGGGTAGGTCACGCGGCTCCGCAGCGCTGCAGGACCAATGTCCTGATAGAGCACATCCAGGACGTGCATGACGTCGGCCGTGCCGCGGTACTCCCGCCCGATCCGGGTCAACTCCCGGTTCACGTTGTCTCGCAACGCCGGCTCCGAGAGCAACTTGACCTGGGCTTCCTTAAGGGTGGAGAAGCACCCAGTGCACGGCGTGACAAAGACGCGGTCCGCTTCCTCTGCTACCGTGAGGTTCCGAGCGGCCGTCAGAAGCCAGTCGCGGTAGCTCATGTTGCGGATCATAGTCTTCTCTGGACAGCACGTAAGGCCATCCAAGTCCACCGCGTCGATCCGGAGTCGCTCCAAGACGGCCCGCGTGGACTTCTCCATGTAGGGGAGACGTCCCGGCACGTAGCAGCCCCAGAAGTAGGCGTAGGCAGGCATGTATACCTCCGAACCCGTGCCCAGGCAGAGGAGACCAGGACACCTCGCTGCTGTCGGCAGTCGGCTACCTACTGCCGACAGCGCTCGCCAACCTAAGTATACCCTGATCGAAGGCGGTTAGTCAACCTCTGGCGGGCCCTTACAGCGCCTCGGCAGCCGCATGGGGGCTTTCGTGGGCGCCATGGGCGCGCCGCCTCCAGTTGCAGCTGCCTGTGGGTGGGCGCGGGGGCCGGGTGTTGGAGGAAGCGACCATGTATCTGTGAGGAAACAGGATGGTGCGGCGGTGGCGGGGGCGCTGGGTCTGGTGTGGGGAACCTAGGGAGAGGGGCGGGCACTGTTGGGGGGCCGCCGCCGGCCCACGGGGTGGGGTGGCGGCGGGGACAGAGAGGGGGGAGGAGCGAACCCAAGGAGATCATTGGAATGTCTGCCGAGCCTAGGAGACTTCTGTCGAGTCCAGTAGCCGTTTTCGTCGCCTTTGCGTTCTATGTGTTTGCTGCGTGGCAGGTCTTCAACCACGTTTACCTGATGCGTCTGCCCATGATGGAGCACCACATGGTGTCCTTGGTGGTCGAGACGCTTGGTGCGGCGATAGTCGCGTTCTTCGTGATCCGGGAATTGGAGCGGAAGCGCGCTGAGGTGGAGAGACTCAGCCGCCAGAAAGACATGCTCGCGAGCGCGCTTGTCCACGACCTTCGGCAGCCATTGACTGCAGTTCTGGCGGGCATCGGCATGGTCGAACAAGAGTCCAGGCTGCCCAAGGAGACCAGGGAGTTACTCGCCATCGCTCGCCAAGGCGGATCCCAGCTGCTGAGTATGGTGAACGACCTCCTCGATATTGCCCGCTTCGAGGCCGGGCGCGCGGTACTCCAACAAACCAGGATGCGCCCAGACGAGTTCATCAGCGAAGGCGCGCGGTTCCTGGCGCCAATCGCTGTTGAGAGCGGGATTGACCTTGCCGTCGAGGTTCCTGACCACCTACCGGAAGTCAGCGGCGACGGCGAGAGGCTGCGCCGCGTGGTGATGAACCTGGTCGGCAATGCGCTGAAGTACACACCATCTGGGGGTCGGGTCGGGGTCTCCGCCGAGGAGAGCAGTGACGGTCGAGAGCTGCACGTTGTAGTGTCAGACACCGGCGAGGGTATTCCCAAAGATCAGCAGGAGCGGATCTTCGACCAGTTCGCCGTCGTGGAGGGAAGAGACTCGCGGCGGCGCACGTCGACGGGTCTGGGACTCACGTTCTGTAGGATGGTCGTCGAAGCGCATGGCGGGCGGATCTGGGTCGAGAGTGAGCCCGGCGAGGGCGCGACGTTCAGGTTCGCGCTGCCGCTGCAACCGGAGGGCTGATGCGTCCGCCCGGCTCTGGCAGGTCCTCCGCTGCCAGAGGGACACGAGCCTAGGCCCCGCCGCCGCGCGCGCGGAGGACCTCTATGGTGTCGGGGTCCTCTGCCACTGCGATCGGCGCGTCGCCCTCGCTGTTCTCTGCTTGGGGGCGGGCGCCCGCAATGAGCAGGAGGTCGGCGATGTGTGCATGCCCGCTTTTGGCGGCGAAGTGGAGCGCCGTCCAGCCTCTTGGGTTCGTGGCATCCGGGTCGGCACCCGCGCAGAGGAGTCGCTCGACAACGGTCGCGTCTCCGCGGGAGGCGGCGGCCATGAGCGGCGTCCAGCCGTCGCCGGAGAGTACGTTCACGTCGGCGCCATGCTCGATAAGCAACTCGGCGATCTCGGTGGTCCGGGCGAGCCGCAGAGGCGCGATACAGTTGTCGTCAAGTGCGTCGACATCGGCTCCAGCATCCAGCAGCAAGCGGACCGTCTCGGCGCTTGTGGTGGACGTGGACTCGTGAAGGGGCGTGCGGCCGTCGACGCCGCGCGCGTCAGTGCTCGCACCGGCGTTCAGCAGCAGTGCCACGACGCGGGCGCGGCCGCGTCGGGCTGCGAAGATGAGCGGCGTCTGGCCAGCGCGCAGGGAGGAGTTAGGATTCGCTCCGTACTTCAACAGCAGATCAACGGTCCTTCCCGATGCGCGAGCGCCCCTGCAGAAGACAGCGTCGAACAGAGGTGTGGTGCCGTCGTCAGAACGAGCCTCCAACTGCGCACCATTGTCGAGGAGGAATCTGACTGCCGCCACCTGACCGCGGGCGGCGGCGAAGTGAAGTGGCGTCTCGCCCCAACGATGGCGCGCGTTGATGTCTGCCCCGCGTTGAAGATGGCGGTCAATAACCTCCACATCCCCGTGCGCGGCCGCACGATGAAGGCCCGGGCAGGTGGTGATGCAGCCCCGGCCCTTGCCCAAGATAGCCAAAGACACAACGGCCAAGGCGAGACTCAAGCAGGCGAAGACTATCCCGCTCTTCCGCATCCAGCCGGACCTCCTATCGGGAGATAAGTGCTGGGTATTCACGAGCCCTGGTAGGCATGCTTCCACAGAGACGGCCGATCTGTTAGAAACTCCTTGCCAGGCCGGCTTCCGAGGGCCCAGAGCTGTGTGCATAGCGCAGGGGGCCCGCCGCGGCAGAGCCGAGAACGGCAGGAGCGCATCTAGGCTCCGGGGAAATCGACGGGGGTGCTTGGGGCGGAGATGCGGTGCGAGATCAAGTAGACCACAGCTGAGATGGTGAAATCGCAGCGGCTGGCAGCAGCGTGCGCAATAGGCCTTGTCCTTCTGGTCGTGCTCCCCTTTGCCGGCGCAGCCGAAGAAGCGTTGCCGATCGGGCCCGGCGCGACGTACCAGAGCATGTACCGACCGGAGGGACCGTGGGCCATCCACATCGTCGAGGCTGAGCTGGCAGAGGAGTACCTCTCCCTGCGGTCCCTCCTGGGTGGGGGCACGACCATGGCCCGGGGCCAGCTCTCCATGGTCCTTGGTGCAGCCGGGTCAGATCTCGCCCGTCCGGTGGCCGGTGTGAACGGTGACTTCTTCTCCCTGGCCGGCGGGAGTTACAGGGGCCTTCCGCTAGGCCTTCACATCGGTGACGGTGAACTGATGAGCTTCCCCGATCCGGCCCGATCGGTCTTCTATCTGCTCGATGACGGCACGCTTCACATTGACAGGCTAAGGGCAAACGCCTGGGTGCACGGGCCGGGAGGTCTGCTGTTCCCGCTGGCGGGCATGAACCGGCCGCCGGGGTTTGCCGACTTGGTGCTGTTCACTCCCCGATTCGGAGAGTACACGCGGTCGGAGGAGCCGGCAACACAGGTATCGCTGATCGGTCTGTCCGACGTGCCTCATGCGAACGCCGATGTGAGCGCGAGGATCGCCAGCATCTCGACCGGGGCTAGCCAGCGGATCCCGCCGGGAGGGGCCGTGCTCGTGGCGCGGGGTGTCGCCGCCTACGCACTGCGGAAGCTGACGGTGGGCGATGGAGTGACTCTCAGCCTGGACCTCCTCCCGGAGAGGGGCCGGATCACCCAGGCGGTCGGCGGCGGTCCGCGCCTGGTGAGGAACGGTGTCGTTTCCGTCGAGCATGAGAGAGAGCGATTCTCCGGCAGCTTCGCGAGGAAGCGGCATCCGCGCACGGGGCTCGGGCTGCGCGGGAGCACGCTGGTCATGGTAGTGGTGGACGGGCGGCAGCCCGGCTACAGCGAAGGGATGACTCTCTACGAGTTCGCCGATCTGTTCCTGGAACTGGGGTGCTCAGATGCCATCAACCTCGACGGGGGCGGATCGACGACCATCGTGGCACGAGATCGTCTCATGAACTCGCCCTCGGGCGGGTATCAGCGGGCCGTCGTAAACGCGCTGGGCCTGCTGACAACGTCACCGATAGGTCCACCGGTGCGGCTCGCCCTAGAGCCGAGAACGGTCACGGTCCTCAGTGGCGAACAGGTCGCACTCCGGCCCCTGGCACTCGACAGCTACTACAATCCCGTATCGGTGGACCCGAGTGACGTCAGTTGGCATGTGCCGGCGATGCTGGGGTTGGTTGACGAGGCGGGGCTGTTCACGGCGGCGGATCTTCACGTCTCGACGATGAGCCACGTAAGGGCGCGGTTCGGCGACCTGTCAGCATCCACGATAGTAAGAGTAGCTCCTGCTCCGGCTCGCGTTGTCGTGACACCGCCTCGGGTTGCGCTGCTCCCAGGCGACTCCCAGCAGTTCCGCGCGCGGGCCTATGACAGCGAAGGCCAACCGATGCGACTGTCCCCGGCGCGGCTGCACTGGCGAATGACGCCACAACACGATGACGGGGAGCTGAGCGACACCGGCCTGCTTCGCGCGCCGACGAGAGGCGGCAAGATGTTCGTAGTGGCCTGTGTCGGCGATGTCTGCGGCACGGCGGAGGTGACCGTGGCGACGCGCCTCGCCGTGCTGGAGGATTTCGAGAGAGCAGGCACCTGGTCGTACCAGTCGCAGCCGCCGGGGCTCCCCGTGTCCGTGCGGCGAGTGCCCGATCCTTTGAGGCCCGACAACCAGTGTCTGCGCCTAGGATACGACTTCACGAAGGGGGAAGGGACGCGAACAGCACATGCGGTTATCGGCCTGCCGCTGCCGGAGACGGGGTCATTCTCCATGCGGGTGTGGGGTGACGGCGGCGGCTGCTGGCTCCGGGCGCGCCTCCGCGATGGCGCAGGGCGCGGGTTCACAGTCGATCTTGCGCATAGGGTAACCTGGTCGTCGACATGGCGGGAGGTGGATGCCCCCTTGCCGAGCGAGGCCGAAGCTCCCATCACGCTCGAGTCCGTCTACCTGGCCGAATACCACGAGGATCGGAGGCCGGTGGGCGCCGTCTACTTCGATGACATATGTGCCGGCCCGGGGCGCTCAGAAGAAAGACGATAGCGCGCGGGCGGAGGACCGGCGGACCCGCAGTGTAAGGAGACTGGACATGGGCGATGTGCCGACCTATGTGTGTCGCCGGACCCCTGAGCCGATCACCATCGACGGCCATCTGAGCGAGTCCATCTGGTCCCGGCTCAAGCCGCTGGGCGACTTCCTGATGGCCGATAGCTCGGGAGCCCCGCAGTTGCCAACAGAGCTGCGCGCGTGCTGGGACGCGGCCAACCTGTATCTTGGCTTCATGGCCATCGATACGGAAATCTGGGGGAACATGAGCCGACGGGACGATGCCATCTACGAAGAAGAAGTGGTCGAAGCATTTCTCTGCTCGGGAGACGACCTCACCCGCTACTTCGAGTTCGAGTTCAGTCCCCACAATGTGGTCTTCGATGCGGCAATCGAGTGTCCTCAATCGGGGGATCGGCGGTTCATGAAGGCGGACGTCGGTTGGGACTGCGATGCCCTTGCCTCGGCCGTTCACGTCGTTGGCACCCTGGACGACCACGCCGATGTCGATGAGAAGTGGACCGTGGAGGTGGCTCTGCCTTTCAGTCAGATCGGCCGCGCCGGCAAGCCGCCGACCGAAGGAGAGACGTGGCGGGCGAACTTCTACCGGATCGACCGAGCTGGCGAAGGTGAGTTCAGCTGCTGGTCGCCGACGCTGGCCGATCCACCCAACTTCCACGTCCCGCGCCGTTTCGGCTTCCTGAACTTCTCCCTTGAGACGGCCTGAGCGCGAAAACTGGCGAGGCGACGGCCCGGTGGGGAAGGGCCGATGTCGCACTCGCAAGGGCGCCCCGAGGATGACGGCCAAGGGATCGAGTTGCCTTCACTCGCCTCGGGGTGGTAATCTGAGGGCCAGGGAGGGATGACATGAGACCCGAGCGTGCTCTGCTTCTGTTATCTATGGTGTTGCTGCTGGCGAGTACTGCTTTCGGCGCGAGTAAGAGGATCTCACGCCGCCACTTCTCCTGACCATCGACGGCCGGCAGATCCCCATGATGCTGGAGTCTCATGGGGTCTACACAGCGCAAGTCGACACGACGACACTGCCGAACGGT
Source organism: Candidatus Hebobacteria bacterium (assembly GCA_029821885.1). Classification (GTDB taxonomy): domain Bacteria; phylum Armatimonadota; class Hebobacteria; order Hebobacterales; family Hebobacteraceae; genus Hebobacterum. Next base: position 12,058 of record JALGXV010000058.1, read on the forward strand.
CACCAGTCGCTGCTCGTGTTCGTCACGCCCAAGGGTGTTGAGGCCGAACGCAGAGACGACTATGCCGACTCCTCCTGGGGAGCTGACAAGCACATCTCCGTCGCTGAGACGCGGGTTGTTGTGCGCAATCCCTGCAACTTTTACTGGGGTGACCTCCACGCGCACAGCACCTACTCTGACGGCGCGTGGTACCCAAAGGAGGTCTACGAGTTCGCGCGTGATGAGGCCAAGGTCGACTTCTTCGCAGTCACAGATCACGCGGAGATCCTCACGGTCGAGGAGTATGCCGACGTTGTCACTCAGGCCGACGCAGCCGACGAGCCCGGACGCTTCGTGGCCCTGTATGGTGTCGAGAGGAGCAACTCGGAGACGGGGCACGTGAACTTCTACATGTCGCCAACTCACGTCCTGCCCTACGAGCTGAATGGCTTCTATCGGGCTCTCGGCGAGATGGATCTCATCGGGCACTTCAACCATCCGTGGAAGCCGTACCCGGAGGAGAGTGGGCGCAACGATTACCAGGGCTTCCGCTACGCGCCCGAGGGGGATAGCTGCATGGCGATGGTGGAGCTTCGCGGCGAGGACGAAGAGGAGTGCTACATCGCCATGCTGGACAACGGGTGGCATGTCGGCGCCGCAGGCTGCGCGGACAAGCACTCGCCGGAGTGGGGGCAGGGCCCCTCTTGGACCGTGGTGCTGGCGCGGGAGCTGACGCGCGAAAGCGTTCTGGAGGCAATGCGAGCCCGGCGCACTTACAGCACGGCGGACCGGAACATTGAGCTGGAGTTCACGCTGGACGGCGAGGACATGGGGGCGCGGATCTCGCGACCGGCTGGGAACTACAACTTCTCAGTGTTTGTGGATGATCCGGATGAGGCGGATCTCGTCGAGCAAGTCGACGTGTTCCTGGATGGGCGCATCGAGGCGAAGATGGGGTCGGCGCCGGCCGCTCGAGTCTCGTTCGGGGGTGCCCTGACGTTCTCGGCGGGGAATCACTACTGCTTCGTCCGGGTGACCCAGCCCGAGGGCCGGACGACCTGGTCGAGTCCCATCTGGGTGAGCGCCTACGAGTACTCGCCCGAAGCCGAGCGCGTGCAGTAGTCTATGGCTCTGATATCCTGATCTGACACTGCCTCGGTCGGCAGCGGAGCAGACACGATGAGAGAGCTGCGCGTTGCCCTTGCACAGATAAACGTGACCGTCGGCGACCTCGACGGGAACGCCCGGAGGATAGTCGACTCGATCCGCGAGGCGGCGGAGGTCGGCGCGGATGTGGTCGCCTTCCCGGAGCTGGCCGTCACTGGATATCCGCCAGAGGATCTGCTGCTGAAGCCGGAATTCATCGCGGCCAACCAGAGAGCGCTCGCAGCCATCGCCGACAGTACCCCGGATCTCGTAGCGGTCTGCGGCTTCGCCGACCGTGCCGACGATCTCTACAACGCGGCCGCTCTGCTGCACCGCGGACAGCTGGCGGCCGTCTATCACAAGAACTACCTCCCCACCTACAGCGTCTTCGATGAGGACCGGTACTTCCAGTCCGGCAAGGAGCGGCCGGTCTTTCGCATCGGCGGTGGAGTCGTAGGGGTCAGCGTGTGTGAGGATATCTGGTACCCCGACGGCCCGCCTACCGAACAGGCTCTGGCGGGTGGTGCAGAGCTGCTGCTCAACATCTCGTCTTCGCCCTACTGCATGGGCCGCTTCGGGACGCGGCGAGAGATGCTGGCAACACGCGCCGCTGACACGGGGGCCTTCGTCGCCTACGTGAATCTGGTCGGCGGACAGGATGAGCTTGTGTTCGACGGTCAGAGCATGGTGTTCGCACCCGACGGCGATCTCCTGGCGCGCGCGCCGGCCTTCGAAGAGACGATGCTTGTCGTCGATCTCGACCTCGACGCCGCCTTCCAGCATCGGCTCCATGATCCCAGACGTCGGAAGCGCACATCCCCCTCTGGCTTGACCCCGACAGTGATCAACGAGACGGTCAAGTCAGACAAGCCGGGCCTAGGTCCGCCGGTGATGGCCGAGCCGCTCGTGAGAGAGGACGAAGTCTATCGTGCGCTGGTCACGGGCACCCGAGACTACGTTCACAAGAATGGATTCGAGAAGGTCGTGGTCGGGCTGAGTGGTGGCGTGGACTCTTCGGTGGTAGCCAGCATCGCCGCCGACGCCCTGGGCCCGGCAAATGTGGTCGGTGTGTCAATGCCCTCTCGGTACTCCTCCGAGGGCAGCCGAACGGACGCGGAGGCGCTGGCAGAGGCGCTCGGCACTGAGCTGCGGCTCGTGCCAATAGAGGAGGCCCACACCGCCTACGAGTCGGTGCTCGCGCCCCACACTCAGGACTCCGGGAGCATCGTCTTCGAGAACGTCCAGGCCCGCATCCGGGGGAACATCTTGATGGCCCTGTCGAACGCGCACGGTTGGCTCGTCCTCACAACTGGCAACAAGAGCGAGATATCGACCGGCTACTGCACCCTCTACGGCGACATGGCGGGCGGCTTCGCCGTCCTGCGGGATGTGCCGAAGACGCTCGTCTATGAGTTGGCGCGGTTCAAGAACGCGTCTGCGGGCCGCGAGATCATACCGCAGAGCGTTATCGACAAGGTGCCTTCGGCCGAGCTTCGGCCCGATCAGAAGGACACGGACTCACTCCCGCCCTACGAGGTGCTCGATCCCATCCTGCGCGCCTATGTCGAGGAGGACCGACCGGTCGCCGAGATCGTGGCGATGGGGAACGATCCGGAGGTCGTGGCCCGAGTGGTCGAGCTAGTGGACCACAACGAGTCCAAGCGCCGCCAAGCCCCGCCTGGCCCGCGCATCACATCCCGGGCCTTGGGCCGCGACCGGCGGCTGCCGATCACGAATCGGTTCCGGGGCGGGCCGCTGACGCGATAGTGCCGGAGAGAAGCGTCCCCGTCCGCTACCGGTACGGAGCGAAGGACTCCGCGAGCCGCCCCATCCCTTCGGCAACCACGCCGCCGTCCGATCCCAGCCCGATGAAGGTGAAGCCGTCCTCGACTGCGCGCGCGATCTGATCCGGGCTATTGAGCAGTATCCCCGCCACCTTCCCGTGGCTCTTCGCCGCGTCGGCCACCTTCTTCAGGGCGTCGCGGAATCGCGGGTGGTCGGACTGCTGCGGGATGCCCATGCTCACACTGAGATCGAGCGGGCCCACGAACAGCACGTCTGCACCATCCACCGCCGCGATCTCGCCCACTACGTCGAGGGTAGCCTCGGTCTCGACCTGAAGCACCGTCAGCAAGTTCTCGTTTGCGGTGGCGAGGTAATCGCCGAAATCCCTCCCGAAGTTGGCCGCTCGGTTGAGGCTGGCCGCACCGCGGATCCCCTGGGGCGGATAGCGCATCGCCGCGACGGCCTGCTCGGCCTCGGCCCGGCTGGTGACATAAGGGACGACGACGCCGGCCGCGCCGAGGTCGAGCACGCGCTTGAAGCGCGGGGCTTCGTTCCAGACGATGCGGACGATGGGCGCGGCAGGTGTTCGGGCGACGGCCTGCAGCTGCTGCAGACAGCTCTCGTGGCCGCCCGCCCCATGCTCGAGGTCGATGACGACCCAGTCGAAGCCGGCCGTGGCCGCGATCTCGGCCGTCATGCTCGAACCGAGGTTCAGCCAGGTGCCGGTCACCAGTTCGTGGCGCAGCACTCTCTCTCGTATCGACTGCATTGGATGGCTCCCAGGACAGGACGTTGTCAGCGCGGGTTTCCATGCCGGTGCCGCGTCGTCCTCTGCCGAACCCAATGCAGGTTGGGTCGCCACGGGTGGCAAACTACCAATCCCGACGTGGAGCCGGAACGTGGCGCAGCGAGAGGAGAGAGAAACATGGAGATCGGGTTGCTGACAGCCCCTCTCGGGGACAAGAGCTTGGCGTGGGTCGTTGACTTCGCACATGCGCACGGTTTCCGTGCTCTCGAAGTGGTCGCGCGGCCGGGCGGCGGACACATCGATACCGCGACCCTCACCGAAGAGAAAGCCACCCAGATCAAGAACCTCGTGCACCGGGGCGGCGTCCGGATTTCGAGCCTGGCCTGCTACGTGAACCTGCTCGACCCGGAGGAGGCGAAGCGCTCGCAACTGGTGGCAGACATGCGGTCCGTCATCGACGCCGCGCAGGCGCTTGGGGTTGAGGCGGTGTGCACGCTGGCCGGCATGCCCATGCCGGGCAAGGACAGGATGGCCACTATCGAGGAGGACTTCCCGGCCGTCTTCGCGCCGCTGACCGACTACGCCGGCGAACGGAACGTGAAGCTAGCCTTCGAGAACTGGTTCGCGACCAACCTCCAGAACCTGGCCCACTGGGAGCGCGTCTTCGAGGTCGTGCCGGCGCCGAACCTGGGTCTGAATTACGATCCCTCCCACCTCCTCTGGCAGGGGATCGACTACCTCGAAGCCGTTGAGATGTTCCGGGATCGCATCTTCCACGCCCATGCCAAAGACACCGAGATCAAGCAGCACGTGCTGCGGCGGCTGGGGAACCAGTCGATGGAATGGTGGCGGTACTGCATACCGGGCTACGGTGAGGTGGACTGGGGCGTTCTTGTCGCTCGGCTAGGAGATGTCGGTTACGACGGCGCGCTGAGCATCGAGCACGAGGATCGCGCCTTCGGTGTCGAGGAGGGCTTCATCAAGGGGCAGCGCTACTTGGATCAGTTCATGTAGGGCCGCGGTTCGCTGTCATCAGAGCCGAACGGGGTCGCGTTGACGCCCTTTCTTAGGCCATGCTAGAATCGCCGCGGAGATGATTCATGTGTGGTGAGGAGGCGGCGGGGAGCTTGTTCCCGGAGGAGCGACGAGCGGCAGAGAAGGCCAAGACACAGGCCATGCCGCTTGCCGCGCGCATGCGGCCCCGAACGCTCGACGAGTTCGTGGGGCAGGAGCAGATCGCCGGGCCCGGCACCTACCTGCGGAAGGCCATCGAGGAAGACGAGCTTTCGTCGGTGATCCTCTACGGGCCGTCGGGGACGGGCAAGAGCACCCTCGCTCACATCATCGCCCATTACACGAAGGCCCAGTTCGAGCCCTACAGCGCGGTGACCTCCGGTGTGGCCGACATCCGCCGGGTCACACAGCAGGCCAGGAAGCGGATGGAGGTGCAGGGGCGGCGGACGATTCTCTTCGTCGATGAGATCCACCGCTTCAACAAGGCGCAGCAGGACGCGTTCCTGCCCTTCGTGGAGGATGGGACGATCATCCTCATCGGCTCCACCACGGAGAACCCATTCTTCGAGATCAACGCCCCGCTGGTGAGCCGCTCCCGCATCTTCGTCTTCGAGCCGCTCGCCGCCGAGCAGGTCGGCACGATTGTGGATCGGGCACTCGCCGACGGAGAGCGCGGCCTTGGCGGACAGAACATCGAGCTGACCCCGGAGGCGCGAGAGCACATCATCAACCTCGCCAATGGCGACGCGCGGGCGGCGCTCAACGCGCTGGAGGCGGCCGCGCAGCAGGCGCGCGAGAAAGACGGCAAGCGGATCGTCACCCTCGAGATGGTCGAGGACGCCGCCCAGCGTCGGGCGCTCAAGTACGACAAGGCCGGCGACACTCATTACGATGTGATCTCCGCCTACATCAAGAGCATGCGTGGCGGCGACCCCGACGCGGCCCTCTACTGGCTGGCGCGGATGATCTCGGCTGGGGAGGACCCGCGCTTTATCGCCCGGCGACTGGTGATCCAGGCGGCCGAGGGCGTTGGCAACGCCGATCCAATGGCGCTCGTGGTCGCCACCGCCGCCGCCCACGCGGTCGAATACGTGGGCTTGCCTGAGGCCCAGATCCCGCTCGCTCAAGCGACGGCATATGTCGCGAGCGCACCCAAGAGCAATGCCTCCTACCTCGGCATCGCGCGGGCGATGGATGATGTGCGCAACCGAGTGGTTCCCTTGGTGCCGAAGCACCTGCGGGACGCGAACTACCCCGGCGCGAAGCAGTTCGGACACGGCGACGGCTACCAGTATCCCCACGACTTCCCGGGCCACTTTGTCTCACAGGAGTACCTGCCGAAGGGCACCAAGTCGCGCCGCTACTACGAGCCGGCCGAGCAGGGCTACGAGAAGAAGATCAAGGCGCGGCTGGAGGAGTGGGAGCGCCGTCGCCAGGGCGGCGAACAGGACCAGGGGCCAGCCATTTCATGAATTCCGGGCGCGTCGCCGTCGCCATGAGCGGCGGCGTCGACAGTTCAGTCGCGGCGGCCCTTCTGCTGGAGCAAGGCCGCGAAGTGGTCGGGTTCACAATGCAGATTTGGCCTCGGGAGGGGGAGGAGAATACGCCGCCGGGACTGAGGGGGTGCTGCGGGCTGGAAGCGATCGACTCGGCCAAGAGAGTGGCCAGCACCCTCGGCATCCGGCACTACGTGCTGAACCTTCGCGAGCCGTTCGAGCAGTTGGTGATAGATCCGTTCTGCGACGAGTACGCCGCGGGGAGAACCCCGAACCCCTGCATCCGGTGCAACACCTTCGTGAAGTTCGGCCCGCTGCTGAGGCGGGCGGCCGAGATCGAGGCGGAGCAGTTGGCTACGGGCCACTACGCCAGGACGGCGTACGACGAGCGGTCGAGCAGGTGGCAACTTCTGCGCGGAACAGACAGGGCGAAAGACCAGTCGTACAGCCTCTACGGTCTGAGCCAGGAGCAGCTCTCGCGAGCAGTATTTCCTGTGGGCGAGATGACCAAGGAGAAGGTGCGGAGCAGGGCGGAGGGGCTCGGCCTTTCGTCGGCGGAGCGGCCGGAGAGCCAGGAGATATGCTTCGTGTCTGGCCGGAGCTACCGGGAGTATCTGGCGCGCCGGCGTCCGGAGCTTCTGCGGCCGGGTCCGATCGTCGACCGGGATGGCCGCCAGGCGGGGAGGCACCGGGGCATCGCCTTCTACACCATCGGACAGCGGGAGGGGCTCGGCGTGTCTCGGCGCAGGCCTCTCTATGTGATCGACATTGATGTAGCGTCAAATCGCCTGGTCGTCGGCGAGTCAGAGCAGGCCGCAGCCCAGGGCCTGTTGATGAAGGAGGTCAACTACGTATCTGTTCCCGATCTACCGGAGAGCGGGAGGCGGCTGGCGGTGAAGATACGCTCGGGAGGCCGCCCTGCGGCCTGCACCGCTCGGCGCAACGGCGACGGTGTGCGGGTGGAGTTCGCGGAGGCCCAATGGGCGGTGTCGCCAGGCCAGGCCGCCGTCTGTTACGACGGCGAGGCAGTGGCCTTCGGCGGGATCATCGAAGGTCGGTTCTGAGGAGGAAGTCGCTGATGGAGAAGGTGGCGTTGGGGGCAGCAACGCTGGCCGCTCTGGCCGTCATTGTGCTGTGCGTCAAGCTCTACGCGCTCATCTCGCGCGCGGAGTCGGTGGTCGAGCGGCTCGGCCGTCTGGTGGAATCGGAGGTGGGGTCAGCCCTGCGCTCCTGGGAGGAGGCGGCGCGAGGGGTTCAGGCGGTGGCAGGGAAGTTAGACGACGGGCTTGAGGCCCTGGCAAGCACGCTCCACCGGGTGGACCGGATCACAGCGAAGCTGGAGCCGGAGGTGCTGCGCCTGACCGCGATCCAGCCCACGGTGGCCAAAGTGGCTTCCTGGCTGAGCGGCATCCGGAAGGGGCTGGCGGGGGCCGTCGGCCAGCGACCCAAGGCGGATGCCGGAGACGGAGTCGAGACAGAACTCGGATAGGAGAGCCAGATGAGCACGCCGCTGAAGATCGCCTCTCGGACCGAGGGTGAGAACACGGCGGTCTTGTCGCTAATCGGCGACGTGGACGTGGCGACGGCGGGCCGTGTGCGCGACTCAGGCCTGAAGCTGGTCAAAGAGGGGATCAGACACCTGATAGTCGACCTGACTCCTACCGAGTTCATGGATAGCACGGGATTGGGGACACTGGTTGGCCTGCATAAGCGCCTCCGGGAGTTGGAGGGAGAGGTCACCATAGCCGTACTGCAACCGAGGGTGAAGCGTTTGTTCGAGATCACGGGCCTGACTCAGGTCTTTCGAATCTGCGATGACGTGGCCGCTGCTCTGAAGGAGGTGCGGGGATGAAGACGACGACCCCCGACCAGGTGGAGATTCGGATACCGAGGAGGGCGGAGTTCGTGCGGGTCGCGCGGATGGCTGCGTGTGCCGTCGCTTCCCAGCTGGACTTCACCTTCGATGTCGTCAAAGACGTCGAGCTTGCGGTGGGCGAGGCCTGCGCGAACGCGGTGGAGCACGTCCCCGAAGAGAGCTGCAATGAGATCCTGGTCAAGTTCAGCATTGATCCGACGCAGCTCACAGTCGAGGTGTTCGACCGAGGGCAAGGGTTCGACCCCGACGCTGCCGCGGCGACCGGCGACGGGGGCCTGGACTGGGACGACCCCGGCGGGCTGGGGCTTGTCGTCATCAGAGAGGTGATGGACGACATGGTGGTCGAGTGCGACGAGGCCGCCGGGACGTGTGTCCGGATGGTGAAATACAGGTCGAGGTAGGGCTCATGACCCCGCGGGAGGCCGCGGAGAGGGAAGGAGTCGAGGAGAAGGCGGCGGCCAAGCCCAAGCGCACCCGGGATGCGGCCACGCCAGAGCTCTTCGAGAAGTTCCAGCGGACCCGTGATCCGGAGGTCCGTGAGGAACTCATACTGGCCCACACGAATCTCGTGCGGTACCTCGCGCGGAAGTTCGCCAACCGCGGCGAGCCGCTGGAAGATCTCGTCCAGGTCGGGATGATCGGTCTCATCAACGCCATAGATCGCTTCGATCCGAGCCGGGAGATTCGGTTCGCCACCTATGCCACTCCAACCATCGTGGGGGAGATCAGGCGCTACTTCCGCGACCGTGGGTGGGCCGTGAAGGTGCCTCGCCGGCTCCAGGAGCTTAACCTGGCGACGAACAAGATGGTCGACGAGCTGACTCAGCGGCTGAACCGGCCGCCAACAGTTCGCGAGATCGCGGAGGAACTGGACATCAGCGAGCAAGAGGCGCTCGAGGCGATGGAGCTTGGCGAGCTGTACGAGCTGCCTTCCCTCGACAGTGAACTTGGAGCGGACTCCGATGAGACGCGGAGCCGGCTCCAGGACTACGTCGGGCAAGTGGATGAGGAGATCGAGCACTTCGAGCGAAGGAGCCGTCTGACCGAAGCGCTGGGTGCCCTGTCCCCGCGCGAGCGAAGCATCATACGGATGCGCTTCTTCGACAATCTCTCTCAGACGCAGGTTGCCCAGCAGCTCAACATATCCCAGATGCACGTCTCGCGGCTCCAGCAGCGGGCGCTGGCCAAACTGCGAGAGTTGATGCGGGAGCAGGAGAACGAGTGACACCGGCACCCGGGGCACGAGGGATGAGGCTCGAAGGCCTCGGGTCTGGCAACGCCACGGGCGAGCATACCGGGGAGGTGTAGCTTGGACCTGCCAACTGCTCTTGTCGCCCTCATCGTGGTGGCGGTCATCGCCTACATCGTGACTGTCGTTCACGCGGCGACGACCCGCACACTCGGACGTCAGTCGGAGATCTATCAGCCTGAGGAGCGACTGCTGGCCTGGCCGAAGTGGCTCTCGGGGCTCATCGGCGTGTTGCTCGTCATCTGGCTGCTCTATCACGTGCGGGGGATACTTCTCCCCTTCGTGCTGGGAGCGGTCATTGCCTATATGCTGAATCCTGGCATCGCGCGCCTTGAGCGCAAGGGGTGGCGACGAGAGAAAGCGATCCTCGTCGTGTTCGGCGCGTTCCTGGCCCTGTTCGTTCTGGCGATTGTGCTGCTCGTTCCGCAGGTGACGTCCGAGGCGAGAGACCTGATCCAGCGTTATGACTACTACGCGACCCAATCGCAGAAGCTATGGGGGGACCTGAAGGAAACCGTAGTTGCCTGGGGGCGAGTCGTGGGGATGCTGCCGGACGATGTCCGAGCGGCTTTGGGCGACCTGGCGGGAAGCGCACAGGAATACGGCAAGAGCCTTCTGAGGAACAGCCTCGGTCTGCTGAACCGCTCGCTCGTCCTGGTGTCTCTGCTTGTGATCACCCCGGTGGTGACCTTCTGGGTGCTGCGCGACTACCAGAGGCTCGGGAAGTGGCTGCTTCGAGTTGTTCCCGAGCCGCGCCGCGGCGCCCTCGTGGAGGTGTTCGGAGACATCAACAAGCTCGTGGGCAGCTACCTCCTTGGCATGGCCACTATGATGGTCGTCGTGGGGATCTTCGCGATAATCGTGCTCACGGCTATGCACGTACGCTTCGCCGTGCTGCTAGGCATCATGACGGGTGTGCTCTACGTGATCCCGTACATCGGCTTCCCGGCGGCCATGATCGTCATTGCGCTGGCGATGGGCGTCACGGGACAGGGCCCCGGGATGATCCTGGTGACGCTTGGCATCCTGATGGTGGGCAACATTGCCTTTGACTACGGGGTCACGCCTAGAGTGATCGGGAGGCGAGTCGGACTGCATCCGCTCGTCGTGATATTTGCCATCCTCGCCGGTGCCTCTCTCTTCAAGTTCGTGGGGATCGTGCTCGCCGTACCGGTCGCGGGTTCGATCAAGGTGGTCTTGCTCCACTTCTGGCCGGAGCTCTTCGCGCCCGAGGCTGATGCCGCCCAAGTGGCGGATGCAGAGAGCCGCTAGGTCTGCTATAATGGACGGAGCATCTGCGCCGCGCCCGAGTGCGCCGGCGCAGTTGTTGTAGCCGTCGGCAGGGCGCACGGCGGATGAAGCTCGACGGGAGAACGACGCGCATGACGAGCCGGGAGCTCCGGCAAAGCTTCCTAGATTTCTTCGCACAGCGGAATCACCGCGTGATGCCGAGCGCGCCCCTTAAGCCCACCGACGAAACGACGCTCTTCACCGGCTCAGGCATGCAGCCGTTCGTGCCATGGTTCCGCGGTATCGTGCCCCCGGATGCGCCTCGGGCGGCAACGTGCCAGAAGTGCTTCCGCGCCGACGATGTGGAAGAGGTGGGCCGCACCCCTTGGCACCTCACCTTCTTCGAGATGCTCGGCAACTTCTCGTTTGGCGACTACTTCAAGCGGGAGGCCATCGTCTACGCCTGGGAATACGTCACGAAGGATCTGTCCGTGCCAGAGAGCCGCATCTGGATCACCGTCTACCCGGACGATGAGGAGGCCCCCGAGATCTGGGCGAAGGAGATCGGTGTGCCGCGGTCCCGGATCGTCCAGGATGGGACGAACTGGTGGGGGCCGATTGGTGACTCGGGGCCGTGCGGGCCGGATACTGAGCTGCATCTCGACACCGGCGAAGACCGGGGATGTGGCAGGACAGGCTGCAATCCCACATGCGACTGCCCCCGGTTCAACGAGTTCTGGAATCTCGTCTTCCAGGTCTACAACAAGACTCCGGAGGGGGAACTCGAACCGTTGCCTCAGCCCGGAATCGACACCGGCATGGGCACGGAGCGGGTGGCCGCGCTGATCCAGGGCGTGCCCTCGGTATTCGAGACCGACCTGCTTGCCCCCATCGTGTCGGCGACAGTCGAGCGGGCGCGCAAGTCGAACCCGGAGCTGCCAGAGCGACTAGACGACAGACAGACCCAGGCAACCCAAGTCATCGCCGATCACACGCGCGGGCTCGCCTTCCTGCTGGCGGACGGGTTCACGCCCTCCAATGAGGGAGCGGGATACGTGCTGCGCCGGGTGCTCCGGCGGGCCTACCGTTTTGGGAGGCAACTCGGCGTCGAGGAGCCGTTCCTGAATGACCTCGTGCCGGTGGTCGTCGAGACAATGGGGCCTGTCTACCCGGAGCTGCGCGGGGCTCAGCAGCGCATCCGCACCTGGGTCAGGCAGGAGGAGCAGCAATTCGAGGAGACGCTGGAGCGCGGCCTCGGCCCACTCACGGCGGCCGTGGAGCGGGCACAAGCAGCTGGGCTCGAGGTCCTGCCGGGTGAGGACGTCTTCAAGTTACACGACACCTACGGCCTGCCGAAGGAGCTGGCTGCCGATATTGCCGCCGAGAGCGGCCTGAAGCTGGACGAGGAGGGCTTCGAGCGGGCGATGGAGGAGCAGCGTGAGCGGGCCCGGTCACGCGCCCAGCGGGACTTCGCCTTCGCCATGCGCTCGGGCTACCAGAGCTTCGCGGGCAAGACGACCTTCCTCGGCTATTCGAGCTGCGCGGCCGAGGGGACGGTCATCGGCATCATTGCGGGCGGCGCTCCTGTCGACGAGCTTGGCGAGGGGGAGGAGGGGGAGCTGTTCCTCGATACGACGCCCTTCTACGCGGAAAGCGGCGGTCAGGTCGGCGACCGGGGAGTCCTGACGACGGGCGACGCCGAGGTAGCAGTGCTGAACACCTACCACCCCGTTGAGGGTGTTCACGCGCACACCGTCCAGGTGAAGAAGGGCCAACTGCGCGTGGGCCAATCGGTGACGGCGCGGGTCGACGAAGGCCGCCGCCAAGCGATTGCGCGGGCACACACGGCGACCCATCTGCTCCATCATGCGCTCCGCGAAGTGCTCGGAGAGCACGCGGTGCAGTCAGGCTCTCTCGTCGATGCGGATCGGCTTCGGTTCGACTTCGCACACTTCTCGGCCCTGACCGACGAGGAGCGGCAGCGGATAGAGGAGGGCGTGCTCGAGCTGGCCTTGCAGGACTCGGCGCTCAGCGCCCAGGAGATGAGCTTGAGCGATGCTCAGGACATGGGCGCGATCGCTCTGTTCGGCGAGAAGTACGGCGAGCGAGTGCGGGTCGTCCAGATCGGCGAGTTCAGCAAGGAGCTCTGTGGCGGCACCCACCTCGACCGAGCGGCCTCTATCGGTGGTTTCTTCATCCTGAGCGAGAGCAGCATCGGTGCCGGTCTTCGCCGCATTGAGGCCCTGACCGGGAAGGAAGCACAGGCGCTGGCCGCTCGTCAGCGGGAGGTGCTCGAGCAATCGGCCCAGCAGTTGAAGTGCCGTCCGGAGGAAATCGCCGCCCGCGTCCGGGCCCTCCAACGCGAGATACGTGAGAAGCAGCGAGAGATCAGCCGGCTGCAGAGAGCGGACGCGGGTGAGGCGGCCGGCGATCTCACCGCGCAGGCTGTCGATGTAGGCGGCGTGAAGCTGGTTGCGGCACGCGTGGAGGGTCTGGAGGAGGAGGCCCTTCGCAGTCTCGTCGACGACCTCCGGGCTCGACTCGGGTCCGGGATAGTGGTCCTGGGCGTCATCGCCGAGGAGGGGGTCCGGTTCGTGTGTGGCGTCACAAACGACCTCACTCAGGCGGGCTACCACGCGGGCAACCTAGTCCGAGAGGTGGCAAAGATCGCAGGCGGTGGGGGAGGTGGCCGGCCGGACTTCGCACAGGCCGGGGGGAAGGAGCCGGAGCGGCTCGATGAGGCGCTGGCCAAGGCGAAAGAGCTGGTCGCCGCGCACAGGAGGTAGCAGGCTCCTCTGCTGTGCTGCGCTCGGCCTCCTCGGGCTGACTGCCTTCGCCCGGCACATGCCTAAGATCGCGGTAGACCGGGTCGCGCTAGCGGCCCGGCGCTACTCCTTCGATGCCGGGAGGCAGGGCCCGGGCTCCATCGTGTTCGCTCTGCCTCCTGTGTCGTGGCGAGACCTCCGCCAGTCCGATGCTCCCCATCTCCGCGAGATAGTGTCACAGTGTGGGGTCGGGCTCATGCCGGCTCTCCCCATGTCCGGTTCCGACTGGAGCGGGATATGGGTGACGCTGGGAGCGGCGCGGGCGGCAGTGGGAGCTCCCGCTATGCCGATCCCCGAGCCGATCGACGGGAAGTGGCGCATTGACCTGGATGGTGCCCGGCGGGCCAACGCGCATGCCCACACGGGAGCGACACCGGGGCTGGCGGGACAGATGCTGCACGAACTCGATCTCACCACGGCCGTTGTGAGCCCGGGGCGAAACGGTGGCGAGGGGGCACTGGCACTGGCCGACGAGGACGGCCTCATTGACGGTGTGTGGGCAGGGGAGGGGCTTACGGACGCAGCCGAGCTTCGGGATGCGCTTGCGCGAGCGCTGCGCCAGCACGCTGTGATCCTCGTGGACTTGTCAGCGATGGACTCAGTCGAGGCGGCTGACCAGGTGATTGGCGATGCGCTCGAGATGCTCTCGAGTCGGAGCCAGTATCTCGTCATAGCGCTGTCTCCGAGAGCTGGTGCCGTTGGCACGAGTTCCACCATGCAACTCTCTCCCATCGCGATGCGCTGGACCACGTGGCCGACCGGGAGCAGGTCGGGGCTGCTGACAAGTGCGAGCACCCGCTGGGAAGGGATT
>JALGXV010000059.1 GCA_029821885.1 Candidatus Hebobacteria bacterium
AGAGTGGTCTTTCCCGCTCCGTTCTCGCCCACCAGAGCATGGATCTCACCCGGGCGAAGATCGAAGCCGACGTCGCACAGAACGGGTGCGGCATAGGACTTCGACAGCCCGCTGACTCGCAGCAACTCCTGGGTGGCGGACACCGCCTACTCGATGTCTCCTGCCGTAACGAGATCGACGCTGGTTTCCTTGTCCTGTGGTGTGTCTGATCTTGCGAGCACCTCGAATGGTGTGGCTGCGAGGATGTCGAGGGCGTAGATGATGCCTTCGACGGCGATCTGATCGGCGTGCTGATCGACGGTGCAGAGGATAGCGCCTTCCTTCATGTACTCCTGGGCGGCGGAGATGTTGTCGAAGCCCACTACGAAGACATCATCGAGCTTGCCGGCCGCTCGGAGGGCGGCGACGGCCCCGAGCGCCATGCTGTCATTCGCACAGAGAACGGCTTTGAGGTCGGCGTGCCGGCTGACCATGCCGGACACGACCTTCTCCGCCTCGCTGGTTTCCCAGTGGGCCGACTGCGAATCGACGATGGCCATGCCCGCAGCCTTCATGGCATCCTCAAAGCCGCGCTTGCGCATGATCGCGTTGAAGGCGGTTGGAATGCCCTCGACGATGGCCACCTTGTCGCCGGGTTCGAGCTTCTGTGCCAGGTATTCCGCTGCCATCCTCGCGCCCTTGCGGTTGTCGGGGCCGACAAAGGGGATGCTCACGCCCTCCTGGGCCAGCGTCTCGGCATCGAACTTGTTGTCGATGTTCACCACCACGATCCCGGCATCCATCGCCTCCTTGGAGACGCCGACCATGGCCCTGGAATCGGCCGGGGCGATGACGATGGCATCTACCTTCTGAGCGATCATCTGCTCGACGAGATCGTGCTGCCTGTTGATGTCGCGCTCGTCCTGGATTCCCTGCGCGATGAGCTCGTACCGGTCGCGGTGCTGCTGTTGGTGGTCTCTCGCCCCATCCTCCATGGTCTTGAAGAACTCGTTGGCGAGCGACTTCATCACGAGGGCGACCCTAGGCTTCCCAGAGTCGGCCGCCTTCTTCTGTTCTTCCGTTCCTGCACAGCCGCTCAGCATGACTCCCAGACAAAGGGCGCCCGCCGCGACCGCACGGATTCCCGACACTTTGAGGCGATCCATGCTCCTGTCCTTTCGGCTTCTCGTACGCTTGTGCTCTGCTCAGCCCCTCGCCGGCCGGGCCTCGCTCACTGGTCCCCTCGCCCACAGCAGCGCCTTGCGGGCCGCTCGTCGGCGGCGGCTGGCGATGTCACTTCTCCTGCCATCGCTTGAGCTTGGGCATATACTCGCTGAGCTTGGCCGCTGCTTTCTCCTCGCTCATGCCCGTGTAGTCGGCCAGAAAGCCGGCGCAGACCTCGATCATCTCCTCGAGGGTGGCGTCGGGATAGGTGAAGGCGCCGTCCTTGAAGCAGTACACGCAGTAGTCTTCGCTCTTGGAGCCGTCGGCGTTGGTGCCGAAGCTCTCCGGGGCATCCAGGGGCATAAGGCCGCAGCTCTGGCACACCGGCTCCTTCCCCAACTCGATGGTGGGCTCCACGGAGATCTGCGCCATTTCCGCTTCAGTAAAGCGGCTGTTGGCGGCTGGACGAGGGGCCCAAGACCGCTCCAGGGCGGTCGGCTCGGGCGGGAGCACGGGGATGACAAACACTTCCTCGCCCGACTCATCCGTATCGACGCGGCCACCGGCTCTCACGACAGCCTGACGCGCCAGTTGCTCGCAGACCTCAGTGAGTCTCCGCATATTGAACGAGGTGAAGCTGAACTCTGTCTCGTAGGAGAGGTGGGAGGAGAAGCGCTCCGGCAGCCGGGAGGCCCCTATGGTCGTGAAGAGCACCCCGGCGGCGTTCGACGGGTTGCAGTCGGAGTCATGGCCGCCACGGACTGAGATCTCTATGGTCTTGTCCGGGTCGCGGTCTCCGTAGAGGAGACCCAGGACGATCATGGCGCCATTCACCTTGGCGTCGATGTTCAGGTCCCAGTCCTTCTCGGCGTCAGGGCCGCTGCAAGAGAACCTGCGGTAGTCAGGGTTGAGATGGTACTTGGCGTTGATCTTCTCCCAGGTGTTCTCCCAGTCGTTCGGCTCCTCGCGCCACCATGCCAGCACATCGCGGATACACTCCGCGTACTGGCTTTCCGCGGGAATGGCACGGAGGCCGGCCTCCACGATCCGGGCCATGTCCGTCTCGAAGAAGGCCTCCGCATACATGGCGCCGACGAACTGCCCGCCGTACAGCCCATCGCCGTAGTTCATCAGACGGCCGAACTTCTCGCCCAGCTTGATGACTGTGTTGGGGAGGCCGGGAGCTATGAGGCCCGAGAAGTCCGCCTCGATCTGGTAGTCGATGTCGTCCGCGTGCTTGTTGAACTCCGGATGGCCCGAGTCGGGGGGAGCGATGCCCTCCCGCAGGAGGCGGCGCCCGGCCCCGTTCGCGTGCCAGAGACCGTAGCGGCTGTTCGCGAAATCGATGCCTGCCTGGCGGATAGGAACGTCGAACCCGTACATCTCAAGAGTGCGGAGGAAGGTCATCTCCACATACAGATCGTCCTGCCCGAACTGGTTGACCATCTCCGGACGCCACTCGGGTACCTCGTCCGCCGGGACTATGGCGCCCTGCCACCTGAACTCCGTCGGCCCGCCCACGCCAACTCCCACCATCTGGCCTATCCAGCCCGCCAGCATCTTGTCGCGATACTCACTGAGCGGCAGCCGGCGAGACTGCTGTTCGGCGGCATCACTGGACTGGCCCGGAAGGAGGATCACAACTGCTGCGAGCACAACAAGGACCCACTGCACGACTTCTTCTTGTCTCAGGGTTACCCATCCTCTCTAGTTTCCGGCTGTGGCGCTGCAGGGCCGGGAGAGTCTCCTGCGCACCCCGCCGGGGCTCGGCCGCAGAGCACATCACGCCACAGCATCCGCGGTGTGTGAGAGCCAATCTGAGGCAGACAGAACGTCAGCGGCCTCGGCTCTCTGTCAGCCGCGGTGTCTACTTCTCCCCCTCGCTGCGGCACCCTCCAGGCATGTTCCGGCATGCTATCCTGATGCCATTCTCTCCCCCCTACACAATGTCTCGTGATAGACCACGTGTACCTGCGACCCGCTTGCGGCGGTCAACGCCCTGTGATCGAGCCTCAACCTGGTTGTCTCGTCTTGTCCGCGAGTCTATGACCTTCGACCCCTCCGGGACGGTGCCGGGAGGGCTGCCGACGGTACGATAGCTGTGATCCTGGCAGCGCCCTAATGGGTGAGCGAGATCGGGTCCGTCGCGTTGGCCGCCGATCCCTGGGGTGCGCCCACGTCCGGCGCCGTGTCCGATGGCACGGGGTTGCCCCAGAAGTCGCGTCCGCCGTTGTCTTCGACGACGACGCCGCCGCCACGGCACGGCGAGTTCGTTCCCAGCTGGTGGCCGGAGAGCGAATCGAAGCCATCCCCGCCCGTGCCGGGCGCGGCGAGTTCGTTCCCAGCTGGTGGCCGGAGAGCGAATCGAAGCCATCCCCGCCCGTGCCGGGCGCGGCGAGCGAGGGGTCGGCGCCCAGGGCGTCGGTGGGCTCGTGTGATTGCCGTAGAAGATGTTTCCTTCGAAAGCGTTGTTGGCGCTCGACCCGTACTCGCACCGGACCTGGCCACCGACGTAGAAGATGTTGTTCTTGAAAACGGTGTTGTCCGACCACCTGAAGAGGTCCGACCGGCATGGAACCGCTCAGAACCCCGTTCTCGGGCGGCGCCATGGTCGACAGAGCACGGGGCTCCGCTGCTCGTGAAACCGCTCCACTTGTGCGGAAGGCCCCTTCGATGCCACAGTGGGCACAGTTGCGCACGGAGCAGTACCCTTGCCCCAGGAGGTAGCCATGCCGGTTTCACGGCTATGTGACCACTACAGGAGGTCGCGGATGGGCCACAGCGCCACCGGTCCGGCCGGACGGCGCCGAACTCCTCGCCCGGAGCACTTCCTGACACCTGACAGCCCTTTCCCAAGTCCTCTGAGAGGTGCTATCATGGCCACGCAACGCGGCAGACAGCGTTTGTGGTGAGGGCACCCACCGGCCGCGGGTGGTCTGCAACGCCACCGGCATGGCCGGGTGGCGTCGGACGCGTCGCCCCGGCGCACTCACCAACACGTGAGGGAACTTTTCCAGCCCCGCGAGATGTGCTAGCATTCTCCCGCAGCGCGCCGGACAGTACTGGTAGTGAGGACGGGTGCCGCAATGAGCTTGGACGATATCTGCGATCTCCTTGCCGAGAGATACGAGAAGCCGGGCGAAGACGCCGCAGTGCGACTGCGCCAATGGCTTTCGGGTTTGGTCCCGCACGGCCATCCGGAGGTTCTGGAGAGACACCTCAAGGAAGAACACGTCCCACTGCTGTTCGATGCCTTCTGGCAGGTGCTGCCGTTCGGGACCGGTGGTCGGCGAGGACCAGTTGGGTATGGCTCCAATCGCATCAACGAGAGCACTGTCGCTATGACGATTCAGGGACACTGCCAGTACCTACGCAGACTCTTTCCGGAACGCACAGAACTTGCTGTGGTCGTCGCCAACGACGTGCGGATCTTCAACGATATTGCCGGCGTCTACCGTTTTCTCGAACCAGATCACCCGCTGATAGGGGTCTCATCTCGATCTTTGGGGAGACTGGCCTGCGAAGTATATGCGGGCAACGGTATCGCCGCGTATTTCAAAGACCCTCTTTCCGACAAGGCCCTACTGAGCACGCCGGAATTGTCCTACCTGATCGGCCGGGTGGGGGCAGTGGGCGGGGTAAACCTGTCGGCTTCACACAATTTCCCGGATGACAACGGGGTCAAGGTCTACGATCAGTACGGGAGTCAACCGATTGCCCCTGAGGACCAGCGTCTCGTGGACGCAGTAGATGGAGTCACCGACCTCAATACGATGGACTTCGATCTGGCGCTTCGGGAGGGGATGATCCGTGAAGTCCCCGCGGATCTTCTCCGCGACTACGTCCAAACCTACGTCGGCCTATACGACGAACTACCTCCGCCCCGGCGAGACATGCCCATCATCTACACCCCCTTGTGTGGGTGTGGGATCTCGACAGCTGGCGATCTGCTTGACCGATTGGGATTCGCCGTTACGGTACCCCCCAACCAGGGACCTGACGGCACCTTTGCGGCCATCCCGCTGAGGTCCCCGAACCCAGAGATCCCCGAGGCAACAAAGCCTGCCACGGCATTTGCCGACCAAGAAAGCTCCGGGATCGTTCTGTCGAGCGACCCCGATGCCGACCGGGTCGGACTCGAGATCAAGTTGGCCGATGGCTCTTGGTACCACTTCGATGGAAACCAGATCGCCACCATGCTCTGCTACTTCCTGATGATGGACCCCCAAGGTCCGCAGCGCAGGGGTCTGGTGATAGAGACCCTGGTCACAACCCGGTTTCTCGGCAAGATCGTTGAGGCCGCCGGGGACTCATGGCTAATCGATGACCTGCTGGTCGGGTTCAAGTACGTTGGTGATGTGCTGAAAGCCCTGGAAGGGGAGGGACGGTACAAGGACGTTACCTGTTCGCCTGAGCAACTCGTGCTGGCTGCGGAGGAGAGCCATGGTGTCATCGTTCTTCCCGTCGTCAAAGACAAGGACGCAGCGCCAGCTTGTATGTACCTGTCTGCTCTCTACCAGAGGCTGCGTCAAGAGGGACGGACCCTTCTGGACTACTACGTTCAGATCCTGGAAGAACTCGGTCACTATGTCGATGCGGAGCGCGCCATCCTGCTGCTCGGGGCTGATGGCGTGTCCAAGAGAATCCGCATCATGGAGTGGCTCAGGGAATCACCCCCAAAGACCATCGGCGGCCAGACGGTGCGAAAGGTTGTGGATCACTGGGATGAGGAGATGTTCGGTCCGTTCGTGAGTGAGACAGACAAGTTGCCCAGGGACCTCATCCAGATATACACGGACACCTTTGTTGCGACCGTGCGTCCGTCCGGAACGGAGCCGAAGGTCAAGTTCTACTGCCAAATGCGGCCGAGTGACGGAACCCGCAGTCTCCGCGGGATGGAGTTGCTGCGGGCGCTGAGGGAAACCGCCGACGGTGTAGCCCGAGTGATATACAACGAGTTGCTGGCCGGGATTGGGACCTCCCTGACCGAGGCAAGCCTGCTGCTGCCCGATATTGTGGATCTCCACCGGAAGCAAGACTTCGACCGAGTAACGATAGGGCACTTGCGTGAGGCCCTGGTCGAGGAGAGGTTCTCCGCCCTCGAGGATCTCCTCGGATGGTTACGTCAAGAGGTGTCCGCCCTGATACCAGGAGTTGACTCGCTGCCCGCGGTGAGGGCATCTGTGGCCTATCTGTGCGACCAGTGGGCTCGCGATCTGCCGTCCATCCCACTGCTGGCCGAACTGCGGAACTGGGCAACGTCGTGACGACGCTCAGCCCTAGGCGCCATCTCTGCAGCCACAGAGGGAGTTCCGCCGGGTGTGCATGTCGACCGCCCGTGAGACCGCTCTGGCTGTGCGCAGAACGCGAGTTATGGGGCCACTGCAGCGTAGGGTCGCGGTCTCACAGAGGCCCAACAACGACCTGTGAGCTCGCCCCGGTGTAACGGAGCAGAGAGAGGCCAACGGCTAGTATGCGCTCCTCATCTGGTACAGCTCGCCTCCGACCTCCCGCGAGGCGGCGATGGTCTCCCAATAGGGCGTGTCGCAGATGTCGACGAAGCCGACCTGGCAGTTCTCACCATCGCCACGTCCGGTCGTGGCTTGGTCACCATACTGGAACCAGTGCACGCCCACAATGAGCGGATGAGACAGCGCGCTGCGCACGTAGCTCTTGTACAAGACAGCCCGTTCAGACTGGCTCTGCACATGACGCAGACCTGGATGCAAAGGCCCGCGATCGAGCGCCCCGAAGTGCCACTCCCCGATGATGACGGGGACGTCAAGCTCTGCAGGTATGCTCACCATCCGGATGTCATACCTGTAGCAGTTGAGGCTGACAACATCGCAGTACTTCGCCGCCATCTGCAACACGCGCGGATGCTCCTGGTGTATGCGACAGCCCAGATACAGCGCGTTCGGGGCTGCCGCTTTCACTTCTTCTCGGCATACCCGGAAGTATGTCTCCGCCATCTTCTCGAAGAATGCGACAAGATCATCGTACGCCTTATGGCGATCCGGTGCCTCGCGGCATTCCAGGAATCCCTCCCACGAAGCATGATCTGTGCCCCATGCCGCATTCAGCGCGTCGATGGTGTCGTACTGCGCGCGGAGTTCCTTCACCAGCTCCTGCTTGGCGGGCTGGTCCGGTGGCGCCTCGGCGACGAGCACGGCGGCGTCGATATCCCGCCCCCACTTCAGTTCGTTGTCGACGAAGTACCCGATACACCATCGGTCACCCGCAGACTCGTGCCTCCGCTCGATGCGCTCCCCCAGCGCTTCGCGGAAGCCTCGGTCAAACGGGTCAGGTAGCTTGTCGTTCCCCTCGATATTGCGCGAACGGTAGTGCACCTCGACTACGTAGGGGGTCTTCCTCCTCAGGTAGATCTCGGAGCTCGACCAATTCGCAATCGTGTTCATCCCCCAACTGCGCAGGCGCTCGTGAATTCGATCGGTGTAGATCGAGCGCCACTCGTCTCCGTACTTCCGCCAAAGGTTGGCTTGCCCGAACCCATACCCGTGGCGTTCATCGCCACGTCCCCAGTAGAACTCGGTTAGAGGAGAATCTTGCTCGGGCAGCGCCGCGAAGTAATGCTCGCGATCCCTGATCCGCGTCGCTCCCCAGTGCAGGTTGACACAGTCGATCCCGTGCGACCAGAAGAGTCGGCCCTCGGGATCAACCAGCCACCACTTCCCTTCGCGCTTGGCCGGGTAGAAGCGGCCTGTCGCTTCGAGCTTCGGCCCGCTGGCCCAGCCGCCATACTGGTTCCATTCCGCCGGACCCGGATGGGCCGCAATGTCGGCCTCCTCGTCTTCGCGCGCCCGCACCAGGTCCTCCGTGCAATGAACCTTGCCGGGCCAGTCCCTGTGGCGGTACTGGCCGAATGCATCCACAAAAGGAGCAAAGCCAGATCCCAGTTCTTGCTCCGTCGGTGGATCATACTCCCCGAGTGCCAGCACCCGGCCGATCTCGATGACTTCCCCGCATCCGGCAAAGGGCACCGACACCACGACCTGGGTGACCTGCGATGGGTCGATCCGGTTCCAGTGCCACGTGAATCCCCCCGGCAGCCCAAGCATCCCGGACGAGTACTGCCCCCCTGCTTCTCCGCTCCTGCCTGCGAAGTAGCGGCCTAACGCACTGCCCTCGTCCAAGGGCAAGCGGACAATGAGGACCCTGACGGTCTTGCTCTCGCCGGGGAGGAGGACGGTTGTCACATCATTGCGATCATCCCAGGCCTCCGCGCCCTGGCTGTTTACCTCTACCGAGACCATCGTCTCTTCAGAGCCGGGATTCCGCAGGTCGACAGCTACATACAGGTGATCCGATACGTCCCAGTGGCCTTCGGGAGCCTTGAGAGCAACGCTCGGACGTTCCTCGCTGGAGGTAACCTCCATCCGCAAAGCGCCGCCCTGCTCAGCGCTCACCCGCGACAGCCTCACACTCGCACTTGCCACCATCGAGTCAACACCGGAGTCCTTGGTGAAGTCCAGTAGCACGTGGCTCATCGCTTGAGTCTCCAGTTCTTCCTCACAGGTATTCGACGCAGACACACAGCTGCTCAACACGGCAAGCAGAAGAACAGCGGCCGCACTTGAGTGAAGGCACTTTCTCATCCTGTCCGTCCAGGCGCCGGATGCCGACATCCGTGTAGTGTCCGAAACTCATCCGCTCGCCAGAGTGCGCTCACGGCGTCCAGGATACTGGCGACCCCGGACGGAAGCAAGTGCCCCAGAACGCCCAGATAGTGTTTTTCGAGGGCCAGTGGGACGGTCCCGCCGGCGTCCGACATGCATAGGTGGTAGCGGTGGCGCAGCCCAGCTAGTCCCGCGTCGGCGGCGACGCGCAGCGGCCCTCCCAGTGTGGACAGAAGATGCTTGAGTGCCTGGGCCTGATCGTTCTCTGACGCCTGACAGGTCGTTCACGGTCCCGCCCAGAAGCCCTGTCATCGACGCGCAACGGACTGGACAGGATTCCGGGTGAATACGGCACGAGTTGCCTTACCACTACGGTCAGGGTGTGACCTGCAAGTAGTTCGCGCGCCAATTCCGAGAGGAGAGGGAGAGTGAGCTACCCGAAGGTGCCAGACTACCGAAGCATCATCGACGAGATTGAGTCCCTCGCACAACTCAAGCACGATCACGGCGCCAAGGACCTCTCCGTGCCGCTGGCACGAGCAGAAGCGGCCCTGCGACGGGCTGTCAAGGCGATGGGCAAGCTCCCCGTCGACAACGAGTTGGCTGCCAAGGAGCCCGACGGGCTGGAGGAGATCCGCGCTTTGCGCCCCAGAGGCCCGCGGCGGCTGTGGGACAGGTTCGACTCGGAGATGTACGCGCAGAAGGTCGAAGGAGCTCTCATCGGACGCATGGCGGGATGCACGCTGGG
Source organism: Candidatus Hebobacteria bacterium (assembly GCA_029821885.1). Lineage (GTDB taxonomy): Bacteria > Armatimonadota > Hebobacteria > Hebobacterales > Hebobacteraceae > Hebobacterum. The sequence goes on from JALGXV010000059.1 coordinate 9,529, forward strand.
TGCGGCCGTCGAAGGCTGGTCGGTCGAGGCGATGGCGGCCTGGGCAGAGGAAATAGGAGATCCGTTCCCGCCGACTGACTATTGGTCGCGGGCCAAGATGCCGTCCGACCTTCGCTACGGTGTCAGCCGCTTCGATGCCTACACGCGGGATGGCATGGACGGTGTCCCGGCTGACGACGATATCATCTACACCGTGCTGGGGCTGATGATCCTCGAGAAGCACGGTCCTGACTTCACCGTTGAGGACGTGGGTCGCATGTGGCACACCGACCTCAACTGGGTCTACAAGGACATGGAGTGGCCGCTGAACCGGCTCCTGGCAGGAACGCCGGCGGCCAAGGCCGCAGATGAGAATCCCTACGCCGAACTCATCTGCGCGTTCATCCGCTGTGATCCCTATGGCTACCTTGCACCCGGGCAGCCGGAGAGAGCCGCCGCCTTGGACTACAGGGATGGCTTCATGAGCCATCGCAGAAACGGTCTCTATGGCGGGATGTTCTTCAGCGCCGCCATCTCGGCCGCCTTTGCCGTCGATCACCCGGCGGAGGCCATCAGGATTGGCTTGACCGAGATTCCCAAGGAGTGCCGCCTCGCGAAGGAGATCCGATGGGCCTTGAGAGCAAGTGAGCGCATTCGAGACTACCGCGACGCGCGCCGGGCTGTCGATCGCCGCTTCAAGGGCATGACCATGGTGCATACCATCAACAACGCGTGTCTCGTCGTGTTCGGCCTGATGCTGGGCGGCACAGACTTCACGAAGGTGATCTCCGAGACCGTCGCCATGGGTCTGGACAACGATTGCACCGCAGCAACCGCCGGCAGCATCGCTGGTGCCATCGTAGGCAAGCGCGGGATTCCGGAGCGCTGGCACCGCCGCTTCAACGACAAGATTCACACCTACATCAGAGGCCACGATGTGGTCGAGATTGGCGATCTTGTTGAGAGATACACAAAGCAGGCAGAGGTCCTTTTTGCGGAGCGGTCTTCAGCCCACGAGTAGGTCAAGTGAGTCTGGCGCGGCGGCTACTTCCCTTGCGACATGGCGATGATGCATGGCGCAGGGCCGTCACAGCGCTCGCATAGGGTCTCCTGGAAGGACACGGAGGCCGGGACGAGATTCCAGCCACGTTGTGAGGAGGAAAGGAAACATGAAGAAGATTCTGAATGACCCGTTCCGTTATGTGGATGAGATGCTGGAGGGGCTGTGCGCGGCCCATCCGCAGCACTACCAACAGCGCGGGCCGCATGGGCGTGTGATCGCCCGCGCCGGCGGAGCCGTATCTGGTAAGGTCGGCCTGGTCACTGGCGGCGGCTCTGGACACCTCCCTGTGTTCACCGGCTATGTCGGCAAGGGCCTGCTCGACGCCTGTGCCATCGGGGACGTGTTCGCCTCCCCTTCGGTGGACCAAATGGCAGATGCCATCCACGCGGCCGACGGCGGGGCCGGGGTGCTGCTTATCTACGGCAACTATGGCGGAGACGTAATGAACTTCGACATGGCGGCGGAAATGGTGGACATGGAGGGCATCGCGACCGAGACCGCGCTGGTCGCGGATGATGTCGCGAGCGCTCCGCTCGCCGAGCGGGAGAAGCGCCGCGGGGTCGCCGGCATGGTTTACGGCTTCAAGCTGGCAGGGGCCAAGGCCGAGGCCGGAGCCGACCTTCCCACAGTCGCCGCCACCGCGCGGAAGGCGTTGGACGCCACCCGCTCCATCGGGGTGGCGCTGACACCGTGTACCGTGCCGCAGGTGGGGAAGCCGACCTTCCAGCTCGGGGAGGACGAGATGGAGATCGGCATGGGCATCCACGGCGAACCCGGCATCCAGCGAGGCAAGTTGCAGACCGCCGACGAGATTGCCTCGACCATGGTGGACGCGCTCCTGGAAGACATGCCCCTCGCCTCAGGTGATCGCGTCTCGGTCATGTGCAACAGCCTGGGCGCCACCCCTCCGGAGGAGCTCTACATCGTCCACCGGTACGTGGCCGGCCGCCTGCGCGAGCTGGGGGCGGAGATCGTGATGCCGCTGGTCGGCCGCTACGCCACCTCCATGGAGATGGCCGGAATGTCCGTGACCTTCTGCCGGCTCGACGAAGAGCTGGAGCAGTTGCTGCAGGCTCCGTGCGATTGCGCGTTCTGGCGGGTGTGATTCGATCTGAGGTGAAGACATGGCTGAATCGCTGACAACAGAAGTGCTGCGCGATGCGATCCGGCGGCTGAGCGCGCAGGCCGAGAGCTGTGCCGACGAGTTGAGCGCGATCGATGGCGCGCTCGGCGACGGGGATCTTGGCGTTACTCTGGTGCGCGGAATGCGAAGCGTCGCCGAGCAAGCTGATGACCTCCCGCCCGACCTCGGCGCCGCGCTGCTCCAGTGCGCAAAGGCGCTCGTCAGTCTCTCGGGATCTACCTACGGAACGCTCCTCGCCACCGGAGTGATGAGCGCCGCCAAGGCGGTGCGGGGCCGCACGGAGGTCGGCTGGCGGGAGACCGCCGACCTTCTCGGCGGGGCGCTGGAGGCGATGCAGCGCAGGGGCAAGGCGGAGCTTGGCGACAAGACCGTCCTCGATGCCGTCGCGGCCACGGTGGAGGCATTGCGCTTGGCCGAGACACCGGACGCTATGCTGCCGGCAGCTCGGCAGGCGGTCCGGGAGGCCATCGCTGAGTTCCGCGACCGCGCGGCCCGACAGGGCCGGGCTCGCATGTTTGGCGAGAACAGCGTCGGCAAGGACGATCCAGGGATGGTCGCCTGGCTGAGACTGCTGGAAGGGCTGGCATGAGCGACTAGACTGGGAAGTTGAGGGTGTTCCTCACCGGCGTTTCCAGAAGGTCAGCTGCCTGCGGCTCCCCCCGATGCGCCATGTTGTCCTTGTCAGGGGCCGGTGTCACCTGCCCCTGACAAGGACATAGGGATTGACTTGGATCGCTAGGGAGGAGCAAGGCAGCGATGAACGGGAAGAGGTACAGGCCGGAGCAGATCATCCAGAAGCTGCGGCAAGCGGAGATCAAGAACAGCAAAGGGGCGACGGTACCCCAGGCGGCCAGCAGGATCGGAGTGACAGAGCAAGTGCCGAGGATACCACGAGAGAGCCTGCATGAGCATCCTGGGGGGCGGATGAGTTTCTGGACACGACGCCCTCACTCCGAAGTGTGAGAGGAACCTTCAGTGTCGAATTGGAGGGACGCCCTACAGGCCCGGCGAAGGGCCTTGCAGATTCGCACCCCAGTCGCCGGGTGGGAGCGCCACCGGAGGCCGGTGCTGGGGCGCGGGAACACAGAGGCAGGGGCACCCCACGGATGTCTCAGTTCACCCGCCGGTCTGATGTCCCGCGAACGCTGATGCCGGACAAAGGGAATGGAGCTACGCTGTCATGGGCTCGTCGCATGTCGAAGAAGACAGGTTTGGGCGCCCGCAGGTGCCGATGAACTTCATCCGCCGGGCCGTCATCGAGGATCTGCGTTCCGGGCGATTCACCGGCGTCCACACGCGCTTCCCGCCGGAGCCCAACGCCTACCTTCATATCGGACACGCGAAGGCTGTCTGGATCAACTACAGCATCGCTCAGGAATTCGGTGGTCTCTTCAACCTGAGGTTCGATGACACCAACCCCGCCAGGGAGGAGCAGGAGTTCGTTGAGGCGATTATCGATGATGTCCGCTGGCTGGGGGTCAACTGGGACGACCGGCTGTTCTTCGGCTCCGACTACTTCGAACAGCAGTACGAGTGGGCCCTGCAACTCATCAGACAGGGCGATGCCTATGTCTGCGACCTCTCGCCCGATGAACTCATCCAGACGCGCGGCACGCTGACCAAGCCAGGGGCGGAAAGCCCCTATCGCAGTCGCAGCGTGGATGAGAATCTGGGCCTGTTCCAGCGGATGCGCGCTGGCGAGTTCCCGGACGGGGAGCGTACACTCCGCGCGAAGATCGACATGGCCGCGCCCAACTTGCTCCTGCGCGATCCCGTCATGTACCGGATCCGACATTCCGAGCACCACCGCCAGGGCTCCAAGTGGTGCATCTACCCGATGTACGACTGGGCGCATGGTCTGCAGGATTCGATCGAGGGAATCACCCATTCGCTCTGTTCGCTGGAATACGAGAACCATCGCCCGCTGTATGACTGGTTCCTGGATCGGCTCGGCATCTATCATCCGCGCCAGATCGAGTTCGCCCGGATGAACATGACCCACACGGTCATGAGCAAGCGCCGGTTCATCGAGCTTGTCGAGGGCGGCCATGTTCGGGGGTATGACGATCCACGGCTGCCGACGCTGGCGGGCCTGCGCCGACGCGGGTACACGCCGGAATCGATCCGGGAATTCTGCCGGCGGGCCGGGATTGCGAAGATCGACAACATCATAGACGTCGCGGTGTTGGAGGACTGCATCCGTGACGATCTGAATCGGCGAGCACCGCGCGTAATGGCCGTGCTGAGGCCGGTGAAGGTCGTCCTGACCAACTACCCCGAGGGTCAGGTGGAAGAGCTGGACGTCATCAACAACCCGGAGGATCCAGGCGCCGGAACGCGCAAGGTGCCATTTGGCAGAGAGCTGTACATTGAGCGCGACGACTTCCGCGAGGACCCGCCGCGGAGGTACTACCGCCTGGCCCCCGGCCGGGAGGTCCGACTGCGGAACGCCTACTTCGTCACATGCACGGGGGTTGTCAAGGATGCGGACGGCGAGATCACCGAGATTCACTGCACCTACGACCCGGAGACCCGCGGTGGGGACGCGCCCGATGGTCGAAGACCGAAGGCGACACTGCACTGGGTATCGGTAGCACGCGCA
>JALGXV010000304.1 GCA_029821885.1 Candidatus Hebobacteria bacterium
CATCGGATGAAGATGTGCCCTCGCCAGCTGCCGGTGCGGTCGGGGCAGGAGCGCCTTCGGCCGGCGCCGTCTCGGCGGCCTCGCCCTCCTCTGCCGTCCCTTCTTCGGCCGCCTGTCCGACTTCTGCCGCCCCCTCTTCGGTGGCCTCGGTCGTCTCGACCACGGCCTCCTCGCCCGCCTGCTCGGCCGCCGGCGATCCGCAGCCTGAGGTCATCACCACTGCGGCCGCGAGCGCCGCGCAGAAGGCGAGCAACGTCAGGTCTCTCCTTCTCAGAGCCCTAGCCATACTCGGGTCTCCTTTCTCATTCTGGAAGCTATCGTCATACCGGGACTGATAGGCCTCTGCTTTCTATCACACAAGCACCTGATCGGTCCACCCCAGCCGGACGAGCTTGATGCGCTTGGGGTCGGCCGTGCCGAGATGGTAGTCCTTGTCTGCGGCCGAGAGGAGGGGCGGGACCTCAGGCGATGGACCGGAGGCCGGAATTGCCGCCAGCATGAGCGCGAGCATAGTCACCAAACACCCCATGCCGTAGGCTCTCAGAATGGGCCTCAGGTGTCAAGGAGCCTTCGCCGCGCCCTGTTCCCATCAGCCCGCGGGCGCGTCAGGGGCCTCTTCCAATCCCTTCGCATAGACGAACACCGTGCCCCGCTCGGCCTGGCCGCGCAGGTAGGCGGTGATGGGCTCCCGCATCCCGCGGACGGGCACCTCCTCCAGCCTCGCGATGGCCTCGTTCAGCGGGAAGAATCCGGCCTCCAGCACGAAGCCGTCCGGGTCGGCCGGGCCGACCTCCCCTCGCCATTCGCCGACCTCAAACGTGAAGGAGATGCACCCGGGGGAATATGTCACAAACGCGATGCGGCCGGGGTCGGCGACCTCCACGCCGGCTTCCTCTCGGACTTCCCGAATCAGCCCTTCGATGAGGGTCTCCCCCGGCTCCACGATGCCGCCGGGCAGCCCCCAGTAGGCCCGCTCGTCCCCCGGCCCGCGCTGGCGCACGAGCAGCACCTCGCCCCCTCTCCGTATGATAGCGACCGCGGCGACGTAGGTCAGATGCCGGATTTCCCTCTTCTCGCTGCCCGCCGACTCAGGCATCGGCCTGCTCTCGCTTGCCTACCGGGGATCGTCTGCGTCTTGCGCCGGCGTGGGCCCAGTTCCTTCTGCAACCTACTCCGGGGCAGGTTACTTGCGGGCGCGGTGGAAGGTTACTTCTGCCCACGAGTGGAGGATGTCCCCATGCGTAGTGCGATCTTTGTTCTGGTGCTGATGGTAGCTGCAACCGCCGCCTGGGGGGAGCGGGTCGAGGTGGTGTGGGAGCAGCGCTTCGACGTGGAGGCTCTCGACGAGAGCGAGTGGCAGCTCGTAGGTGCGGCCGAACTGCGAGAGGGCGCTCTCTGGACGACGAGCGCTCCGGAGAAGCCAATCTTCAACGGCGTGCAGAGGCTGCGCGAGGAGCACATCCCCAGGCCTCGCGACGGATACTTCCTGCGGCTGGAGTGGGCGCTCGTCCCGGTGAAGATCGGCGGCTGGGGGCAGGATCTCCACCTGGCCGAGGGGCCGGTTGTCGTCGAGTTCACCGGCACGCGGCCCACCCTCAACGCCCGCCAGCAGGCGAAAGACACCGTTGTCGAGGGAAAGAAGGTCGTCCAGTCCTGCGACTTCAACGCCAAGCGCGTGTTCGACTGGCGGATCAACGGGAAGCCCCAGATCAATGTGCCGGTGGGGCCCTGGCACACCGGCGCGCAGGCCGCCAGCATCAACCTGTGTGACTGGCAGGAGAGCAAGAGCGAGACGCGCTGGCTCTGGGTGCGCCTAAGCCGCGTCTACCCCGATGATCCGCTGCCCCTGCTGCTGACCGGTTGGGACGACGTACGCGAAATCCGACAGGGCGGGACTTCATCATTCCTCGTGGGCCAGGCCGGTCCGATGACGAAGGTGTTCCGCGAGGCGACCGACTTCAGCGGTTCGTTCGATCCCCACGTGCGCATCGCCGCGGCCGGCCGGGAGCGGGAGAGCTTCCAGCTCGTAGTGGTGCCTATGGGGCGGCCGATGCGCGCTGTGAGGGCCGAGGTGTCCGATCTCCTGCACGAGGACGGCAGGACGCGCCTGCCATCCGACCGCGTGACATGGCACCCCGTTCGGTACGTGCAGACCAAGCAGTCGAACTCCTCGATTCGGCGGGTGGGCTGGTCGTGGCCCGACGTCCTCATGCCAGCGAAGCCCTTCAAGGCGGACGCGGGATTCGTCACGCCGGTGTGGTTCACCGTAGACGTGCCGGCCGGCGCCGAGCCCGGAGTGTACCGCGGCATCATAACTATTCGTCCGGGAAATGGCCCCCCGCAGACCGTGGGACTGGAGCTCACGGTGCGGCCGTTCTCGCTGCCGCTGCGTGGGAGGTTGAAGACCGCGTTCTCCATCTGCGCCGGCATGTGGGAGATCTGGCATGAGCCGGACGAAGTGAAGCGCCGCCTCGGCCTCAGCGATGACCACAGCCACGGGCCGCTCTACACCTCTTACGAATGCGAGGATGTCCTGCCACACGAGAAGTGGCTGGAGATGTACGACCTCCTGCTCGCGCACCGACTCAGCCCGACCACTATCTACTCCATGCTGAAGGAGGGGCGAGCGAGGGTAGTCCCAAGCCGCGAGGACATGGAGTACTGCTACGAGCGAGGGATGAACGCCACCTGCCTGGTCTATGTGGAGGAGCTGCCGGATGATCCGGAGGCGGCAGAGAAGGAGCTGAGCCAGCTCGAAGCCTGGCTGGCCGACTGGAACGAGTTCATCGAAGAGAAGAACTGGCCGGACATGACGTGGTATGTCCACGGGTTCGACGAGTCCGACATGAGGCGGGACCACGCGGAGACGGTGGACCCGTCGATCCGCCGCGTCTACGGCATGGTCGGGGAGAAGTTCCCACGCATCAAGCGCGAGTCCGCGAATCCGCTCAACCCGGCCCACGTCGGATACTTCGACATCTGGACGCCGCTGAGCGCGCAGTGGCAACCGGAGCTGCGCGAGCGCCAAGCCGCGGGCGATGAGGTGTGGGCCTACGTCTGCTGCGCGCCGGGCAAGCCATACGCCAACCTGTTCGTAGACTTCCCGGGCGTCGACCCCCGCATCCTTCCCTGGCAGTACTACCAGCACGGGATAACCGGGTTTCTCTACTACCTCATCAACCACTACGAGAAGCAGGAGAAATGGAACATGCCCGGGCCGAAGTGGCCCGAGCGGCCGGAGCTGCCGGGGATGCCGGAGCGGCCGTGGAACACGCTCTCGTACGGCACCAACAACGATGGCATTCTCATCTACCCCGGACTGGACGCGACGCCGCTGGCCAGCACGCGGCTGGAGAACTTGCGCGATGGGATCGAGGACTACGAGGCCCTTGCAATGCTGGCCGATCTGGCCGAGAGGCTGGAGGCGGCCGGCGGCCGCGAGGGTCTGGTCGCTCAGGCGCGGGAGGTGCTGGCCGTGCGGCCGGAGGTCACGGCTTCGTGGACCGAGTACACGCAGGAGCCCGAGGTCATTGTCGGCGCACGCGCCGAGGTGGACGCGCTGATCGAGGCCGCCCTGCGGGCCCTTGGGGAGCTGGAGTAATCCCTGTCCTCGGGCGTCTTGGGATCTGACCCGCGGCAGCCGGCCGTTGCGGCTGCTGAACCGCGGATGCGGCCGGCGT
>JALGXV010000305.1 GCA_029821885.1 Candidatus Hebobacteria bacterium
AACACACCGATGGCTCCCAGGTCCTCGGACACGCCAGCATCTCCGGTGATCGGGAAGCTAGCGACATCCTGGACTTCGACCAGCTTCATGTCCCTGGCAGCGTTGTATCCAATGCTCATCTTGAAGGCCTTGTGATGATCGGTCGTGCCCCTGGCGTCGCCCGTCAGCATGCCGTAATCAGTGGCCAAGGACTGCTGCGCAGCCGAGTCGGTGATGACACCACCCCAGCCCGGTGGCCATCCGCCTGCGCACGGTCCAAAGCCGAATTCGCCTCCCCACTGACCTGTGGTCGCCTGTACGTGCCCCAGCCAGTCAGGCCCTGGAATGATGTAGATGGCGCCGACTTCCACCCTCGCGCTTGGGCAGCGCCAGACATCACGGTTCTTCACATACTCGTCCAGGACCACAGGCCACTTAACATACGGATTCGTCCACCACCCATAGGTCGGGAGGTAGTCAGTTTCCACGCCACACACGTCGGTGCCACCGCCAGGGCCGGCCGCCCAGTAGTCCAGCACCTCCTGTCGGTGTTCGCCTGGAGGCAACGTGTCGTTGTTGTCCGCCAGGTACATCTGAATGGCCAGGGCGATGTTCTTGACATTCGATAGACACACCGCCTTGCGCGCGGACTCGCGCGCCCTCGCAAAGACCGGGAATACCATCGCTGCCAGGATGCCTATGATGGCGATCACCACCAGCAGCTCGATCAGCGTGAAGCCTTTTCTCCGTGTGGCACTCATCTCCGCTGAGACCTCCTTTGCGCGTTGGAAGTACACCACATCAGGCTCCACCGGGATGCTCTCGTCTCTACCTGTGCCGTCACCTCCCTCCGCGGTGGGAATGCCCGCTAGACAAGACGGCGACTGACACCCCGTTCCGCATGTGGCCAGGTGTTCCTGCTGGCCTGCCTGGAGTATGCCAGGGCTGGTCTGAGGGTGCCTTCGGCGGAGGCAGAACGGGACCTGCCGCGTGTGTCGAGCGGTGCTGCGGCCCCGACCCGCGTGAGTCACTGCGGGATGACGGAGCCCGGGAGGCAGTGCGCGGCATACGTCCAGATGAGTGGGACTCGACTGCCGGAACCGCTGTGTGAGTCGCCTGGCAACTGTCTTACGGGCCCTCGACATACGCAGGCGGTCTCATCGCCGCCTGACAAGGGCAGTGTGTGCTATCATGCATCCGGCCCAAGCGTCACGGCAGTGGGACGGGGTTTCTAAAGAGGACAGGACAAGAAGCGCCGCTTCAAGAGGCATCGAAGAGTGAGTAGTGGCCCGGCCGGTATGTGTTCAAGAGAGCGAATCCTGGCGACGGTCCGTCACCAGCCGGTCGATCATCTGCCACTGTGCTTCGACGGCATCGGCCACCAGGGAGTCGAGTTCCTGTCCCGCCGCTATCCCGACCAGTTCGAGCTGGCCCGCTTCTACCTCGACCTCGGCCTGGACACGGGCGTGCGCACCGCTCCCCCCTACCACTCGCGGAAGGGATTCGAAACAAAGCAGTGGACAGAGCATCCCGCAGACGCTGAGTGTCCCCTGATCTTCAAGGAGTACGCCACACCGCGGGGAACCCTGAGACAAGTAGTTCGCAAGCCAGGCTATCCGTTTGGATCTGTCCCCTTGTTCGAGGATCACCATGTCCCTCCAGGACGTTCGCGGCAGTACTGCGTCGAACGGGAAGAGGACCTTGATGCGTTGGAGTGCATCCTTCGGCCGCCAACTTCCGAGGAGCTCGGCGAGTACCGTGAGCAGATGAAGGCCGCGAGGAGGTACTGCAAAGACAACGGGATTCTGCTGTCGGGATACGCGCTCGGCATCGGCGATCCCCTGTTCTGGCTTTCGGGCATCGAGCCGATCTTGGTGGCAGCGCTTGAAGATCCAGCCTTTCTGAAGCGATACGTCGATATACTCACGCGGTGGTCGTTGGCCATCTCGACGATTCAGATAGAAGCGGGCGTGGAAGTCCTGGTCCGACGGGGTTGGTATGAGAGCGCGGACTTCTGGTCTCCCGCGCTCTACCGCGAGTTCCTCTATGGCCCGCTCAAGATGGAGATCGAGATGGCACATCAGGCAGGGGTCGTCGTCAACTACTGTATGAACTCCGGCACGATGCCGTTGCTTGACATGTTCCGCGAACTTGGGTTCGACATCTACTCGCTCATCGATCCGACGGCAGGCGATACAGATCTCGTGAGCATCAAACGTGAAGTCGGCGACGCCATTGCTCTTTACGGGGGCGTGAGCAACCATCATGTCCTCGAGCGAGGAACGCCGGAGCAGGTACGGGAGGCCGTCGCCGCAGCCATCGAGGTGCTCGCACCGGGGGGAGGGTTCATCCTGGGGCTGGGTGATGTGCTGGACTACACCATGAGCAATCCGGGGATCGCCGAGCGGAACTTCTACGAGATGATTGAGTCATGGAAGGAGATGCGCCAGGGACTGGCCTAGAGAGTACGCTGCGAGTGTCCGCTTGCATCCAGGAGGAGTGAGGAGATGGCCAAGCACAGAGAAGAACAGAAGCTCGCCCTGCAGGGCGGCATGAAGGCAGTCGCTACCATCGAGGGCAAGGGCAGGCCGAAGATCGACACTGACGAGTTCATGGCCGTGGCCAGGCGGTTCGGCTTCTCCGCCAAGACGCTGAAGAGGATCCGCACGGCCGTCGCCAAGGAGGACATGGGTACAGGCCCGTTCCTCGCCAACTACTACTCCGACCTCAAGGAGACGTGCGTCCAGAAGTTCGAACGGGCGGCGCGGGAGGCCTTCGGCGTCAAGCACGCAATCGGGGTGAGCTCAGGCACCGCCGCGCTGCACGCTGCGTTCGTCGCCGTCGGCGTGGGCCCCGGCACAGAGGTCATCTGTCCTGCTATCGGGTTTATGGCCACCGCCGCGGCCGTGACGGCCGCGAACGGAGTGCCCGTGTTCTGCGATGTGGACGAGTCGCTCTCCATGGACCCCGGGAAGATGGAGGACGTGATCACTCCCCGCACGGTGGCCATTGCCCCAACCTGTGTGATGGGCAGCGTGCCCGATATGCGCGCGATCATGCGCGTGGCGCGCAAGCACAAGTTGAAGGTTGTCGAGGACTGCGCCCAGTCCTGCGGCGCAAGCTACAAAGGGAAGCTGGTGGGCACGTTCGGCGATGTTAGCTGCTTCAGCATTTCGGCCTACAAGATCGTCGGCGGGGGCGAGGGCGGGCTGATGATCACCAACAGCAAACGGGTCTGGGAGCGCGCCAGCCAGCTCGCCGAGTGTGGCGGCCTGTGGCGGCCGGACCGCTTCGCCCCGCCGCGGTACGACGGAGAGCTGTTCCCGGGCACCAACTACAGGATGAGCGAACTCGAGGCCGCGGTAGATGCCGTCCAGCTCAGGAAGATGGCTGCCGTCGTCAGACGTTTCCGCACAGTCAAGCAGCGGATTCTTAGGCGCCTGAAGAGTTACCGAGAGATCAGACCGCAGACGCTCAACGATGCGGATGGGGAAGTGGGATACATGCTGCGGTTCTACCCCGAGACGGTTCAGCTCGGCCGCCGAATCGTCACCGCTCTCAACGCTGAGGGTGTCTCGTGCGGGATGCGCGGCGAGGGTGCGGCTCCTGACTGGCACCAGTACTCGTGGATGTACCCCATCGTGTACAAGACTGGACCCACAGATGTCAGCTGTCCCTGGGAGTGCCCTGTA
>JALGXV010000060.1 GCA_029821885.1 Candidatus Hebobacteria bacterium
GGGAACGGTCGACCGCGTCCTTTGGGGACAGGGAACCCGAATTGTCATATTGAACGCTACCGACGTCAGAGGCCTGGCGGCCCGCACAGCCGAGTCACTCGCCGGGCGAGGCTTCGATGTGATGGAGGTCGGCAACGCAGACCGCAGGACTGGAACGACTTTGATCCTCGACCACCGTGGACAGGCGCGGCGCGCACAGCGGGTGGCGGAAGCGCTCGGCCTGGGCGTCATCTCGGCCGCCCCCGATGGAGACAACCCGGCCGATGTTACTGTCGTGCTCGGCGGCGACTTCCTGAGCGCCGCCCGATGAGTGAGCGAGCCGCGCGAGCAGAGAGATCGCCCGGGCCCTTGTCGGCCAGAGCCAAGGCCCAGCGCGCGGAGACCGCGCTGACAGACAAGCGAGCCATTGAGCCGATTCTGCTGGACATGCGGAAGATCACGCTCATTACCGACTACTTCCTGATCTGTCATGGGACATCTCGTGTTCATGTCCGCGCCCTGGGCGACGCCGTGCTCGAATCGCTGAAGGATGTCGGCGTGCGCCCCACCGGCGTCGAAGGCCGCGATGAGGGACAGTGGGTGCTGCTGGACTATGGTGACCTCATCGTGCACATCTTCGGCGAGGAGGAGCGGGAGTTCTACTCGCTGGAGAGGCTCTGGAGTGATGCTCCCAGGGCGTCCCACGTGGCCCGCACACAGAGCTGATAATGTCTGACGAGCCGACCCTCTCCGAGATACAGAACAGGATTCGCGAACTCCTCGGCCGCGCCACTCTGCTTCGCTCCCGCGGCGAGCGCCGCGAGGCCCTCCAGCTGGCCCAGCAGGCCGTGGATCTGGACGAGAAGAGCTGGGAGGCATATGAGCTCATGGGCGATCTCTACCTCGACATGGGCCGAGGAGAGCAGGCCCTGGACAGCTACCGCCGAGCGCGGAAGATCAATGAATCACGGGGAGTGCTGGAGGAGAAGATCGGGCGCGCGGCACTTGCTCGGGCCGCGCGCCAGCGGGCCACCACCATGTCGGAAGCGGTCCTCGACGGGATGGCCCAGTCCGATACGGTCAAGCGCAAGCCCGGGCTCGCCGCGCTACTCTCTCTCATCATCCCTGGCCTCGGTCAGCTTTACAACGGCGAGGTGATCAAAGGTTTCATCATGGCGGCGCTCTTCATCGCCTTGTTCGGCCTCAGCACCGTCGCCGTGCGCGCCAGCATCGCCGCGAGCCCGATCTCCCCTCAGGGGGCGCTGTATGGCCCTCAGATCGACTTCGTCGGGATTCTGTCGGCGCTCTTCAGCGGCATCAGCGCGGTGTGGGTTGTGCTTCTCCTTGTGCTGTGGATCTACTCGATCGGCGACGCCGGGATTCGGGCGAGCAAGAGCATGACTTCCGATTCGACGGGACTGGTGTGAGTGGCGGAATGGAAATGAGACGCCAGTTGGGCGAGCTCGCGCCACTCGCGGCAGGAAAGAGCGCGGAGCTTCCTCCACACCGCGAAGTCGGGCAGATGACGGTGGAGGAGGCCATCGCTCGACGGCGGAGTGTGCGCAGCTTCTCTCCCGAGGAGCCGGGGCTTGACGCCGCCGCGCAGCTGCTGTGGGCTGCTCAAGGCATCACATCGGAAGACGGTCTCCGGGCTGCACCATCAGCAGGAGCGCGGTACCCGCTAGAGACATGCCTGGCGTGCCCCTACGGCCTCTTCCATTACGAACCGGCCAAGCATGCCGTCACGAAGGCGCAGGTCGAGGACGTTCGCGCGCCGCTCGCCTCGGCCTGCTTCGGTCAGACATTCATCGCCGACGCGCCGTTGTCTGTCATCTTCGCAGCCGTTCACGAGCGCACGACGAGCCGTTACGGCGATCGCGGTATCAGGTACGTGTACATGGACGTGGGGCACGCGGCCGAGAACCTACACCTGCAAGCCGAGGCCCTCGGGCTCGGCTCGGTGCCAGTGGGGGCGTTCGACGACGATGCTGTCGCAGAAGTCCTGCGTCTCCCCTCTGACCAGAGGCCCATCTACATCGTCGCCATTGGCTTCCGCGCTCGCGCTTGAACTCGACTAGGCCGCGAGCCTACCCTGTGGTCCCAGCTGTGTGTCCTGGTAGCCCAAGTGGATAAGGCACAGGCCTCCGGAGCCTGGCTCGCAGGTTCGAATCCTGCCTGAGGTGCCCGGATGGACGTCACATGTCAGTACGGGAGGCCCCTTCAAGGCCGGCTTGTGCATCGGCGTTGGCGGGATCGAGTTCGAGGGCGCGCCTGAATTCGCGCTCCGCCGCCCCTCGGTCACCTGTCGCGAGAAGTGCCCTGCCCAGGATAAGGTGTGTCTGGGGGATCTGGGGAGCCAGTTCCGTCGCACGCTCGGCAGCCTCCAGCGAAGCATGAGGCTGATCGTGCTCCAGCAGGATTTCGGCGAGTCTGACGGAGTTGAGCGCGTTCTCGGGGTCCAGGTCACACGCGCTCTCCATCCAAGCAATCGCCTCGGAGAGATCGCCGGTCTCAGCCAGCAACTCGCCCAGCTTCCGCGCGGCCACGGCATCATCGGGGGAGGCTTCCAGCACGAGGCGGAAGTGCTCGATGGCGGCGTCGGTCTCGTCCGAGGCGGCGAGCTGCATTGCGAGCTCCCGGCGGACGATGACGTTGTTGGGAGCGATCTCGAGGGCCTCTTCGAGAGCCTCTCGCGCGGCGTCGCGCTGTCCAGACTCGAAAAGCTTCTGGGCGCCAACGGCGACCTGCGTGGTGAAGACGGTTGCCCTGCGCTCTGTCTCCCCGGCAAGGACGACGCCCAGGACGGCCAGCGATGCCGTGACGGCGACCCCAAGCAGATGCAGGAGAAGTCTCCTCCTCACAGGTGGTCATCTCCAGTTGGGGTCCGGCGGGGACCCTCGCCGCGACGTATCACGGAGAACGCCAGGGACTGGGCATCCCACGCGAGCAGGTACTCGTTTGGTGCTAGTTCGTAGACGGCCATGACGTCGGGATGAATGCCACCTGATCCGCGACGGGCGGAAATGACGCGGACGGGGACCGGCTGCCCGGCAGCAAGGTTGAGCGCCTGCGGGTAGCAGTTGGCGAAGATCGGTGCGCCATGCACCGCTTCCGGCAACTCGCGGACGAAGAGGACGGGGAATCCCTGGTCGGTGCGTAGCTCGGCTAGCTTCGCCACGCCGGCGGAGACCGCGCGCTGAGCGATTCGGCTGGCGCGCTGCCAGGGGAGAAGGTACCAGATGGTGAGAGCGGTGGCAGCGAGGAGAACGACGAGCACAACGGCACCGCTTCTTCGCCAGGATATGCCTCGCCCGGCACAAACATCACCGAACATCCAGGCCAAGCCGATTGTTGGCATATAGGCGAAGCGACTCCACTCGAGGGCGGGAGAGGGCTCCCAACGGAAGATCCAGGTTGGCACGGCCATCAGGAACAGGAAGCCAAGCCAGAGCCAGAGGCGCCCCGCGGGCACGCGATTGAGCCCGCGCATGCACCAGAGCGCAAAGGCTGCGAAGAGGATGAGGGCCAGCCACCAGAGCCAGCCCGGGAGAGACTCGATGAAAAGCGTCCTGTGTACGGGGAACAGGAAGTCGGCCGCCATCAGCAATGGCGCCGAGGGGAAGACCGTGTTCCAGAAGCTGAGGGTCGTCTCGTAGCCGCCAAGCCCACCGATCATCAGGCAGCGCCAGGCGACATAGGCACAGAGCACAAGGGCATAGGCGCCGCCAACCGGGAGGATCTGGCGCCTATAGTCCTTTCGGGGCTCCAGTGCGAGCCACAGGATCACGACGCCCGGCAGCGCGAGCGCGATTTCCTTGCTGAGCAGGGCAAGCAGGAAGGCGAAGAGGGCGACAGAGAGAAAGGCGACGCGCCTGCGACGGCTGGCGGCGGCCAGACAGGAATCGAGAAAGAGCATGGACAGAAGGCAGAAGGCCGTGCACAGGAGGTCCGGGCTCGCCGCCGGCCAGGTAGCCGGCTCGATGTGAAGCGGATGCACCGCGAACAGCAGACCCGCCACGAAGCCAGCGTAACGGCTGCCGATGAGACGATGCCCCACCGCATAGACGAGCAAGGAATTGACGCTGTGGAGCAGTAGGCTCGCAATGTGATAGCCTATGGGAGCGCCCTGCCAGAGCTGATCCCCGCCCCACCAGAGCAGCATTGCCACCGGCCGGTAGAAGGCAAGGAATCCCCTCAGCTGAGCGGCCTCAAGCGGCCCCTCGGCTTGCTTTGCCAGGAGGGCGAGTCCGAAGTCGTCTGACAGGAAGCCGATTCTCAGGACAGAGAGAAACGGCACACATGCAAGGCAGACGACGCTGAGGTATGTGAGAGGCGTTGGCCACGGCAGGTCCGCGCGCGCAGGATGTCGACCGGCAAAGCCGACAAGTGCGCGCCCTGCAACTGCGGCGACCAAGAGACATAGAGTAAGGGTCTGGTAGCTCCAGGCCGTCGGGCTGCGCGGATCAACGATGCGCAGGACATAGACCATCACTCCCAGGATCAGCGCCGCGGCGAGGGTCACCGTCCGCCGGTCGATTCGGGCCTGGATTCGCTGCTCCTCGCCGATCACTTGCGTGTTGCTGCGCGAAGCCGTAGGGGCGGCGTCGATCTGGGCTCCCTCCGGTCGCCACGTGCGGCACGACATGGCGTCAGACTGGTGGCGAGATTCGCCGATGTGGATGGCAGCCCTGCCAGATGGCACGTGTGCCGTGGCTCCCAAAGCGCGTCGATCTGTGCTATGCCGATCTCCCGTACGCCTGCTGAACCGCGGCGATGCTCTGCGGCCTTGGGCCGAGTAGATGCCCGTCTGTATGACCCCAGTTCGCTTCCGCGCTCGCGCGTGAGCTTGACCAGGCCGCGAGCCCACCCTATAATCGCAGGTGCGTGCCCCAGTGGCCAAGTGGATAAGGCACAGGCCTCCGGAGCCTGGACCGCAGGTTCGAATCCTGCCTGGGGTACCAGTCTAGCCCCAGCCTTCGTCCCAACACCGCGCACCGCCACGCGACCGCTAGCGCGCGCTTTGAGCGCGACTATCTGCGGAGAATCCCGTCTAACTACGTGAGCAACCACGTGGGCAACGCCATGGACCTGACCAGACGAGCCCTGACTTCCCTCGCCCTGGCCCTCTTCTGTGTCCCGGCCCTCTCCGATGACACCGCTGTCTACGGGCGAGGCGGAGCCATCCTGCCCATGACGGAGCACCCTTCCATCGTCATGGACGAGATGGTCATCCAGGCTCATGTCAGCGAGAAGACCACTCACGTTGACTGCCGCTTCCTCTTCCGCAACACCGGCCCCGGGACGACGGTCCGCATGGGCTTTCCCGAGGCTGGAAACCACCTCGGCGGCACCGATGGCTTCACCACCTTCGAGACCTGGGTGGATGGCGAGCCATACGAGGTGAGCGTGGAGGGACCGCCCGGGGAGCCGAGCGCCCTGGTGTGGCGACGTTGGCGCGTGAAGGCGGTCGAGTTCGCGGCGGAGCAAAGCCGACGCGTGAGGGTTCGCTACACAGTTGCCACCACCCGGGACAGCGTGGGCGGACGGGGGTTCGAGTACACCTTCGGGACGGGAGGATCGTGGAAAGGTCCGATCGGCCGGGCGCAGATCACGGTGGCGCTGGAGGGCCGGTTCAGCGTCAGGCCCAGGGGTGGCTTGACTCCTGTAGCTGTGAATCTGTTCCGGTGGGAGGCTACGGACCTCGAGCCAGCAGAATCGGATTCCGTCGGTCTCTATCTCATGCCACCGGATCTGAGGATCGAAGTGAGCGGCCTCGAGCGGGGATACCCCGGCCGCGTCGACAGCGACGGAATCTCCTGGGCCCCGATCACAGAAGTGGCGAAGTGGATTGGCGCCGAGGCGGCGGCTACACCAGGAGGCGCCACTGTCACCTATGGTTCCCTCACGCTGGAGATCTTCGCCGATACCGATAAGGCAGACCTCGGCGGCGAACGCATCTCGCTTCCAGCCCCACCGGTATCGCGCGACAGCGCGCTCCACGTGCCGATCGCTGCCGGCGTACGCGCGCTCGGAGGAACCGTCAGCTACGATGCCGCCTTGCGAGCTATCTTGATCTCGCTGCCACTCACCAATGTGCTGGAGGCTGACGGGCGCATACCTCCTGAACCCGTCTACCGAACGCTCTCCCGAGAGTTCCCAGGCTGGGCCCCGCCGCTCGAAGAGCAGTACGCGCCGGAAGTCTGGCATGCTCCCCGGGAGGGCTCATGGTTGCCACCATGGATGGCGCTCGGCGACTTCGACGGTGATGGCGTGCACGATCTCGCGCTGCTCCTACTCAAGGGAGACGAGACGGGCATCGGCATTGTGCACGCACGAGGCGGCTCGCCCGCTCAGTTCAGCTGGTTTCCAGGTTCCCCGCACTCGACCATTGCACTACTCGATGGCACGCTCTTCACGGTCCTCCAGACACAGCCTCCCGGCGAGGTCGCCTACTACGTGGACGGAGAGCAGACCCCGAGGTCCGGAAGCCTCCACCTCGAACACGACGCCCTTCAGGTTATTGCCTGGGGCAAGGCCGCCTCGCTCTGGTACTGGGACGAGGTCGCCAGCGTCTTCAAGCGCGTCACCATCGCGGACTAATCGTCACGGGCTTCCGCTATATGTTTCGGCGCGGGTCTTGTATAATACGGCCAGTGATATTCACAGCGTGAGGCAGGAGTGCTGCTCCTGCCTCCCTGTTTGATTCGGAGTGAGCATCCATGAACACGGCGAAGACGGTCTTCCTCATGGTCCTACTGACAGGGCTGTTTATCGTGGTCGGCTACTTCATCGGCGGCCAGCAGGGAATGGTCATCGCTTTCGGCTTCGCTGTCGTGATGAACTTCTTCAGCTACTGGTTCTCGGATAAGATCGTCCTGAAGATGTATCGCGCTCAGGAAGTGGACGAGGCGAGTGCGCCAGGTCTCTTCCGCATCGTCCGTCGGCTCGCACAGCGAGCAGGCATGCCCATGCCGAGAGTCTATATCATCCCGCAGGCGCAGCCGAACGCGTTTGCCACCGGCCGGAACCCAAGCCATGCGGCGGTTGCGGTGACACAGGGCCTCATGGAGATCATGGGTGACGAGGAGATCGAAGGGGTCCTCGCACACGAGCTGTCACACGTCGGCAACCGAGATATTCTGATCGGCACGATCGCGGCGACGCTCGCGGGCGCGATCATGATTCTCGCGCGCATCGCTCAGTTCGCCGCTATCTTCGGAGGCGGCGGCCGCGACCGCCGCGGCGGAGGAATAGCGCTGATCTTCATCGCCATCTTCAGCGCCATCGCCGCGATGCTCATCCAGATGGCCATCTCCCGGTCCCGCGAGTATCAGGCCGACGCTTCAGCGGCGAAGCTGACCGGCAACCCGCGCGGCCTTTCCCGTGCTCTGGACTCCCTGCGTCGGAGCACCCAGCGTGTCCCCATGGATGCGAGCCCCGCGACTTCGCATATGTTCATCGTCAATCCCTTCACGGCCAAGGGACTCATCAACCTCTTCAGCACGCATCCCCCTGTCGAGGAGCGCATCGAGCGTCTGAAGCGCTTGCGGCCAGATCGCTGATCCCCCGGCACAGCCCACCACCATTGGACACTCGCTCCGGCCGGCAGGCAGGGGAGGACGCGGCTCTCGCGTCGAAGCTGGCTTCCAGCAGGACTGGTGATTCGACGATGGCCCAAGCCTCGCGGTCAGTAGTGGTGGGCGGTGTCCAGATCGGTGGCGACGCGCCGGTCACGGTTCAATCCATGACCTCGACGGACACCCGCGACGTCGCCGCGACAGTGTCCCAGATCCGGCAGATCGAAGACGCCGGGGCGGACCTCGTGCGGGTGGCCGTGCCCGACGAAGAGGCCGCCGATGTCCTCGGGCAGATCAAGTCGCAGATTTCGGCGCCGTTGATCGCAGACATCCACTTCAGCTATAGACTGGCGATTGCGGCCGCTGAGCAGGGTGTGGACAAACTTCGCCTCAATCCCGGCAATCTCAGCCGGCCGGAGCAGGTGGAGGCGGTCGTCGCGGCCGCTGCTGAACGGGGCATCCCGATTCGCATCGGGGTCAACGCGGGTTCCGTGCCAGAGGATGCAAGGGCCCGACACGAGGGCCGCGGAGACGCGCAGGAGCAGGTCGCAGCAGCGATGGTCGATACGGCTCTCGGCCACTCGGAGCTGCTCGAGGGGTGGGGCTTCACAGACATAGTCGTCTCACTGAAGGCCTTCGACCTGCGCTCCACGTGGCTGGCGAACCGCCAGTTCAGGAGAGAACGGGACTACCCACTTCATCTTGGGATCACGGAGGCAGGCCTTCCGCCCGCCGGCATCGCGCGATCGGCGATCGGCATAGCCACACTTCTCAGGGAGGGCATCGGCGATACCATCCGTGTCTCCCTCACAGGCGACCCGGTATTGCAGGTGCGCGTGGGCCGGGAGATCCTGTCGTCCCTCGAACTGGGGGCGACTGGCGTGACCCTGGTGACGTGCCCCACTTGCGGCCGCTGCGAGCTCGACCTGGCGGGCCTGGCGCGATCGGTGGAGGAGAAGCTGCACCCCATTGATCGAGTCCTGAGAGAGGAGGGGCGCTCGCTTCGGGTGGCGGTGATGGGATGCGTCGTCAACGGGCCGGGCGAGGCGCGGGAGGCAGACATTGGGGTCGCTGGAGGCGCTGGCAGAGGTGTGGTATTCGTTCAGGGAAAGCCCCTGGCGACTTTCCCCGAAGGACAGCTCGCCGGTGC
Source organism: Candidatus Hebobacteria bacterium (assembly GCA_029821885.1). Lineage (GTDB taxonomy): Bacteria > Armatimonadota > Hebobacteria > Hebobacterales > Hebobacteraceae > Hebobacterum. The sequence continues at coordinate 8,707 of JALGXV010000060.1, forward strand.
CCTCGTCGATGCAGTGAACGATTACCTGAAGGGCGAGTGACCGCGCCGGGAAGCACAGGCTATGCCGCGCCGACAGACGCCGACCCTGATAGAGCTCCTGGTAGTTGTGGCCATACTCGGGATCCTGGCAGCTATCGTGCTACCTGCGATGGAGCAAGCGCGACGTCCTTCGCGCCCGCTCGGGGATGAAGTTGCGGGGGCCCCTCAGATAGCGGACGAACCAGGGGCCTTCGATGGCCAGCTCAACACGATCGAGGTCTCCGAGCTATCGCGAAGCCGCGAGACGGAGAATCCGACGCGAGCTATTGGCGTGCTCATTGGTCTACTTCCCATCATAGTGCCTGTTGCCGTTCTCCTCATCATCTTCGGGCGGGTGCGGCGGCAGCTGTCCGGCGGCGGATAGGTCTTCGGCGAATCGTCGGTGATCAGCTAGCGCGGTCGAGGTATCTGTTGCTTTCTCACACCTTCATCCACATTCCGGGCGTGGGTCCCATCACGGAACGGCGCATTTGGGAGAGGGGCGTGCTGTCCTGGCGCGACTTCATGCGCGAGCCCGGCGCCGCGGGCCTCCCCGCGGGAATTACAGGGAAGGTGGAGAGCGCCATTGCTGCCTCGCTGCAACACCTCGAGGCCGGGAACCACGGCTACTTTGCCTCCGCGCTAGCGTCGAGAGAGCACTGGCGGGCCTACCCAGAGTTCTCCCATCGAGTCGCCTACCTGGACATCGAGACGACCGGGATGGGGCAGGAAGACTCGGTGACGATGGTGGGCCTCTACGATGGGCACGATGTGCGCATCTACACGAAGGGCGAGGACCTCCAGGAGTTCGCCGACGACATACGCGACTACGGACTGCTGGTCACCTTCTTCGGATCGTGCTTCGACCTGCCGTTCCTGCGCAGACGCTTCTTCAACCTGCGATTCGACCAACTCCACATCGACCTTTGCCACGTGCTGCGTCGCCTCGGCCTGAAGGGCGGACTGAAGAACATCGAGCGGCAGCTCAATATCCCTCGCAGCCCCGAGACCGAAGGCCTGGATGGCTGGGACGCAGTCCGCCTCTGGCGCGAATGGGAGCGCGGCAGCAGCGAAGCGTTGGAGCTTCTCAAGGCCTACAACCGGGAGGACATCGTCAACCTCGAGGGGCTCATGCACTACGCATACGAGCACATGTGCGAGAAGACGGGCATTCCCGCTCAGGCTGTGTAGCCTCTTTACGCGAAGAACCTTTCACAGCCGGCCCGCGTCCAATCGGCAAGGAAGAGAGGGGGCGATAGCAGTGCGCCTGGCTTATGCTTCCTGGATCGTCCTGGGAGCCGTCGTCCTTGTGACGGCAGCGGTTCCGTCCCTGCGCCAGCAGGTCGGACCGATGCCCGACGCGCTCATGCCGCGGCTGGGGGAGGAGCCCGACCCCTCAGAGGCACATCTGGCACAGATCCAGCCGTGGTGTGATCGCGCTGTCTCCTTCGTCGAGCAGCATCACCCAGACGACCCCGACATGATGCTGGCCGCCGGGGTGTTGGCGGGCGACGTCTCCGCGCTGGAAGCAGCGGCCAAAGCCATCGATGATCCGGTTGCCTGGGCGGCCTACTGCGAACTGCTCGAGAGCCGCAGAGCCGGCTTCCAGCGCATCGGCTTGAGCGGCATCGACCCGGCCGACACGGCCGCGGTGGCGGAGGAGGAGCGGCGGATCGCCGAGTCGGGGATCCCAACGAAGCTCACGCCCCAGGAGGCGGAGCCCAACCTTCGGGCGCTGCGAGCCTGGCAGGACGCCGATCCCGAGAACGGTCTTCCCGTCGCGCTGGAGGCGCGCTACCTCTATGGGCTCCATCAGGACCGGGATGCCCTCATCGTCTGGTCGCAGGCCGGTCGGATGCCGCTCATCACTCCTCATGCCATTGCGCGCACCCGCAAGGTACAACGCCTTCTCACCGCGATGGGGATGCCCGAGGCCGATGCGCTCGTGAGCTCCTGGGAGGTGATCATCCTGCCGAGCTTCGCGCGCCTCCGGACCATGGCCCGTGCTGCCTACTACGAAGGTCGGCTCGCGCAGATGGCGGACGACCCCTGGGGCGCCATCAACTGGTGGCAGAGCACGGTGGGCCTCGGCCGCGGCCTGCAGGAATCGGCCGAGACGATCATCCAGTTCCACGTGGGCGTCGCCATCGAGGGCATTGGCACGCGCCCTGTGTGGCGGTGGCACCCCGACAGCGTCACCGGCATCCCGGATGGACCGCTCTCGGGCGGCCGCTACTTCTACGGCCCTCAGCACGACTTCTACGTGCAGCACATGGGCTGGAGGGCCGAAGAGGACATGATGGAGAGTCTCGCTGGGGCGAAGGTCCGCAGCGGCCTGGTGCACGAGTACACTGGCGGACCCGGCGGCCTTGGCGCGTTCGCTGGTTACTACCAGGGGAATCGCCACATTGGGGCGGCGGCGCTCTGGGCCTTCTTTGCCACTGTAGTGATAGCTGTCCTCGTGCTGTTTGGCACATGGTCGCGCCGCGCCGCCGACGAGGCGGTGCGGCTCGCCGGCCCGTGGCAGGTTCTTCTGGCCGTGCTCATTCTGCTGCCGGCAGGAATCCTCATTGGTGTTGCGCTGGCGGCCCATGCCGGCGGCCTGTCGCCCGGGGGTCCTCCGTCGGCCGCGGGGTCGTCGGAGGGACCGGCCGCGTCTATTGTCCTGCCGGCGGCACGGGTGGCCGTCCTCTCGGCCCTACGGGCAGTTGGTCGCTGGGTGGCGGCGAGGCCGTACGTCGCGATAGGCCTGGTCATGGCGTCCCTGCTGGCCATCATCTTGCTGCCATTGCTGGCGGCCGCGCTGGCGCGGGCTCCCGGCGCCGACCTGCGCACGGCCTGGCGGGGGAATCTACGTCGCGTGCTGCCGGTCGTAGTCGCCCTGTCTGCGCTTCTCTTCCTGTACTTCAATGTGACCGCGCTTCGCATACGCGGCGCTTGGTTTGCCAAGTGGTCTGCGGCAGGAGTAACCGAGTTCAGCGACATGGTCGAGCAGCTCGGCGCCGCCTGGGAGGAGCCGGAGATCCCGATCGATGCATGGCGAACGGAGCCCCCGCCGTGAGCAATACGCCGCTCAGGGCATGCATGCCGACATGATCAGGGCGCGCCTATCGTGGATCATTGTGGCGGCCGTCGTCTGCATCATCGCCGCGGTGCCGGCGCTGCGCCATCACGCGCGGCTTGCCTGGCTGACGCTGAAGCCGGTCGACATAGAAGCGCTGCAACTCGACGACGATGTGCCCGTGGAGGCGCATGGACCGCCCTCTTACCTCCGCCTCCTGGATCAGCTCCGATGGTACGAGGCGACAGCAGTCGCCTTCGTCGAAGAGCACTATCCGGACGACCCGCGAATGCTGACCGCAGCGGCCCTGCTCGCCGATGAACACTCCCCGGCAGACCAGACTCTGCGGCTGCTGAAGCGCGCCGCGGAGTTGGGCGAGGAGCCGACTGCATGGGCCGCCTACACGGAGCATCTCGTGGCGGGGGGCCCGCACTATGCCCGCGTGGGGTCGGGCGGGGTCGACCCCGAGGACACATTCGCGATGCAGGATGAACGCTGGCGCCTCGCCCTGTCCGGCATCCCGGACAGGCTCTCCCCCGAGGAGGCCGAACCCGTGCTGGATGTCGTCCGCCGATGGCAGGCGGTCGATCCCGAGAACGCCTTGCCTGTCGTCCATGAATCCGTCTATCTGTATGGCCTCCACCACGACCGGGAGGCGCTCATGGCCTGGGCCAGGGCCAGCCGGCTGCCCACGCTGACCGCCCATTCCGCAGCTCACATGCATGCCATCACCGACCTGCTCGTGGCCATGGGCATGCCCGAGGCAGATGCTCGTCTCGCCGCCTGGTTGCCCATCCACTGGCGGCATTTCGCCCGCCTGCGCAACTGCGCTCGAATCGCCGGGTATGAGGGCCGCGTCGCCCAGATCGAAGGCCGCGCCGAAGACGCCGTCACCTGGTGGCAGAGTACCTTCGACCTCGGGCGCCACATGCAGGACTCCTCCGAGACTCTCATCGGCTGGCTGGTCGGCGCGGCCGTGATGAGCATCGGCACCCACCATGTCTGGCAGTGGACCCGCGACGAGCGGTCCGGGATCCCCAACGGCCCCCTCCTCGGCGGGCGCATCTTCTACGGGCCCCAGCACGACTTCTACCTGTCCGTCATGGGCGCAGAGGCCGACGAAGAGATGCGCGCCACCCTTGTCGCCGCCAAGGTGCGCACGAAGTTGCGCCGCGGAGGCGGTTGGCCTGAGATCTCGGACGAGTACAACCTCGCGGCTGGCTATCTGCACTACGCCGGCACGCTGCTGATCGCGGTCATCGCTCTGGTCGTTGTGCTTGCAGCTCTTGGCAGTTGGTCCCGGCGCAACGCCGATCAAGCCATCCGGCCCGGCCCACTGTGGAACCCAGTGCTGGTTGGCCTCATCTTGCTGCCGCTCGTCGTAGGGGCCCTCGCCGTACCATTCGTCGGGGAACGTATGCCGACCCGAATGCCCGACCTTCCCGACGTCGTTCCCTTCGACGTCCCGATAGACAGCATCGACTTCGGACCTCTCCTGTTCTTCGGGCCTCCCATCCTCTCTGTGGCCCTCGCGATCTTTCTCACCGTCGTGGCCGGCCACAAGGGCCACGCGCCTGTCGCCAGCCCGTTCACCGCCTGGCGGGGCTACATCCGGCGCATCTTCCCGTCCGTCCTCGCCGTTTTCGCGCTCATCTTCCTCGCTCTCATCATCAGCGGGAGGAACATCCGAAAGGACTGGGCTGCGTACTGGCGCATCCCCGGCAACACTGAGATGTCGTGGCATATCGAGCACATCGGCCCCGAATGGCACAACCCCACCATCCCGCCGGACGCCTGGCGGGCCGCGCTGCCTCCGCCACCTCCTCCGCCCTCCCCAGGCGGACGCGGGATGCGAGGCTCGATGGGCGGGCGAGGTATGCGAGGCGCCCCAGGAGGCAGAGGGCCCTAGGATAGCAGTCATGCGCAAGCTCCGGCTCTCCTGGCTCATCGTTGCCGTTGTCGTTGTGGTGGTCGCTGCCACACCGACGCTTCGGCAACTCGCCGGGCGCCAACTGAGGGCCGCGCTCCATCGGCCCGCTGAACGCGACCTCTTGGCCGAATGGTTCCTCGGCGACTTCTTCGGTTGGCATCTCGAGAGCCCCGCGGTCCACGCGATGCTCTGGAGCTCTGCTCCCGACATCGGGGCCCGTGCGATCCCCTTCGTGTTGGCTCACCATGCGGACGATCCTGAGATGCTCGCCGCGGCCGCTCATCTCGCGGAAGGCGAGGCAGACAATCTAGAGCGGCAAGACCGGCCAGACGAGGCGGAGGCACTGAGAGAGGAGAGCCACTCGCTCGTCAAGCGGGCCGCATCACCGGATGGCCCGCCCGCCTGCTGGGCCGTCTACGCGGAGCATGCGCTGTGGCATCTGACGTGTAACCGGATCGGGGAGTCAGGCGTTGACCCTGGGGACCCTCAAGCCGTCCAGGAGGCGCGCTGGGACCTGGAGGAGAGGCTAGCGTCTGACGCCGAACTCGGCTTC
>JALGXV010000061.1 GCA_029821885.1 Candidatus Hebobacteria bacterium
TCAGCGCCCGGAGCAAGAGCGACGGATGGAGCACAGCAGCCGTCGGGTCAAGCTGCAGCAGCTGCAGCTCCGGCAACTGTGCCACCTGTCACTAGCGCAGCGTCCAGCCGTGACGAGCCGTTCGACGAGAAGGCGATTGCCCGCCCCGCCCGGCGCTGCGGCGGGGCGGCGGCGCATATTCCAGTTCGGAGCGCGAGCGGGTGAAGTTCTACGTAACCACGCCGATCTACTATGTGAATGACGTTCCCACGGTCGGCCACGCCTACACGACCATTGCCTGCGATGTGCTGGCCCGCTACCACCGACTCCGCGGCGACGAAGTCCTGTTCACGACCGGCACCGACGAGAACGCCCTCAAGGTCGTGCGAGCGGCCGAGGCACAAGGCATCGAGCCCAAGCCTTTCGCCGATGACATGGCCGACCGTTTCCGGCAGGAATGGCGCGAGCTCGACATCAGCTACGACGACTTCATCCGCACCACCGAGGAGCGTCAGCACCGAGCTGTCCAGGTCTTCTTCGACAGCCTCTACCGGAGCGGCGACCTCTATGTCGGCAAGTACGAAGGCTGGTACTGCGTTTCCGACGAGACCTACTTCCGCGAGGAGGAGCTGATCGAGGGGCGTTGTCCGAATCCAGAGTGCGGCAAGAAGGTCGAATGGATGAGCGAGCCGGCCCACTTCTTCCGGCTCTCCAAGTACGAACAGGCCCTGCTCGAGCAGATAGGGAGAGACCCCGGCTGGCTGCTGCCTGAATTCCGAAAGAATGAAGTAGTCAACTTCATCCGAGGCGGCCTGAGGGATGTCTGCATCAGCCGCCACTCCGACTGGGGCATCCCCATGCCAAGCACGGTTCCCGACTCGGAGGGGGCGGTGATCTACGTGTGGGTCGACGCGCTGGTCAACTACCTGACCTGTGCCGGATACCCGGATGACCGCGACCGATTCGAGCATTACTGGCCGGCCGATGTCCATGTCATGGCCAAGGACATCTTCGTCCGCTTTCACGCCAGCATGTGGCCGGCGATGCTCATGTCCGCCGGCCTGCCGCTTCCCAAGCGAATAGTCGCGCACGGATGGTGGACCCAGGGAGGCGAGAAGATCTCGAAGTCCCGGGGGGGCGCCGTCCCGCGGCCGGGTCCAGTGCTCGAGATGCTGATGGAAGAGACCGGCTGTTCACGTCCGCGAGCCGTAGACGCCCTCCGCTATTACATGCTGCGGCAGGTGCCCTTTGGGCAGGACGGCGAGTTCACCGGGGAGGGCCTGCTGATCCGCTACGCCGATGACCTGGCCAACGACCTCGGAAACCTCCTGCACCGCGTGCTGCCCATGATCCGCCGATACCGGCAGGGCCTCATTCCCGCGCCGTGCCAGGCCGAGCCCGAGCTGCACGACGCGGCAAAGGCCGCAGCCGGCGGCTGGGACAAAGCCGTCAGCACGCTCGACTTCCGGGGCGGACTGGAGGTGATCTGGGAGTTTCTTGGCGCCGCCAATCGGTACGTCGATCACAAGGCCCCGTGGGCGCTGGCGAAGTCGGGCGACGACGCGGCTCTGGACCGTGTGCTCTACGCGGCAGCGGAGGCGATTCGGATCGCGGCCTGCCTCGTGGCGCCCGTGATGCCTAGTACATCGGATGAGATCGAACGCCAGCTCGGCCTGGAGGGCTGGGAGCGCAGGTGGCCGCAAGCATCGGAGTGGGGATTGCTCCCCGGCGGCGCGACGATCGGCCAGTCTGAGCGCCTGTTCCCGCGTGCCGACGCAGCGAAGTCGAAGGCGTCCCCCGGCGAGCACACGGCTCCAAAGAGCTCTACAAGTGCAGGGAAGGAAGCGATGATTTCACTCAAGGAGTTCCAGAAGCTCGAGCTTCGCGTCGGCGAGATCGTCAGCGCGGAGCGAGTACCGAACGCAGACAAGCTGCTGAAGCTCAGCGTGGACTTGGGAGAGGAGACGCGCACGATGGTGGCCGGGATCGCGCTTTCCTACAAGCCAGAGGAGCTGGTGGGCAGGAGTGTGGTCGTCGTCGCCAATCTTGAGCCAGCCACCATTCGCGGCGTCCGATCGGAGGGGATGATACTCGCTGGCTGGGTCGAGGGCGACGATCAGAGCATTGCCATTGTAACACCCGACCGACCCGTCCCGAAGGGCTCGGTCGTCAGCTAATCCGGGGTATCAGGCGGCGCGTCCTCGCCCGCCCCGGCCTCGCCGGAGGGAGCGGCGGGGACCGCGATCCGCACGGAGACCCTGACTTCCGGTTCGCTTATCAGGTTCACCCCCTCGGGCAGGGCCAGCCTCAGGTTCCGCGCGAAGCTCGCGCGAGCGGCGCTGAGAGGGAGTTCCTCAGTGTCGATGTGGGTGACCTCGCCCACGCGACTTGTCGGCAGCAGCACCGTCACCATCGGTGGCTCGACGCCCACCGAGACAAGCTCCAGACCGGCCGCCAGCGATCCCTGGGTGCGGACGCGGACGGGAAGGGTCTGGGAGACGACCAGCGGCCGCAGATCGGCCTTCACAGTGATGCTGTTCGGCGAGATCGTGACCCCGTCAACGATCGCTCCCGCGCTGTCCACCGGTCGCGCTGAGAGAGACAACGGCACTCCAGGCACGACCCGCGCCAGGTCGAGGGAGGCCAGGACCCGCGACACGCGATCGACGCGGCTCCGCGAGCCGGATGCCTGAACCGTAGTGGGCGAGTACGTCACACCAGCAAGCTCATAGCCGTCCGGGAGATCGCCGGTCCTCCGCAGTTCGACCGGTCGGCCCCCGGAGATGATGCCCTCAAGTACAATGGAGACCCGATCCGGGTCCACACTGACAACCGTCACCTCTTCAGGCTTCCGAACCGTCACCGGGAGGCGATGGCTCCCCTCGCCCAGCCCGCGGCACACGACCGTGGCGTCCACCTTGCCGGCCGCGTCCTCCACGTCACGCTTCAGACCCCTGAGGCGCACCTCCGCCTTGGGGAGATCTTCCTGGAGGGCCAGACCGGCCCCGATGTCCGAGGCGACGATGGGCACCGTCACGGGCTGCTCCAGAATGGGGTTCCGCTCGTTGACGATCACCCAGAACCAGAGGAATATGGCGAGGAGGACGGAGGCGGCCTTGACCGGGAGATTCCTAAGCAGCATCCTTCCGCCTCCGCAGCCTGATGCGCGGCGCCCGCGGCGCCGGGGTGAGTATCCTGAGCAGCCGCTGCTTGAGCACGTCGGGCGTCAGGTTGCTGTAGAGCCGTCCCTCCACGGCCAGGGAGACGGCCCCGGTCTCCTCAGAGATGACGACGATGGCCGCATCGGTGGTCTCGCTGAGACCCAGGGCAGCTCGATGGCGCGTGCCCAGAAGCCCGCGGACATCGCGCCGCTCGGTCAGCGGCAGCAGACACCCGGCCGCGACCAGCCGGTCGCCCCGGATGACCGCGGCGAGGTCGTGAAGCGGCGTGCCGGGATAGAAGATCGTGCGCAGCAGATCCGCCGAGGCGACGGCGTCGAGCCGCCGGCCCGTCTGGGTGACGTCGTTGAGCCCGACCTCCCGCTCGATCACCATGAGGGCGCCGATCCGCTCCCTCGAAAGCTGGCGTGCGCTCAGCACAAGCTCGTCGACCAACCGCGTGATCTGCTCCTGACGCATGGAGGTGAGCCCGGCGCCGAAGATGTGCCCTCGCCCTATCTGCTCGAGGGCCAAGCGAAGCTCAGGCTGGAACAGTATGATCAGAGCAATGACGCCGGGAAGGAGCGCTTGCTTCAGGATCCAGTTGAGGGTGAAGAGCCCTAGGCTCTGGGTCAGGACGATCAACGCGCCGAGGGTGAGCAACCCTTTCAGCAGCTGGACTGCACGCGTGCCGCGAAGCAGACGCAGCACGAAGTAGACACTAATGGCAACGAGCGCTATATCGAAGATGGCGCCGAAGCCGAAGTGCTCTTGGACGACCTGCCAGCCCGTTCTGAGCCAGGTCATTGTGTCCGGCCCCCGACGGCGGGAAGGTCACTACCGCTCGCGTGCTTCGTCAGCTCGTTTGGCAAGAGCGTCCTTCAGCTTTCGATAGCTATCAGCCAGCGCCTCCGGAACCACACGCGTGTCAGCGACGACGGCCATGAAATTAGTGTCGCCGCTCCAGCGCGGGACCACGTGCACGTGCACGTGGTCGGCGTAGCCCGCGCCAGCGACGCGGCCCACGTTCATGCCGATGTTGAAGCCCTCCGGCGCGAAACTCGCACGAAGTATCTCCATCGCAATCCGGATGCAGTATATAAGCTCGCCTGATTCCTGCGGCTCCAGATCCAGCGGCTCCGCCACGTGTCGGTAGGGCGCGATCATCAGGTGCCCCGTGTTGTAGGGGTATGCGTTGAGCATGATGCAGACGAGATCGCCGCGATGGAGAATCTGGTTGGCTTCATCGTCGCCGGCCGCGGGCTTGACGCAGAAGATGCATCCCTCCGGTTGCTCGGCGGTCACGTAGCCTATGCGCCACGGGGCCCACAGATGCTCCACAACGCTCCTCCCCTACCAACGCCCCCACCCGCCATGATACCTGAAGCGGCAAGCCGGCGTCAAACCCCTACGCCGCCTATCCCGTTCGAATCGCAGCCATCCTGCCCGTGCGCGCCGCCTTCGCGACAGCGTCGAGCATCTCCATTACGACCACGGCCTGTGAGCCCGGCGATATCGGCTCTTTGCGGCGTCGGACACAGTCGACAAAGTGCTGGTTCTCGGCCGCGTAGTGGTTGTCCCGCGCCAACTGCGGGACCACATCGAGCTTCGTGTTGCCATCACTGTGGTAGAGCATGGTCTCCGGCAGGAACTGCGCGCCGCCCTTGGTGCCGAAGATCCGCAGCCAGTACTGGTCGGCGGTGTGAGCCGCCCACGAGATGTCGAGGCTGAGGGCACGGCCGTCCTCGAAGCGGATGAGGCCGCCAATCATGTCCTCCACAGTGAACTTGCCCGGGTTCCAGCCGACGCCCCAGTCGCCCATCCCCTGGCCGGTCCGGCCAAGGTGGTCGAAGGCGACCCCGAAGGCCGAGACGGGCTTTGGGCGCCCCATCAGCCACCACATGAGGTCCACCGCGTGGACGCCCAGGTCGATGAGCGGTCCCCCGGCCGACTGCTTCGCATCCTGGAACCAACCCCTCGGAATCCCGCTGCGACGCAGCCAGAGAGCCTTCCCGTAGTAGACCTGGCCGAGCCGCCCCTGGTCGGCGATCTTCTTCACGAAACGTGCCGCCGGTGTGTAGCGCGACGACTGCGCCGCCATCAGGATCCTACGGGCCTTCTTGGCCGCCGCGACCATGCGTCTGGCCTCGCGGGCGTTCATCGCGATCGGCTTCTCGCACAGCACGTCCTTGCCCGCTCTGATGGCTGCAAGCGTGATAGGCAGGTGCGTGTTGTTCGGGGTACACACCGACACGGCGTCGACGACATCGGCGGCCAGCAGTTTCCTGTACTCGGTGAACACGTGAGGCACGCCGAACTCATCTGCGGCCTGCTTCGCGCGGCGCTTCTCCACATCGCAGACGGCGGCCACCTCCAGACCCGTGCACTCCTGACACGCCTGCAAGTGGATGCGGCCTATGTTCCCCGCCCCAATCATCCCCAAACGGACTTTCTTCCTCATGTGCGCTTCCCTCCGTCCGTGCTTCGCCGGCGGCCGTTGTCGCCGACCGCGGACAGTCTCACTAGTTCGTCGCCCCCTCCACCGATCTCCTCCTCAGCATCCCGGCCGTGGTCTCGAGGCGATTGTGCGGGAGCCGCCTGAACCGCACCTGCTCGAACTGCTCGGACAGCCTTCGCCGGGCCTCCTGTTCGTGGCGCCGCCGCTGCCGGGTGACGTACTTCACGGTCATGATGGCCGGGGCCTCCGGCTTCAGCAAGGGCGCGAGGTCGCACATCGCGTCTGCGGCCTCTCCGGGATCGACGTTCATGTCACACGTCACCAGGTCGAATGGGCCGACTAGAACCTCCTGTGCGGCCGCCTCCGCGGCTGTACACTGCATGTGGCGCACGTTGGGCAAGGCTGCAACCTGGGCATCGAGATCGGCTGGGTCGACTGCCACGACCTCCCTGGCTGCCTCCGCGAGCACCGCCGCCCAGCCACCCGGCGCCGATCCCAGATCCAGTACCCGCGCCTCGGCCTCGATCTCGATGTGGAAGGCGGCCAGAGCTTCCCGTATCTTCCACTGAGCGCGGTTCAGCGGCCGCTGGCCGGGCGCGTACTTGCGCTGACGGTGCAGCTTCTTTCGCAGCACGTTGGCTGGGGAGTTGACGCCGACGAAGGCAGCGTCCTGGTACACCTCAACTCGGACGAGCCACTCCGGCTGAGCCAGGTAGTCCCCCACGCCCTCAGTGAGGCGCTCGAGCTCCCCGGCCACCGCGCGCTCCAGGTCGCGGCTCTGCCAGGCGTGCCGTCCTCGACGGTCGCACCGCACCAGGAACCTCTGCCCAGCTTCGATCCGGCCGATCCCGGCGGCCGCCTGGGCGATCTCGGGGAAGCAGGCGACATCGGTCGAGGCCCGCACGCGCCGCTGTACCGGTACGACACGCGAGACGTGAAGTGTCTCGGCGGCTGCGAGGAGCGCCACTGCCTCGGCCTCATCGGTGTCGGTCAGCAGGAGGATGTTGCCCTTGAGCGGCAGCGGGCGCGTCCCCGCGCCGGGCAGGAGTCGGCGCAGCTCTCGTCGCGCCTCGGGCTCCAGCCCCGCGGGCGTGGTCACGACGAAGGCGGCCCCTCTCCCGGAGCCGATCTCAGCAAACTCCGTCACCCCCGGCTCTCGATCATGACGACGGCTCCCGTCCCCACGCCGAGACAGGCCGCGGCACTGCCCAGATTGAGGGCGATCTCAAGGCGGCCGCTGCTTCCAAACAACGCGAGCACCTCCCCCGGGCTCGCGCCAGCATATGCCGTCCGAATCTCCTCTATCAGGCTGTCGCCGACCTTGATCACGAATCGATCCGCCCCCACTTCGCCCCGCCAGGTGGCCAAGTCAGCCTCGGTGAGATCGGTGACGAGGTTCCCGAAGCGGTCGACATGCACCACATGGGCCACCAGGCCGCTCTCGTCCAGGACCGGACGAGAGATTGGGAGCCTAACAAGGGAGCCCGTGACCTCCGAGCCGAGCTCGTCCACCGGAAGGCCGAGCGCCAGGTGAGCCGCGACGGGGGCCAGGATGTCGCGACCGTGGAAGGTCTGGCTGACCTCCGGGAGGAAGAGGTCGCTTCGCTCCAAGCAGAAAGCGGTGTGCTCGCGGGAGCTTGCCAGGACGTAGGTCAACACCCCGTTGTCTGGCGCAACGAAGTAGTGCCCACGCGCCTCGGCCGCCACCAAGCGGCGCTCGCTGCCGACCCCCGGGTCAACGACGATGACATGCACGGTTCCCTCCGGGCAGTACCCCCACGCGGTATGGAGCAGGAATGCAGCCTGCTGGATGTCCTGCGGGGCGATGTCGTGACAGAGATCGACGATCCGCGCGCCGGGACAGATGCCGAGGATCACCGCCTTCATCACTCCCACATACGTGTCCTCGGTTCCCAGGTCGCTGAGCAGAGCGATGAAGGGTGTGGCCGCCTTTCTCGCCATAGCACGACTCCCGCCGACGTCGTTCTCGTTCTCATTCCGCCCGCTCTGCACCCTTTCCTGTGCCCCTTCGGCCGTGGTGGACAGAAGGAGATTGTCCGGAACAGCGCACAAGTGTATAGTAAGGTTACTTGACAGTAATACGCTCATGTCACCGCAGGGAGCGGATGTGGCGCCGCTGCGAACGCGCGCTGCCGCTGCCGGCGGAGGTAGTCACCAGCGAAACGAAGGCGACAGCGAAGGACGGGGGGCTCGAGGTCCGCATGCCCGAGACGGAGAGAAGCAAGGCGGCCACGCCGAGAAAGGTCGCTGTCGAGTAGGAGATGGAGTCGAATCGCGTGAACGGGCGAGGCCCGTGCCTCGCCCGTTCGCTTCTTCGGACTTCCCGGTCAGGCGCTCTCGGCCTCGCCGAGCTGCTGAAGGAACTGGACGTACTCCTGCGCGTTCATGAGCGAGCGAATCTCGGCCGGGTCCGAAAGCTCTATTCTGGCCAGCCAGCCGGTGTCATAGGGCGACTGGTTGATCTGCTCGGGAGCGTCGTCCAAGGCTATGTTGGCTTCCACCACGCGGCCGGTCACCGGGGAGTTTACGTCGGCGACTGCCTTCACGGACTCGACGCTGCCGAGCGGCTCGCCCCGTTTGATCTCGTCGTCGGGCTGAGGCAGCTCGACATAGACCACATCGCCGAGCTGGTCCTGGGCGTAGTTCGTGATGCCCACGGTAGCCACGCCCTCCTCGACTCGCGCCCACTGATGGGTGTCGCTGTAGTAAAGACCCCCAGGATACACGATAGTCCTCCCGCCTGTGTTGGGAAGGCCGCGACGCAGGCCGCCCAGGCCGACAGGCCGGCCTTCCTCTTCTCAGTGCTCGCCCATCCGCTCCGCATTGGCGGATGTTCTACGGTTCTTACGGCACGTCTCCGGGTCTACCTTCTCCTACTTCTGACCTTCCCGGCCCGGCCTGTCTCGCCGCTCTGCCCGAGACAGGTAAGAGACCAGAGCGGCCATGTCTTCGGGCAGCGGCGCAGTGAACGTTACCTCCTGTCCCCCGACGGGATGGCGCAGCCTCAGCAGATGGGCGTGAAGCGCTTGCCCTCGCAGCCCGCGCACGAGCTCGCGTGCGGTCGCGTCCAGGGAGATCTTAGCCTGCCGAGCCCGGCGCAAGCCGTAGCTAGGATCCCCTACCACTGGATGTCCCTGGTGGGCAAGGTGAACGCGTATCTGATGTGTTCTGCCCGTGCCGAGCCTCGCCTCCACGAGTGTCATCGTCCCCAGGCGGTCCAGCACGATCACCTCGGTGGAAGCAGGCCGTACCCTGCGCTCCGCTGAGGGCCGCGGCACGGCGACCATACGGAGACCCTCCCGCCGATGCCGGCCGATTGGCACGTCGATCAGCAGGCGTTCCTCCCGGATGGTCCCCCACACGAGGGCCAGATATCGCCGCTCCAGTTCGCGGCGGCGGACCTGCTCTGACAGACTCCTGAAGGCCTCGTCGGTCTTCGCCGCCACGAGCAGGCCGGTCGTATCGCGGTCGAGCCGATGCACGATGCCGGGACGGTGGGGCCCGCCTCCCTGCGCGAGCACGCCGGCATGGGACAGGAGCGCATTCACGAGTGTCCCTGAGTCCCGGCCGGCGCCCGGGTGGACCACCATACCGCGAGGCTTGTTGACGATGATGATGTGCTGATCCTCGAAGAGGATGTGGAGGGGGATCTCCTCGGCCTGCGGCTGCCGCGGGGCAGAGGCGGGAAGCGACACATCGACGTGCTGACCCGGCGCCACCCGATGGCCGGGCAGGGCAGGACGCCCGTCGACCCGCACCCGTTTTGACTTGGCGAGCCGCTCGGCTTGGGACCTCGTCAGAACTCGGATCCGCCGCGCTAGGAAGACGTCGAGGCGCTGGCCGGCATCTTCCGGACGGACCTCGAGAGACTCAGCGTTTCCCGTCATTGTGGGGGCTGGCCTCGATCCGCGGCGGACTCGCCTGATGTCCGGCGGCCGCGGACGACGAAGCCCACCACGGAGAGCAGGAAGATCACGGCGCTGGCAAACTGCGCCTGCGTTAGCCCGTCGAAGAGGATCTGCGCGCTGACGCCCTTCCTCAGGACCTCAACGGCGGCCCGCATCGGCGCGTAGAGCATGAGGTAGAGCAGGAAGAGCTGTCCGCGCGCCCTCAGGCGAGGTTGTAGCTTCAGCAGAACGACGAGGATAAGGAGGCTCCCCAAGGAGGCGTAGATCTGCGTCGGGTGGCTCGGCTCCGTTGTAACCTGCGAATCCGGCCATATGAGGAACGGCATGCCCCACGGCAGACTGGTCCTTACGCCGTAGCAGCAGCCGTTGAGCAGGCATCCCAGGCGGGCGATGGCATAGCCGAGGGCTATGCCCGGCGCGGCCATATCGGCCAGCATCCAGAACGAGATCCTGTGTCGCCACGCGAAGAGCACCCCTGCCAGGAGCCCGCCGAGCAGACCACCATGGTAGGAGAGCCCTCCCTCTCGCCACACGCAGAGGACGTCGACAGGATGACCTGCGAAGTCGGCCCAGTTGAGGGCCGCGTAGGCGAGCCGTGCGGAGATAAGCGCCAGCACCAGTACCCATAGGCCCAGATCGAGTGGTAGCTCGGGCGACAGCCCCAGCCGGCGCGCTTGGCGCCGCGACAGCAGGATCGCCGCCACGAAGCCGACCATGAGAAGCGTGCCGTAGCTGCGGATCGTAACCGGCCCGATCTCGAAGAGCGTGGGATACATGGCTATACCCTAGCTGTGGCGGCGTCGGCGCAGCACCTGCAGGGCCAATAGCCCAACGCCGACGGTGATCGCGATATCCGCCGCGTTGAAGATCGGCCACACCCGCACGTCGATGAAGTCGATGACTCCGCCGGTGCGGAGCCGATCGAGGAGATTGCCAAGGGCCCCGCCGACGACTAGCCCCAGGGCGACGGCACGCCCGGGGGCGCCGGTCAGCCCACCGGCCAGCGCGTACGCCAATACTACCACACACACAGCGGCGCTTGAAGCAATAGGTATCCAGCTCTGGCTGATCAGGCCGAAGGCGGAGCCCACATTGTGCGTGAGGGTAAGCTGCAGCAGTCCCCCCAGTGCCGGGACCGACAGGTGGGGCTCGAGATGCCGCTCGGCGGCAGCCTTCGCAGCCTGGTCGAGGGCAAACGTGGCGATGGAAACGACAGCGAAGAGAAGAAGAAGGCGTCCCCGTGCGGCGGACGCCGGCACGACTAGTTCTCCAGCCTATCCTGACAGCCCAGGCAAAGGGTGGCGAACGGCAGCGCCTTCAGGCGAGCCCTCTTGATGGATTTCCCGCAGGCGTCACAGCGCCCGTAAGTTCCGCGGTCGATCTTCTCCAGGGCACTGATCACCTTGTGGAGCATGTGCTCGACGCTTTCGCCGATGGCGAGGTCCTTCTCGCGCTCGAATGTCTCCGAGGCCAGGTCGGCGGGATGGTCGTCATAGGACGAAAGCTCATTCGCCCGATCGGACTCGTCCGCGCGGGCCGCTCGCCTCTCGATCTCGCGGAGCTCCTCTTCCAGGCGAGCTTGTTCCGCCAGCAGCTGTTCGCGGAACTTCTCCATCTCGCCGGCGGCGGCCGTCGCCTTGGAGCGGGTCCGTCTCGCGCTTCTGCTTCCGGTCTTGGCCTTCGCCTTAGCCTTCGGCTTCTTCTTGCTCCTGGTTTTGACCGCTGCTTTCACAGCCATCCTTCCCCAGTCCTTTCCCTCAACATCGATTCCCAACCTGGATAACGGACGCTTCCTATTCTTACCCCAGCACCCCTCCGCGAAACTCCGGCGCCAGCTATGAGGTCAGATATTCCACACAACGGGCGCAAAGCCCAGGATGACGTTCCTGCTTGCCAACCGAGGGCTGTCGGCGCCAGCATCTTTCACACTTGCCGTCCTCGAGCCGGCGCGCCGCAATCCGCATCGGCTCTTCCCCATCCGCCTCATAGCAATCGGGTGGAGCCTCCTCCACCGGCCCGCCGTAGGCCACTTGCGAGACACCGCTCGCGGCCGCCAACTCGTCCGGACCGAGCGCCTCCACGAGGGCCTGCCACCGCTCTTCCCTACAGTAAAGCGTCAGCCCCGCCTCCATCGGTTGCTTGGCGACCTTCTGCTGGCGAAGCTGCTCCACCGCCCGGTCGGCCTGCTCGAGGTAGGGCACCATCCCCTGCCGCCACCGCTCTCCCAACTCCTCGTCCCGCCACTCCGAGAGATCCGGCCACGCGGCCAGTTGGATGCTCTCCTCCTTGCCCTCCCACGGGGGGAGGTGCTGCCAGACCTCCTCCGCCGTGTGGCTCAGAATAGGCGTGAGGACCTTCGCCAGACTCGTCGCCAGCACCCAGAGCGCAGTCTGCGCGGAGCGCCGGTCCACGCTTTTTGGCGGGTAAGTATAGAGCCTGTCTTTGAGCAAGTCAAGATAGATTTGGCTGAGCTCTACGGCACAGAACTCGTGTACGCGGTGGTACACCTGGTGGAGCTCGAATTGCTCGTAGGCGGCTGTCAGACGCCCCAGGAGCCCCGCCATCCGGTGCAGGGCCCAGCGATCGACCTCTCTCATCTCAGCCCTCGGCACGGCCTCGCCGTCGGGGTCGAAATCGAACAGGTTCGCCAGCATGAAGCGCAGCGTATTGCGCAGCCGCCGATAGCCGTCGACCACCTGGTCGAAGATGTCGTGCCCGGTGGGCATATCTTCCTTGAAATCGACGTATGAGACCCAGAGCCGCAGCACCTCCGCCCCCAGATCGCGCACCACATCCTGTGGGTCGATGGCGTTGCCGAGCCGCTTGGACATCTTTCGACCCTCGGCATCGAGGACGAAGCCGGTGGTCAGAACGGTCTGGTAGGGCCTGCCCCCCTGGCTGATGAGAGCATTCCAGAGCGAGAGCTGGAACCAACCCCGGTACTGGTCATGACCTTCCAGGTAGAGATCTGCCGGCCATCTCAGGTCGGCCCGCGTCTTCAGCACGGCGGCGTGGCTGGAGCCTGATTCGAACCAGACGTCGAAGATATCCTGCTCTCGGCGGAACCGCGTGCCCCCGCACTGCTGACACGATGTTCCGGCGGGAGCAAGCTCATCGGCCGGGGTCGTGTGCCAAGCGGCCGAGCCGCTCTTGCGCACCAGCTCAACGGCCCGCGCTATCACATCGAGGCTGAGCAGCTCGTACCCGCACTCCTGGCAGTAGAGCGTCGGTATGGGTATCCCCCAGGCCCGCTGGCGGGAGATGCACCAGTCCGGACGCTCCGCCATCATGCCCCGGATGCGAAGCCGGCCCCAGGGCGGAACCCATGTCGCCTGCTCCACCTCCTCGAGGGCCTGCCCCGTGAACTTGGAAAGATCCACGAACCACTGCTTGGTCGCCCGGAAGATGACCGGCGAATCGCAGCGCCAGCAGTGGGGGTATTGGTGTGTGTACTTGTCGGCCTTGACCAGCGTGCCTCGCCGCTCCATCTCCTCAACGATCTTCGGATCGGCCTGGGCGTGCGGAAGTCCGGCGAAGGCGCCTCCCTCCTCGGTGAAGACGCCCCGTTCGTCGAGAGGTTGCAGGGTCGGCAATCCGTACTTCTGACCGGTCTCGAAGTCCTCCCGGCCGTGGCCGGGCGCCGTGTGCACACACCCGGTCCCCTGCTCCAGCGTCACGTAGTCGGCAAGCACTACAGGAATCTTCCTCTCCTCGAACGGATGGCGCAGCTCGCTGCCCTCGAGGGCCGCGCCCGCCGCGGCGGCCACGACCTCGTATCGCTCCACGCCCAGCGCCCCCATCGTGGCTTCCACAAGCCCGCGAGCCATGACCAGGTGCTCTTCGGGCGTCTTGACGAGCACGTACTCCAGATCGGGATGGACCGCCACCGCCACGTCTGCGGGCAAGGTCCACGGTGTGGTTGTCCACACGGCGAACGAAACCGCCCCCACGGCAGGCAACTTGCCGAACGCGTCCCCCGAAAGCGCGACAACGGGGAATCTCACGTACACGGACAGAGAGGTGGCCTCGCCATACTCGAGCTCGGCGTCGGCCAGCGCTGTCTCGCACTCGGGGCACCAGTGGACGGGTCTCAGCCCGCGGTACACGCAGCCTCGCGCCACGAAGCTGTGGAACACCTCGAGGACGGTTGCCTCATACTCTGGGTCCATCGTGAGGTATGGGTTATCCCAATCGCCCCGGACGCCGAGCCGGCGGAACTGGTCCCGCTGCACCCCAACGTAGTGGCGCGCGGTCTCCGCCGACCGCTCGCGGAGTCCCCTTGGATCTATCTTATGGCGGTCGATCTCGAAGGTGCGGATGGCGGCGATCTCGGTGGGCAGCCCGTGGTTGTCCCAGCCCGGGACGAAGGGAGAGTCGAGCCCACGCATGGTCTTGTACTTGACCACGACGTCCTTCAGGACTTTGTTGAGCGCCTGCCCGAGATGGATGTCGCCGTTAGAGAACGGCGGGCCGTCGTGAAGGATGTACTGGGGGCAGCCCTTCCTGAGGGCCTGGACCTTCCGGTAGAGACCGATGTCCTCCCAGAAGCGCTGGATGCGGGCCTCCAGTTCCGGCAAGCTCGCCCGCATGGGGAATCCGGTCTTCGGCAGGTTGAGAGTGTTCTTGTAATCGTTCGCCTTCGACATCACACAGCTTCCCTCACGTAGCTCCTGACTCCCTCTCGCCAATGACGCAGCGGGGGGAGCTTGTGAAGCTCCAT
>JALGXV010000306.1 GCA_029821885.1 Candidatus Hebobacteria bacterium
AGCGTGTCGCGCCCAATGCCCAGGTCCGCTGCCATGAAGGGCCACTGGCGCGTCGTTCCCTCCCACCAGGCGTCGCGCTTCTCGGGCGGCAGCTTCACTACCTCACCTCGCCCGATGTCCATCCAGAGGACGTCGTCCTTTATATAGCAGCGCGACCAGGTGATCGCGCCGGGCAGGCTCTCGCCGGCGAACGTGCCACCCGGGACGGGGAAGTAGAGCGCCGGCTGCCGGTAGCTGTGGACGCCTTCTAGCGTGTCG
Organism: Candidatus Hebobacteria bacterium; assembly: GCA_029821885.1. GTDB lineage: Bacteria > Armatimonadota > Hebobacteria > Hebobacterales > Hebobacteraceae > Hebobacterum. Next base: position 259 of record JALGXV010000306.1, read on the forward strand.
GGATTGAGGCTGAACGGATAGGCGCTACAAGAGCCCGAGTTGAGCAGGACCCAAAGGAACCGTCCCTCGTGCTCACCTCCCCAGCGCACGTCGTGGAACATTACCGCCGGGTGCAGACCCTTGGCCTTGAGCAGGCGCTTCATCATCTCCATGGGGACCGCGTTGCCCTGGTCAGCCTCGGTGGCACAGACCACCGTGTCGCCGTTCGATTCCGGCCGGCAGGCCGAGTTGAGCAACCCCTCCGCGAAGTCCGACGGTGGGCGTAGAGGGAGCAGCCCCAGCTGGTACTGCCATCCCAGGCAGTCGGCCTTGTACTCTTCTACCATGTCCAGCACGGCCAGGTAGTCGCGCAGCTGCTCGCGCGTGGCATACTCGGTGAAGTCCTCGGCGCCAGCCTCACCCCAGTGGAACATCACGCCGTTCTCCTTGACGAAGGCGAAGGCGGCATCGACACGCGCAGCGTCGATGCCGCGGCCCCTGTCGATAATCCACGCCTGGTCCACCTTGTGTTCGGTGAAACCGTGGCGGTTGAGCAGTCGCGGCCCGAAGTAGCCGTTGATCATGCCCATGGAGGTATCGCCGAGCATCAGGATCAGGGCGCGGCGGTCTTGGAAGCCCTGCGCCACTTTCGTGGCCAACTCAGCGGCCTCGCTCGAGACGGGGGTGCTATACGCGATGTCTTCTTCGCCGTAGGCGATCAGCCCGGTTGTGCACCATTCCTCGAGCCGCGCCATGAAACTCTCTGCCGCCGTCCAGTCGGGAGCGTCGGTCCAGGCGCGGGAGAACTTCCTGCCCAGACTCTCCAGGCAGGCACCGGTGTTCAGCAGCCCGCCCAGGCCCGGCCACTGGCCAGAGAAGTTGGAGGCGAGGAGCAGCGGGTTGTCTTTCCCAACCACGCCCTCGGTGGTGTGCGGCCCGTAGAACCAGTGGACGCAGATCCCGATCATTGGGTCCTCGATCGGCCCGAGTTTCTCGATCGCGTGGTGCGGCTTGGTGAGAAAGCCCTCCACCAGGTAAGGCTCCACCCCGAGCCTCTTGAGCGCCGCCTCCATCTGCCGAGTCGCCTCGCTGATGTTCGGCAGGGCCAGCTCGTTGGGCTTTTCCCGGCCGTCGCCGGGCCAGAACAGAGCGATTCGCTGCTTCACGTTCGTTCCTCCTGGATCATTCTAGTTGATCGGCTGGCCGCCTGCGCCGACGTTCTGCTGGGTGAAGATCCGCGTCCCGAGGACGATCTTCTCCGGAACCTCCTCACCCCGGAGGATGCGAAGGGCGAGCTCGATGGCCTCTTCGCCTCCGGTGGGATAGAGAAACGTCGCGTCGAGGATTCCCTGCCCGACGTACTGCTGTCCCTCGTGCGGCAAGGCGTCGATGCCCACGAACATGATGTCGTTCTCTCGACCGGCGGCGCGCGCCGCCAGCCAGGCGCCGTGGGCACCTGGATCGTTGTGGGCGTAGACCACGTCGATCTCGGAGTTGGTGGCCAGCGCCGATTCCATCTCCCGGCGGGCGTTGGGCTCGAGCCACTGCATCTCGCCGGCAAAGACAACCTGCAGCCCGGGATACCGATCGAGCTCCAGGCCTTCGAGGAATCCCTGGTTCCGGTCCTGGCCCGGCGTCGACGTCATGAGACCCTTGAGCTCGACGATCCTGCCCCTCCCGCCCAGCGTTTCTCTGATCCACCTACCGGCCTCCCGGCCGATCCTTACGTTGTCGGCTCCGATGAAGCTGGTGTACTGGTCGCCCTGGACCTCGCGGTCGAGGACAATCACGGGTATTCCCCCCTGGTAGGCCTCGGCCACCGGCCGAGTGAGCGGCGCGGCTTCCTTGGGGCTGATGATGATCAGGTCGACGCCCTGCTGGACGAACTCCTCGACCTGCGCGCGCTGGACGAGCGAGCTGTTCTGGGCGTCCTTGAAGATCACCCTCAGGTTGTCGTAGTCCGCAGCGGCCGCCCTGACGTCGGCGTCCATCTGCACGCGCCACGGCTCGCCCAGGTTGCACTGGCTCATGCCGATGACCCAGGGATCCTCGGGCGTACCGGCGTGCTGTTGGCGCGACTCCGAGCCGCAGCCGAAACCGGCGAGCGCGCACATAGAGATGAAGAGCAATAAGATTTTGCGGAGCGGCATGTTCGTCTCCTCACTCGATCTTCTGCACCCAGACGAAGTCGATGCCGAGCTCCGGACGCCCGACCTCCTCGGGCGCGCCCTCGAACACGAACTCGAGACTGTGGGTGTCAGCGGTGAGTTGCTGCTGTCGCAGTGTGTAATTGCGCAATAAAGTTCTGTGGGGTCGATGAAGATCGACGGTCGAGGCATCCGTGTGCAACTCCGCCGGCTCGCTGTTCCACTTCACTTGCACCGTACCTCCCTTCCGGTCCAGGCGGGCGACGAAGTGGATGCGGTATTCCCCATCGGCGGTCACCGGCACGCCGAGTCTCAGCACGTCGCCGGGCCCCTCGGGTCGCCAGATCGGCAGCTGCCCTCCGGCATAGAGCCGTCCCGCTTCGAAGGACAACTGCGCGCCGGTCAACAGCTCTTCGGTTTGGTGGAAGGCGGAGTTGCGGGCTCCCATGCGGGCCGCCGGCGTCCATCCTTCTGTAAGGCGCAACTCACGCACGTCGTCGGGCATGATGGCGACATGGTCGTCGGTCACCCCGGGTCGGCCGTAGTGGTATCCGATCCGGGCGTAGGACAGCCCCGGGGTCCGCTCGTGGCTGTAAAGCTCCATGTAGAAGCCGATGCGCTCGACGAAGGGGAGTGGATCGAGCACATGCCAGCGGTAGTTGGTGACGAAGCCGCGGTTGCCGGGCCCATCGTTGCGAGGCTGCCCGCAGTAGGGGAATGCAAAGATATCGGGCGACGACCAGGAGTAATTGTAGTAGTCCTCCGAGCCCGTTCCGAAAAGAGAGGGCCGCAGATCCTCGTCCACGAAGACCTTCTCGTCCCCCTCACCCCACCAGTTGCCGTACGGGGTCGGGACGGGGTTCGGATTGAGCAGGAGGGATGTTGTGCCCACATACACGCCCTGCCCCTCAGCCAACAGGAAGGGAAGATCCTGGACCGCCGCCGGATCCGCGATCACGTCGTGGTCGACCCGCCAGCGGGCGCGGAAGTGCATCGAGCGCTCTTCGTCCCAATCGTAGGCTACAGGATGAGCCGAGCCTGTGATCGCGACGGGCTGGTCGCCCAGGTTCTCCAGACGGATCTTCAATGACCGTTCGAAGGGCATCACGAACCGGCAGATCATCGTCCCGTCCGGCAGCACGGTGAACGGGAGCGACTGGTAGGGGTTGATCCCGGGTGCGGCGCCGAAGAAGTCGCCCAGCGGCGACTGGACCTGTCCCCACGGATGCTCATCGCTATAGATATGGAGCACCGTCTGCCGCAGCGCCCGATCGACCTCC
>JALGXV010000307.1 GCA_029821885.1 Candidatus Hebobacteria bacterium
GGGTTCAGCCCGAAAGCCAACCTCCGTGTCCTGCCCCGGCCGTTCTGTTGCTTCGGTAGCTTGCTGCCGAAGCGCCTCTCCTGTAGGGCAGGAGCTTGTTTAGCCCGAGCGAAGCCGAGGGGCCTCCTGCCCCTTCTCTCCAGGGCGTGCCTTTCTCCCTTACAGAGCCACACGCTTGACGAGGGCCGGTTGGCGTGGGAGGATGGGGGAGGTCATGAGCTTCGGGAGCACGCTACCGAAGCAACGGAGACGCCGCAATACCGGGAGATGCCTGGACATTTCGAGGCTCGGACTAGTTCTGGTACACTACGAGACCAATGCGTCATCTCCCCAGACCCGTTTTTGCAGTTGCATGGTCTCCCGTCTCGGGTTCGCCCATAGCGCGAGAGCACCGAGGAGTTGCCGAAATGAGGAAAGCGAGCTAACGACAAGACACCCCGGGGCCACCGCCTTCAACTAAGCTCGGGACACCATCGGAAGATTGAATGTGATGACACACCGAACTGCCGCACGCGTTGTGGGAGCCCTGTTCATAGTCGCGACGGGTGCCATGTCACTGGCTGTCGTGCTTTTGGAGCCGGTTCTCGGTGCTCCGGATTACCTCACCAAGGCGTCTCTCAGCGAAAACCGAGTGGCGACGGGAGCTCTCTTTGAGCTCATCAATCACATCGCAGTTGTGGGAATTGCGGTGGCCATCTACCCCGTCTTGAGACGGTTCAGCGAACGCTTGGCTCTGGGGTATGTCGCTGCCAGGTCCATAGAGGCCGTGCTCTTCGCCATCGGCACCATGCATTTGCTGACACTCGTGAAAGTGAGTCATAAATTCGTCGCCGCGGGCGCGCCTCCCGATTCCCACTTCCAGACCTTGGGCGGCCTGCTGCTGGCTGCGCACGATTGGGACGAGGCGGCCCTGGCTTTCACGGCCTTCAGCCTGGGTGCCTTGCTACTGAACTTTGTGCTGTATCAGGCGAGGCTCGTGCCTCGATGGTTGTCCGTGTGGGGTCTTGTCGGCGCCGCGTTGATTCTGGCGGCGCGCGTGATGGTGATCTATGGCCTCGACCTTTCTTCGGCCACCCAGATGGTGTTGGATGCTCCGATAGCCGCACAGGAAATGGTGTTCGCCGTGTGGCTGATCGTCAAAGGCTTCAACGCAGCTGCGTTGTCGGAGCCGCAACGATCACATCGCTGCGCATGAGGACAGCAGCCGACGGCCACGAGTCCGGGCCCGCCAGCGGGCGTCAACTTCTGACCCGTTGCGTTGCTTCGGTAGCTTGCTGCCGAAGCGGCTGCCCTACGGTCGCCCTTACTCAGACCACCCTTGACGAGGGCCGCTTGGCGTGGGAGGATGGGGGGAGTCCACGGAAAGCGGCAAAGGGGGGGCACCAGCCATGCCGTGGTGTCCAGTGTGCGGAGCCGAATACCGCGAGGGGATGGAGACGTGCGCGAAGTGCGAGGCCGCGCTGCAGGACGGACCCCCGCCCCCTTCCGAAGACAGCTTCGAGGCGGCCCGCGCCATCGCCGTCCGTCTCCTGCGCGCGGCGCAACGGCCGATCTTGGAGGCCCTCTCTCACGCGGCCGGGGGCTGGCGGGTGCTGCGGCGACATCGCGCGCTGCTGGTCGTGCCGCTCTTGCTCGCGCTCGTCAAGGGCGGCGAGAAGATGGCATGGTGGGCCGCATACGGGCGCCTCTTCCCCGAGACGCGGCAGACCGCGACCTCGAACGATCTTGAGCTTCGCGACATCGTCAATCTCTTGCCGTGGAGCCTCCGGCTTAGGCTCCTTCATCCCCAGGTCGCGCTGGCAGCGGAGCAAGTAGCGGTGCCGGTCCCCTGGCTGGACTACCAGGGGACGGCGAGCAGTATTGAGATAGGGGCACAGCGGCCAGCGCGACCTGGCGAGGACGCGCCGGCCCGCGTGCCAGCGAACTGGCCGCTGCGTTTCGGGTTGTACCTCTTCGGGCTGGCCGTGAGCAGTTTCATCTTGGGCGGGTTCTTCGGCGCGGCGAGGAGCGCGGTGGAGCGCGATGCTGTCGCGTGGTTGGACTTCGGTCGGGACGGCCGGCGCTACTGGCTCCGCTTGTTCCTTCTTCTGGCCATCGTCACCGCGCTCTACAGGGCACCCTCGCTCATGATTGTAGAGCGTTGGTCCTCGCCGGAATCCACTATCCTGGCGCGGCTCCACTTCTTCGCGATCACGATCGTCAGCTTCTTCCTCGCGCTGACGTGGTGCGCCATCGTGAGCGATGATGTCGGCCTGGGGCGGGCGCTCCGGCGCAGCGTCGTGACGGTGGGTCGTTGGGCCGCCGTGGGTGTTTGTCTCCTGCTGCTGCTCAGTCTGGTTCGACTCCTACTCCTGCTCCCGGTCGAGGTCGCCGAAGCGCTGCTTCTCATGAAGTACGGCGCCTACCAGTACATGCCGCTGCTCCATCTGCCTGCGACCATGCTCCGTCCGATTGTCGCTGCCCTCGTCGGCACCTGGTTCTGCCTGACAGCGCTCCATTGGTATCGCGCGGCCCGGGCGAAGACCGAGGCCGGTCCATAGGGCGAACGACTGGGGCAGGAGACGCGACGCCGGAGGCGCCCAAGGCTCCTGCCCTACTGGAGACGGCGAAAGGCCTGGGCAGGAGGCAAGCCTCTGCCTTGCGAAGTCAGCCGGTGGCATGACGGGGCCATCCGACAAGGACCAACGCCGGCTCTACGGCGATCTGGCGTGGACGTGGCCGATCATCAGCGCGCCGGAGGTATATGTCGAGGAGAGCGAGCAGTTCGCCGCGCTCATCCGGGAGCACTCGCAGATCGAGGCGGAGACGCTGCTGCACCTGGGCTGCGGGGGCGGGCACAACGACTGGACGCTGAAGAAGCACTTCCGCCTGACCGGCGCCGATATGAGCGAGGACATGCTCGCGCTGGCGAAGCGCCGCAACCCGGAGGCCACCTATCTCACCGGCGACATGCGCACCCTGAGGCTGGGGGAGTCCTTCGACGCGGTGGTCATGTTCGATGCCATCGACTACATGCTCGCCGAAGACGACCTGCGGGCGGCCTTCCAGACCGCCTTCCTCCATGTCAAGCCGGGCGGAGTCTTCGTCACCTATGAGGGGATCAAACCGGAGATGTACAGGCAGAACCACGTCGAGCACCAGGTGGGCCGCGAGGGCGATGTCGAGATCGTCTTCATCGAGAACTACTATGACCCCGACCCGAGCGACACCACCATCGAGGCGACCTTCGTCTACCTGATCCGGCGCGGCGGGAAGCTGGAGATCGAGACCGACCGCCACGTCTGCGGCCTCTTCCCGACCGAGACCTTGCTCACTCTCCTGAGAGAGACGGGCTTCGAGGTGAAGGAGCTGCCGGGCAAGACGCCGGAAGACGCCACAACCTTCATCTGCCTCAAGCCGCCGCCGGCCGCTTGACGGCCGCTCAGCGGCGAAGAGGTCGAAGCCCGCGGCTGCGGAAGGTGGCCCCGGATTGGCGAGAGCGGCGGGAGAGGAGGTCACACATGCGCGGCAGGATCAACTGGTCGGTAGCAACGCGGTGCGGGGCCGCCTTCGCGGCGGGTATGGCGGTGATCGCGGCCGGGATGATCGTGCTGTCGAGCGTCTCGTGCGGCGCCGGCGAGCCGGTGACACGGGCGGG
>JALGXV010000308.1 GCA_029821885.1 Candidatus Hebobacteria bacterium
ATCTCCCCCCTGCCATCGGTTTCGCGCTTACGGACGCAGTATCGGAAGCTCGTCCATCCGCCGCCCGCGCTGGTGTCCTGCACGATATCGACTATCTCTCCGCCGTTTCCCTCCACCAGCGTGCGCACTTGGTCGGGCCGCATCCCGTACATGTCAATGAGATGTCCGTAGCGGAGCTTCCGATAGAGCAGAATCAGCCGCTCGGGCACAAGCCGCCGCAGGACTCGGCGCGCGGCGGCAATGGCAGATCGCCGCTGCAGCGTCGGCTCGCCTGCCGTCTGGAAGATCGATACCCCGGACGGCCGCAGCACTCGGAGGAACTCGACGATGAACCGCTCGGCGTGGGCGGGTGGCATATGCTGCAATGTGATAAGGGAAAGGACGAAGTCGAAGCTCTCATCGACGAAGATGCTGAGATCCCCGCTTGCGTCGACGTGAAACCTGCACTTCCCTCCCTGGCGGTTGTAGCGCTCCGCGAGCTCAACCATGGACGGCGCTATGTCCACGCCTTCGACCTCCTCGAAGTAGCGCGCTAACGGCTGTGTCAGTCGCCCCACGCCACAGCCGAAATCCAGGGCCCTTCCTCGGCCCACCCCGACCCCGAGCCCCTCAATATAGCGCATGAGCGCGTCCACCGTCTCAACACCCGTCTGGAGGAACTCGCCCAAGTCCCACCCGCCGCCGCGCTTGCCGGGCGCGGTCAGCACGGCCCAGAGAGGATCCGTTCTGCCGAGTTCGTCCCAGTTGCGCTGCAAAGCCTTCAGGTCCACACCCACTCCTCGCCGGCCGGAGGGCCGAGCCAGCCGCGGCCATCACGACCTGCGACGAAGGGCCTCCCACAGGGCCATCCATACCAGTCGCGGCAGGGCCCACACCCTCAGGAGGCGCCTGGGCTGCTGGGCCACGCGGTAGAGCCACTCAAGGCCCGCCCTCTGCATCCACTTCGGCGCGCGCCTTACCCGGCCCGCCAGTACATCGAAGGCCCCGCCCACGCCCAGGGCCACCGGCACCCGCAGGTCGTCCATGTGGCGGCGTATCCACTTCTCCTGCCTCGGTGCCCCCAACGCCACGAACAGGATATCCGGCTTGGCCTCCGCGATCCGCTGAACGACTTTCGGCTCCTCCTCGGGCGTGAAGTACCCGTGGTCAGCCCCCGCCACTCTCAAGCCTGGGCAGCGAGTCCGGAGTCTCTGGGCGACCTCATCGGCTACGCCCGGCAGCGCGCCCAGCAGATACACCGAATATCCCTTCTGCTCCGCCCGTTCGCAGATCCTCTCCACGAGGTCCACGCCGGACACCCGCTCTCTGACGGGCAGGCCGAGCACTCGCGCCATCCACACGACTCCTCTGCCATCGGCGGTCACCATGTCCGCGCCCCGGACGATCTCCTGGTACTCCGCGTCATCCTGGGCGCGGACTATGCTGGGGGTATCGGAGGTGACAACCATGTGGGGGGACCGCTCCTGCACGAACTGGTCCACCCGCGCCAGTGCCGCCTCCATGTCGATCCGGGCCAGCGGAACGCCCAGCATCGCCACGCGGTCATCCGCGGTGTCAAGAGGTTCCGACCATATCCGGGCCAGCATGAAGAAGAGGGCAAAGCCAATAGCCAGAGACACGAGCAGGATGGCCGACTTCACGAGGAACGTCACCTCCACCATGCGCACCAGGGCCAAGGCAACGGCACACAGGTATAGAGTGGCAAGGTGAAACAGAAGCGTCGTGCGCCGCGGGTTCAGTCCGCTGCGAATGAGTGTCTCATGCAACAGCTCCCAGCGCTGGCCCAGGGCGAGCCCCTGCCGACCTCGCCCAACACGGTAGATCATGGCGTATGTCGTCTCTCCGACCGGCACGCCCAGGGCCAGCAATGGGACGCCCAGAACGAGGAAGGCTGTGTTCTTGAGCATGCCAACGATCGTGATGCCTGCGAGTGCGAAGCCCATTGCCCAGTGCGCAGAACTGCCAAGCGCGGGGTAATCCCGTCTCAGTGCGCCACTCGCCCCCGCCACCACGATGAAGCCCATGGCTCCCGCCATCGAAGCTGAGCCCGAGGGACCGACAGATAGGGCCGCGATGGCAAGCGTTGCCGAAACCATCGCGACAACGCCGGGCGCAAGCCGGGGCAGTCGCCGCAGCAGGACAACAGCGTAGGCCACCGCCAACATCCAGAACACGCTGACGGGGAGTGCCCACGGCCCAAGCTGAACCATCTGGGTGGTGAACGGAGGCTTGACCTCGCCGATGACGAGGCCGAGGGACACCCCCGCGGCCGCGATCGCGAATGCCATGAGGAGCAGCACGATACGCGATAGGGCCAGGATGTCGTTCAGCAGGCCGGCCGTGCCGCCCATTACCGCAAGTGCGGCCACGGCCGCGACCTCGGACGAGCCGCGCGCGAGCAGCAGCAGTGGCAGCACGATGGACAGCGTGACGCTCGCGCCGGAAATCGCCCACTGGCGGCGCGGCCGCAGCCCGGGCGTCAACTCCTCCCGGGCCAGCCGACGTAGTCGAGGCCCGGCCAGGGAGGGCGCGAGGACGGAGATAAGGAACGCGAGGACGACGGCGATATAGGGCCTGGCCATCGCCTCCATAGGCTAGCCCCCGTTAGGCGTACGGCTAGGTACCGATCTGGTAGTCAGCCAAATACTTCTCTTGCTCGGGCGTCAGCGAGTCGATCTCGATGCCCATGGAAGCGAGCTTGAGGCGTGCCACTTCCTCGTCTATCTCCCGTGGCACCGTATAGACCCGGTTCTCCAGAGACCTTCCGTTCTCAGCCAGGTAGGCGGCGGTGAGGGCTTGATTGGCGAAGCTCATGTCCATCACGCTGGCGGGGTGTCCTTCGGCGGCTGCGAGGTTCACCAGCCTTCCCTCTCCCAACAGGTAGAGCCGGCGGCCGTCCGGCAGCGTGAACTCATCGACCATGGGACGAACGCGGCGAACCGACTGCGACATCTCGCGCAGCGCCGGGATGTCGATCTCGATGTCGAAGTGACCGGAGTTCGCCAGCACCGCGCCGTCTCCCATGACCTCGAAGTGCTCCCGGCGAAGAACGGAGCAGTCGCCGGTCAGGGTCACGAATACCTCGCCCCACTTCGCGGCCTCCGCGATCGGCATGACGAGATTGCCATCCATGGCGGCCTCGAGGGCCCGCAAGGCATCGACCTCACATATCGCCACGACTGCACCCATGCCCTTGGCGCGCATCGCAACACCACGACCACACCAGCCATAGCCGCAGACGACTACGCGCCGCCCGGCAAGCAGGATATTGGTCGCTCGGATAATCCCGTCTATCGTGCTCTGGCCGGTCCCGTACCGATTGTCGAAGAGGTGCTTGGTGTTCGCGTCGTTGACCGCGATCACGGGGTAGTGCAGTGCCCCCTGCTTCTCCATGGCCCGCAGTCGAACCACGCCCGTCGTCGTCTCCTCGGAGCCGCCGAGCATGTCTGCGAGCTGGTCGGCATGGTGCGCGTGGAGGGTGCACACGAGATCGCATCCATCGTCCATCGATATGTGCGGCTTGGCGGCGATCACCGATTCCACGTGTTGGTAGTAGGTATCGCCGTCCTCTCCCTTGATCGCGAACACGGGGATGCCCAGATCGACGGCGAGCCAAGCTGCGACA
>JALGXV010000309.1 GCA_029821885.1 Candidatus Hebobacteria bacterium
GCAGCCGGCTCAAGACCTCGGGAGCCATCCCTGGTATTACGTTGCGCGCCCAAGGACGGCTTGAAAGCGTTCTGGTTGCAGACGTGATGGCGTAGGTGCAAACAGTATCAACTAATCGCCCCATTACGTATTCCGTTGATCACCATTCCGGGATTAAAACTGCCACTTCCCATTAATCCCATTAATCCAGTTCAGCTCATCAGCATCAAAGTGGCAACTTGGTGGTGATGATGTTCACCTTGTCGGCTTTTTTGCTTTTTTCCTCATGAGCGATCTTTCTCCTCCCCCCCAAAAAAAACAGCAGTCGCAGGCCTTGTGGTAATGTGGAAAACCCATCGTGAAAGGAAGCAAGGTTAGGTTTTCCCACAGTGCGCTCTGGTCTGTTTGAGTTTGCATACACAGAGCAGGGTTTTCCAAGGGATTGTTGAAAACTCCTTCGCGTAAGCTTTCTAAGGGTATGGTAAGGAGCTCTCTGGAAGGAGTTTTCAAAGCGATTGTGGCGAAACGGTGGTGAACCGGTGTATCTATAGAATCTATTGGTGCTTCAGATGCTCTATGTACGACTATTGAGGTTCTCCACCGTTTCTCCACATGAGCGTCAATTCCGTCATTTCCACAAGGCTCTCCTGCGGTGTCTCGATGGCTCTTGTGATCGCGACTAAAAGTCGTGGGTGTTCTTCCCGTGGCGGCTTCGCGACTTCTCTGCCTTTGGACAGATATGAGAGCTATGTTCCATTCGTCTTGCGCGACCAGGAGCCTGACTACAGATCTCACCTGGTATGCTCAGTGGGTGGTAGTATCGGCAGGGTAAGCTTAAAGTGTGAAGCCCGCAGCGTTTAAGGCTACGGGCTTCACTATTTTGGCGGCCTCGACTGTCTGTGTAGCAGCGGCCAGCCGAGGCACACGAGAGGCTTTGAGTGGCCCGCAGGCTGTCAACCCAGGCACGCCTCCCGTTCGCGACGACCACATACAAGGCGGACAAGCATGGTGTGCTTCGCCCCGAACTGCCGTCGCGTTGCGTCTTCGCCACAGGGGCGCAGACGTGCTCTATTTTCGTCGATCATTACCGTTTTCGCAAGACCGGCCCACGCTTTCCTCTGGCGGTGGTGGGCTGCTCAGCACATCCGCAGAGGCGCTACACGCTGTATCCGCCGGGGCATTTCCCCTATGGGCGCGAGCCTGTGGCGCCGTACAGCTCATCGGGACAGCTGCTGCTGGACGCTACGAAGGGGCAGCCCCCCTGGGAGGCGACGCTCTTCGCTGCCGCTGTGGACGCGGCAGGTGGCGAAGGGTGGCCATCGGAGAGCCCGTGGGACGACCCCCGCCGGCGGCGGACGCAGGGGCGTCGAGTGGAGCAGGCCGGCCGCCTGCTGGGCGTCCATCCGGCTCTGGACGACGGGGTTCGAGAGCGGATCGCAACGCGCCTTGCAGTGGCGACGATGAGGCTCTTCACTGGGGCAAGGATCTGGGCGAGGAGCTGGAGGAGGCGTGGCGCGGCGGTTCTCACCGTGCTCCTGGCTATCCCCATCCAAGCCTCCCTGCTGGACCGGCTGCTGGCAGCCGGTGCAGTCAGTGGGCTGTGGGCACAGAGGCACCCCCAGCGCTGGGACGTAGATCGGACGACCTGGATCATAGCCCCTTCCCCCCATTCCGAACGCTCGGAACATCCGGGCGCCACTGCCCTCCAGAGCCGCAGTCCTCCACCCACGAATTTGCCTGCTGCGGCGGTGACGGAAGCCGTGATACCGTCGGGGTCATGAACGATCAACACCGTCCACCGCCCGCTGTCTCCCCAGAGGCGCTGCTGCGCTACTCAGTGCTTGCCCAGGTAGAGGCGCTCGTGCTCGGCGGGTGGCCGTCGAGTGAGGCGGTTCGCGAGGTCGCCGGACGACAGCACGCGTACCCCGACGGTCGCCCTGTGCAGGTGAGTGTGCGTACGCTGCAGCGCTGGCGAGCCGCCTACGCGAGAGACGGCATCGAGGCCCTGGCGCCCCGCAGCCGCAAGCGCACCGAAACCTCCGTGGCTCTCAGCCAGGCGCTCGTCGCCTTCCTGCGCGAGGAGAAGCAGCGTGACCCACGGGCCTCGGTCCCCGAGTTGCTGCGCCGGGCTAAGGCCAGCGGCATCATCGCCGCCGATCTGCCCGTCGACCGGACCACGGCTTGGCGGGCCTGCCGGCGGATGGGCTTGCCGACCCGTGCTCGTCCCAGCAAACGCGAGGGCGACATGCGCAGATGGCGCTACCCCCACCGCATGCAGTGCGTGCTCGCCGATGGCAAGCACTTTCGAGCCGGCGGCGCCCGTCTGCGCCGGGTGGCGCTGTTCTTCCTCGACGACGCAACCCGCTACGGGCTGGACGTGCTGGTGGGTACCGCGGAGTCGACAGAGCTGTTCCTCCATGGGCTCTACAACATGGTCAGCAAGCACGGCCTGATGGACCTGCTGTACCTGGACCGGGGCCCCGGCTTCATCTCCGACGACACGCTCACCGTGGTGCAGGGCGGGCTGGGGGCCTGGCTCATCCACGGCCAAGCCAAGTACCCCCAGGGGCACGGCGCCGTGGAGCGCTTCAACCGTACCGCCGGCGAACAGCTGCTGAGGTCCCTGGACGGCAGCGTCGACGTCGATCCCGACTGCCAGGCCCTCACCCTGCGGCTTCGGCACTTCCTGGACCGCTATAACGACAGCCCCCACGAGACGCTCGGAAACACCCCTCCCAGGCAGCTTTGGGAGGCCGGACGCCCCCTGCGCTTCCCCGAAGACGAGGCCGATCTGTACCGCCGCTTCGTCGTGCACGAGCCGCGCAAGGGCTCCACCGACCACGTAATCAAGGCCGGCGGCGGGCTGTGGGAGGCGCCTCGTGGCCTGAGCGACACCTGGGTCCAGGTGACCCGACACGTCCTGGACGGCCGGTTCTGGGTCCTGCACGAGGGTCGTATGGTGGAGCTGGCCGAACTTGACCCACACGCCAACGCAACCGAGCGCCGTCGCTACGTCGGCGATGAGCAGCCTTTGTCCACTGAGGGCATCCCAACTACCGCTGCTCGTCTGGCCTTCGACCACGACCTGCGGCCGCTGGTCGACCCCGATGGAGGCTTTCGCGATGAGCAGGATAAGGAGAACGACCTATGAGCCTAGACCTGAGCCCGTTGGGCTTCCGCAAGACCCCCTTCACCCGCGAGTTGTCCGTCGCCGAGCGCTTTGTGCTCCCCTACCAGGCCGAGGCGGCTGAGGCTCTGGCCGAGGCGGTCCGCCAGCGTATGAGTGCCGCTCTCATCGCACCGGCCGGCACCGGCAAGACCGTGGCCTTGCGGATGCTGGTCTCCTCCTTGCCCGAGACCCGCTACCAAGTCCGCTACGTCAAGGTGACCGGGCTGTCCAAACGTGACCTGTGCAAGGAAATCGCCACCGCTTGTGGACTCTCGCCGGCGGGCATCTACCCGGCCCTGGTGCGCAAGCTGCAGGACGCCTTCGAGCACACCTCGGGCACCGACGGGATGCGCTCCGTGATCCTGCTGGACGAAGCCCACGACCTGCGCCCCGAGTCTCTGGCAATGCTGCGCCTGCTGACCAACTTCGAGATGGACAGCCGTCTCGTGGTGTCGCTGATACT
>JALGXV010000310.1 GCA_029821885.1 Candidatus Hebobacteria bacterium
CGAGTGTCTTCTTCGGCGTCTGGAACTGCTGGGTTGCTGGCGGCGCGGGTGCACTCGACTCCCTCATTGGTCCGGCTGTGGCAGGCCTGACGATTCTCGTAGCTCTCAACGCGGCCCTCCGGAAGTGGCGGCCGGCGTGGGCCCTCTCCCGGGCCGAGGTTATTGCCACCTACACCGTGCTCATTGTCTCCATCGGCATCACCTGCAGCCCCTGGGACTGGTGCGCCTCCCTGACGACCGTCATTGCCTGGCCCATCTGGAACGCGGGGCCGGAGAATCAATGGGAACACCTGCTCTGGCCCAACCTTCCGACGTGGCTAATCGTCGGCAACCGCGACGCGCTGGAGGGGTTCTTCCTGGGAGATGCGACGCCTTACCGCGCCGACATCCTGCGCGCCTGGGCGCGCCCGATCCTCTGGTGGACGGCCTGGACGGGGGCGCTCGCCTGGGTGTCCATGTGCCTCAACGTGATCATTCGCCGGCGGTGGTCTCAGGAAGAGCAGCTCCCCTTCCCGATGACCATTCTCCCCCTCCAGATGACAGAGCCGACGGCCGCGCTCTTCCGAAGCTCCCTCTGGTGGGTCGGCCTCGCCCTGTCGGCTGCCATCGTCTTCCTCAACATGCTGTCTCGGCTGATTCCCGCCCTGCCCGGGATCGCCACCGGCACCGACATCGGCGCGCACCTGGCCAACAACCCGCCGTGGGACGTGCTCCGCACCCCCTCCCTGAGCTGGGCTCCCTGGCAGATCGGCCTCTCCTACCTGATGCCCGTGGATTTGGCCTTCTCAATGATCGTGTTCAACCTGTTCTGGCGGGCGGAGTATGTGGCGTCCCGTGTCCTGGGCTGGACGACCAGTGGTTGGTCGGGCTTCCCCTATGGCGACCAGCAGACCATCGGCGGCTACCTCGCGTTGATGGCCTCGGTGTTGTGGCTCGACCGGGGCTACCTGATCCAGGTGGCGCGGAAGGCCTGTGGCCTGCGATCAGTCGCCGACGACAGCGAAGAGGCCTTCAGCTACCGGACGGCCGTGCTCGGCGCGGTGGTCGGTCTGGGCTTTCTCTGGTACTTCCTGGCGCGAGCCGGGATGACGGGCGGGGTGGCGTCCGGCTGGCTGCTGCTCTACTTCGTCATGGCGATGGCCATAAGTCGGATACGCGCCCACCTGGGACCGCCCAACACCGAGCTCTACGGCGCGATGCCACCCTACGCCCTGACCGAGTTCCCGGGGACGCGTGCCATCGGGTCGCAGGGAGTGGCCATGCTCTCCTTACTTCGACCGTACACGGGGGAGCAGCGGCCGAACCCCGCGCCGGCTCAGCTGGAGGCGCTCCGAATGGCCGAGCGCGCCCCGATCAACCCCACGCGCCTGGCCTGGGTTCTCATCGCCGTCGTGCCCCTGACGATGCTGTGCTACTTCTGGGCGAGCCTGCACTTCGGCTATGACCTGGGCCTTGGGACCGCCCGCATCGACAGGAGCCTTGTCTTCGTCGCCAGGGAGGCCTGTTCCGAGGCCGACGCCCGGCTGCGCAGCCCTGCCGACCCGAACTGGGGAGGAGTGCAGGCGGTCGGCGTCGGCTTCGGGGGGACCGTGCTCCTCATGGCCATCAAGCTGCAGTTCCCTGCCTGGCCTCTCCATCCGGTGGCCTTCCCGCTCGCCTTCTGCTATCCCATCGACTCAATGCTTCCCGCGATGGTGATCGCCTGGGGCGCAAAGACTTTGCTCTTGCGCTACGGCGGCCTGCGAGCCCACCGCCGCGCGTTGCCATTCTTCCTCGGCTTGATCGTTGGCAGCGCGACCATGGCCTTGATCCAGTCTCTCGTCTTTCGCGCCGTCGGTGTGTCGGGCTGACCGCGCCGGAGGCCCTCGTCTTCCCCTCGCCACACAAGGGAACATCGACCCCGCGCCTAAATGACCTTGCGAAGACACCGGGCGAGGGATTTGAGAGGAGTCATCATGTCGCAGAAGCTCGAGAAACGCCGGCTCGGGAAGACGGAGCTGGAGGTCACCGTCTTCGGGTTCGGCTGCATCAAGTTCCCCCACATCTCCGCCGACCAGGCGGCGGCCGCGCTGGATCACGCCATCGACCTCGGTGTGAACTTCGTCGACACGGCGCGCGGCTACGGGGACAGCGAAGTCAAGATCGGCCCGGTGCTCAAGCGCCGGCGGGACGAGGTTTACATCGCCACCAAGACGCCCACCCGCAGCGCGAAGGGCGCCATGCGCGACCTGGAGACGAGCCTGAAGAACCTGCAGACCGATTACCTCGACCTGTGGCAGGCGCACTGGGTATGCGACGGGAGCGTCTATGGCGAGGTGGTCAAGAAAGGCGGGGCGCTCGAGGCGCTCCAGCAGGCGAAGGAGCAGGGGAAGGTCCGGCACTACGGCATCACCATGCACCGGGACCACAAGGCCGTCCGCCGCGCCATCCGCGACGGGATCTGGGAGACCATCATGCTGGCCTGGAATCCGCTGGACGAGGAGGGCATGGGTCCAGAGGCGATTCCGCTGGCGGCTGAACACGACATGGGCGTCATCATCATGAAGCCCCTGTCGGGCGGAGCGCTCGTGTCGCCACCGGGGACGGAGAAGGTGGACGGAATGGACCCGGTTGTGGCGGGGACGCTGCGGGCCATCGCCGCGAACCCGAACGTGACAACCGTGATCCCGGGGATGATCAGCGTCGAGCAGGTGGACGAGAACCTGAAGGCGGTCGCGACGGCGGCGCAGTGGGGGGGCGAAGCTCGCGAAGAGCTGTTCGACCGCATCGCGGCCATGAAGAAGGAGATGCGCTACGGGCAGCTCTGCCTTGGATGTGGCTACTGCCTGCCGTGCGAGCACGAGATCGAGATTCCGAGGGTGTTCCGGGCGCTGTACATGCACAACCAGTACCCGGAGGACCAGCGCTCCATGGGCAAGGACGTATACGAGGGCCTCGGGATGCCCGCGGACGCCTGCGAGGGCTGTGCCGAGTGTGTCACGCGCTGTCCAGCCGGGATTGACATTCCGGAGCGGATGAAGGAGGCGATCGCCGCCTTCGGCTCCCGCAAAGTCCCCACCTAACCGGCCGAGGCGGCTGGAGGAAACGAAGGGGAGCTGCAACTCGGCTCCCCTTCTTCGCGTCTCATGCTAGGAGTCGCGCTGCCGGCGAAGCACGACAAGCAGTGCGGCCACGACGATCACCAACGGGACGAGACTGGCGAGCCCGTCTAACTCGAGTGGCCGCGGCATGCCGAGATTCCAGTGCA
The DNA here is from genome assembly GCA_029821885.1 of Candidatus Hebobacteria bacterium. Lineage (GTDB taxonomy): Bacteria > Armatimonadota > Hebobacteria > Hebobacterales > Hebobacteraceae > Hebobacterum. Next base: position 3,248 of record JALGXV010000310.1, read on the forward strand.
ATAGACTGCCTGACGTGAACTCACCCAGAATGGCCCCCAGTGGATTGCGCAGGTCCTCGCGCACGAATGGGCTGCGTGCGGTCACCGCGGCCATGAACGCTATCGACACCACCGCCAGCGCTCTGAACGCCAGCGGCCATCGCTGAGCGGCAGGCGCCGCGGCGATGATCAGCAGCGGGAGTGCGACGATCTGGTAGCGCGGGCCGAACACGCTTCCGGTGGTCCAGTTCTCATACCCGGAATGGATGAGGAGCACCGCCAGGTAGGAAGCGGCGATGGCGACGGCTTCGGCGCGCCACTTCCGACCGAGGAGGAAGACTCCGGGCAGCGCAAGCAAGAGCACCGGGCTGCTGTAGAAGAGC
>JALGXV010000062.1 GCA_029821885.1 Candidatus Hebobacteria bacterium
GAGCTCGCACATTGAGGATATCGTACACTCGCACCGCCCGGAAGTTGCCATAGGCCTCTGCTCCCTCGAAACTGTGCGGGAACGGGGGCGCGCCCTGACCGAATGCCTGGACCGCGAGCAAGTGGCAGTCGCCGACGCCGAGACGGATTCCGACTTGGATGCGATAGCCGAGGCGGCCCTTTCGCTCAATCCCGTCCCGGTGCTCGCCGGATCGGGGGGGCTTGCGCGGGCGCTGGCGGCGCGGCTTCTCGGGCCGGCGACGCGCGGGCAAACGGCCGCGGATTCGGTCTCGCTGTCCGCCGGGATGCCCGCGCTGGCGGTGCTGGCCAGTTCGAGCTCGCGTCTGCCTGAGCAAGTGGAGGCGGCGGCCCAGTCCTGCGGTGCGGAGCCGATCCCCCTTCCGTGCGGAGGGCTCTCCTGGGACGAGGAAACGGTGCCCGAGCTGGGCGCGGCCATCGCTCAGGCCAGCTCAGAGCTGCAGGCCGGCCGGGATGCCATTGTGTACGCGGTCGGACCGCTCCCCAACGTCGCGCGGCCCGTGGATCTGGTGGTCGAGCACCTGGCCCATCTGGCCTTCGTCGTGGTCAAGCAAAGTCGCCCGGGCGCGCTCATCGTGGGCGGTGGGGCAACGGCTCACTCGGTGCTGAGCACTCTGGGGGTACGTGTCATCGATGCGGATGGCGAGGCGCTGCCGGGGATTGCGGCCGGCGTCGTCATCGGAGGTCACGCCGACGGCGTGCCGGTCGTCATGAAGCCCGGCGCGGCCGGCAACAGAGACGCGTTGGTCGAGTCGATACGCTATGCGCGAGGCCGGGCGGCGGGGCAGGAGGAGCCGATATGACGTCAGAGGACCGTCCTCTGCTAGCCGTGACGATGGGCGACCCGGCGGGTGTTGGCCCGGAGGTGGTCATCGGAGCGCTGGCGCGCCGGAGCTTGCACGAGGAATGCCGCGCCCTCGTCATCGGCGACTCGCGCATGCTGGCCCGGGCGGCGGCAGCGGCCGGACGGCGATTCAAGCCCCATGCTGTCACCACTGTTGAGGAGATCGACCGGTGCACGTCGGCCGTGTGCTTGCTCGACTTGGCCAATGCCGATCCCCAGCATATCCCCCTCGCCGAAGTCAGCGCAGCCGCCGGACAGGCGGCCGCTGCCTACATCCGGAAGGCTGCGGAGCTGGCACAGGCCGGAACTGTAGCGGCCGTCGTCACCGCGCCCATCAATAAGGAGGCGCTTCGAGTCGCGGGCATCCCGCACCCCGGGCACACGGAGATGCTCGCGTCGCTGTGCGGTGTGCGCCGTGTGGCGATGATGCTCGTGCACGACGACATGCGGGTGTCACACGTCACCGGCCACGTCTCGCTGCGGGAGGCCTGCGAGCTGGTGTCACAGGAACGCGTGATCACGGTGATCAGGCTCACGCATGAGGCCCTGCGGCGGATAGGATTGGCCGTGCCGCGCATCGCGGTGGCCGGCCTCAACCCGCACGCGGGTGAGTCGGGTCTGTTCGGCGATGAGGAGATCTGCGAGATCGCTCCCGCCGTGGAGCAGGCCAGGGGGGAGGGCTTGGAGGTGACGGGGCCGCTGCCGCCGGATAGCGTCTTCGCCCGGCACCGCGCGGGGGAGTTCGATGCCGTGGTCGCAATGACGCACGATCACGGGCACATCGCGGTGAAGACGGTCGGCTTTGCCGCGAAGCGGGGCGGCGGCCTGCGATCAGCAGGGGTGAACGTGACCCTTGGCCTGCCGATTATCCGCACCTCGGTCGATCACGGCACGGCCTTCGACATCGCCGGCCAGGGCACCGCCGACGCGACGAGCATGGTGGCGGCAATCAGGCTGGCGGCGAGCATGGCGCGAAGGCAAGGGAGCTGAGAAGCGGCCCTCGGGCTCCGCCCGCGAGCCGGCCCGGCCCTTCAGACCGGCCGCCTTCGCGCCTCAGCGCCGCCGTCCCGCGAGGGCCCGGACGACATCCGCCCGGGAGACGATGCCGACGAGCTTGCCCTCGACCACGACCGGCACACGCTTGATTCTCTTCTCGGTGAGCAGAACCGCGATCTCTTCGAGCGGCGTCTCTTCGGCCACCGTGAAGACGGGCGTCTTCATGATGTCGGCGACGGTATCCTGGCCGGTCGTGCGGCCGAGGATGTCGGCCTCGGTCACGATGCCGATGACGCAGTGGTTCTCGTCGCACACGGGTAGGCCGCTGATGCCGTGGTGGTAGAGAACGCGGGTGACCTCTTCCACCATGCACGAAGGCCTGGTGCTCACCACCTCCCTGACCATGATCTCCTTCGCAGTGCTCATACCCCCTCCTGATCCGGCGAGCAGTTGGTAAGTCGGCTCGCCTCGGGGTCGCCCACGCGCCCGGTCGGGCGCGCAGACGCAGCCAAGCCAGTACCGCGTAGATTGGCGGCAGGCGGCGTGATTCCTGCTGCCGGCGCAGGCGAACATAGGCCGCCCGTGAGAGGGCAGGACGCGGTTGGCGGGCTGTCGAAGGGTCACTCATCGCTGCGGGGGATCGATAATCCGGCCACATCCCGCAGCAGACCGCTCTGGGCGGCAAACTAACGGGAGGATCTCCATGTCGAAGCGCCGCCTCTTCGCGTCTGTCATGGCGGCGGACTACACGTGCTTCGCCGAGGACGTGCGCGCCGCTGTGGAGGCGGGCGTGGATGGCCTGCACTTCGACATTATGGATGGCGTCTTCGTTCCGAACATCACCTTCGGCCGCGATCTGGTGGCGGCGATGCGGCCGCTGACCGACCTGCCCTTCAACGCACATTTGATGGTGGCGAAGCCCGACCTCATCGCGGAGCAGGTGATCGAGGCCGGGGCAAACCAGGTGGCGATTCACCCGGAGGCCGGAGGGCAGCTGCAGCGGTCGCTTGCGCGGATCCGGGAGCTCGGCGCGCAGCCCGGGGTCGCTCTCAGCCCCGGCGTCCCGCTGGAGATGATCGAGTGGGTCCTGGATGATGTCGACTATGTGGTCGTGATGTCCGTTGACCCCGGCTTCTCCGGCCAGACATTCATCCCGTCCACGAAGCAGAAGCTCCAGAAGATGGCCGAGATGATCCGCCAACGCGGGCGCGACACGCGAATCCTGCTCGACGGTGGCGTGTCGCCAGACAACATAGCGGAGCTGGCTCAGCTGGGCGCAACCGACTTCGTGGCCGGAGGGGCGATCTTCTACAACCGGCCGGACATGGATCGAGCGAAGGTTGCGGCCGAGCGGGTCCGGCAGTTGCGCGAGGCGATGTCATGACGGAGAAGGAACTCGCCCGCCTCCTGCGCGACGTCAAGGCGGGGCGAGTGGAGGTGGCGGAGGCGGTGGAGCGGCTGCGCGAGCTGCCCTTCGAGGACCTGGGCTTCGCCAAGGTGGACACACACCGGGAGCTCCGGACGGGCTTCCCGGAGGTGATCTACTGCGCCGGCAAGACCGTCGAGCAGGTATTGGACATCGCCGCGCGGATCGCCGCCAGGCACCATGTTGCGCTGGCCACTCGGTGCGGCCCGGAGGTGTATGAGGCGGCGAAGGAGGCGTTCCCCGAAGTCGCCTGGCACGAGACGGCGCGCATCCTCGTCATCGGAAGGCCGCCGCGGCCCTCGCCGCGAGCCAAGCCCGTGACCGTGGTCACTGCGGGCACGGCCGATGTGCCGGTGGCGGAAGAGGCCGCGGTGACGGCGGAGACGATGGGCTGCCGTGTCGAGCGCATCTTCGACGTGGGGGTGGCCGGCCTGCACCGCCTGCTGCGCCACCGCGACAAGCTGCGGGAGGCGAAGGTCATCATCGTGGTGGCCGGGATGGAAGGGGCGCTGGCCAGCGTGGTCGGTGGGCTGGTCTCGGCGCCCGTGGTCGCAGTTCCCACCTCGGTCGGCTACGGAGCGGCCTTCGAGGGGCTGTCGGCGCTGCTAACGATGCTGAACTCCTGCGCGGCCGGGGTGACGGTGGTAAACATCGACAATGGGTTCGGCGCCGGCTACTTCGCGGCCGTGCTCGTCCGAGGCGACAGGAGAAAGAAGTGAGAATCGCCGCCTCCTCGGGGGGAAGAAGATGATCGCTTACCTCGACTGCTTCTCGGGCGCCAGCGGCGACATGCTGCTAGGGGCGCTGGTCGATGTTGGGCTGACCGTCGCCGATCTGCGCGAGGACCTGTCTCGGCTGCCGCTGTCTGGATATGAGCTTGCGGCGGAGGAAGTGCGCAGGGGCGGGATCATGGGCACACACGTCGCGGTCAAGACCGAGGGCGATGACAAGCAACGCGGCCTGTTCGACATCATCGAGATCATCGGCAAGGCCGATCTGCCCCCTGAAGTGACCGGCCCGGCCCGGCGGGCCTTCGAGCGGCTGGCGAAGGCGGAAGCACGGGTGCATGGACACTCCGTCGAGGAGGTCCATTTCCACGAGGTCGGAGCGATCGACGCGATCGTGGACATCGTGGGGGCATTCTGCGGCCTTCATCGGCTCGGAATCGAGGCCGTGTACGCCTCGCCGCTTCCGCTCGGGGGCGGCTGGGTGAAGACCGCCCATGGGAAGCTGCCCATCCCGGCGCCCGCGACGGTCGAGCTGCTTCACGGCGTGCCCAGCTACGGCGGCCCGGTCGAGGAGGAGCTGGTGACGCCGACCGGCGCGGCCATCCTGACGACCGCCTGCCGCGAGTTCGGCGCCATGCCGCCGATGACGATCAAGGCCATCGGCTGGGGCGCCGGCAGCAAGGAGTTCTCACATCCCAATCTTCTGCGCATGTTCCTCGGCGAGCCGGCAGCCCGGCCCCGGGAGCAGCAGCTCGCGCTGATCCAAACCAACATTGATAACATGAACCCGGAGCTGTTCGGCCATGTGATGGACGAGCTCTTCGCGGCCGGAGCGCTCGACGTCTTCTACACGCCGATCGTGATGAAGAAGTCGCGGCCCGCCACACTCGTCTCGGTGCTCGCCGAGCCGGCGCTGGTGGATACGCTCAGCGACATCCTGTTCCGGGAAACGACGACGCTGGGCGTGCGGGTGACGGAGGTCGCGCGGCGCTGCCTCGAACGGGAGTGGCGAGAGGTCGAGACGGAGTTTGGGCCGGTCCGTATCAAGATCGGCCGGCTCAACGACGAGGTGGTGAACGTAGCGCCCGAGTACGAGGACTGCGTCCGCCTGGCCAGGGAGAGGGATGTCCCCGTCGCCGAGGTCTACGAGGCGGCGCGGGAGGCGTTCGCGAGCACCGACGAAGAGAAGTAGCCGCCGCTTCGCGTCAGTCTTGGTCACGTGTGACTGCTCGTGGGCCGGCGAAGATGAAACGCCCCTCCGAGTGAGCAACTCGAAGGGGCGTTACTGGTGGCAGCAGTGGCGATGTTAGCCCGTCGCCGGCAGACTCGCGGCGGCGACGGCCTGCCCCACGCGCCGCGTCTTCTCGTCCGGGAGTTGGATGTTGATCTTCTTCTCAGGGAACTCCTTGGCGAAGACCTCTCTTATCTTGTCGATCATGATGGTCCCCCCGCTGCCGGAGGTGACGCGGCCCAGCAGCAGCAGGTGCTTGATGGTGTAGAAGTCGGCGTAGTGCGCGATGGCGTATCCCGCGTACACTCCGATTGTCTCCCAGATCTTGCGGGCGGTCTCGTCGCCGGCCTCCAGCAGCTTCTGCACGGACTTGAGCTGGTCGGCCAGCGGAGCCGACTCGTCGAGTTCGATGCCGACCTGCTGCGCCAGCCGAAAGACGGCCTGCTGAGTCAGATACTGCACGCCACAGCCGGTGTCGTCGGACCACTCGTCGGCCGGGGCCTCCGGATGGTAGTCGATGGGGGCGAAGGCAAGCTCATTGAGCCAGCCCGTGATGTTGCCCTGCTCGTTGACGTAGCCGGCGGCCTCGCTGGAGCCCATGGCGATGCCGAGCACGGCGTTGTCGTTGAGGGACATCGAACCCGCCAGCGCGGTGACATCCCCGTCGTTGGCCACCTCGAAGGGCACCCCCCACTCCTTCGCTATATCGAGAAACAGGTTCTTGACCTTAGCGTTGAAGACTTTGCGCGGAACCTCGCGGAACAGCGACGCGATCATGGGGCGGTTATTGATGATGACCCCGGCCGAGCTGCCGCCGATGGCATCGACGCGGGGGAGCTTCTCGGCCGCGCTCTTCAAGCCGGCCATGATCTCCTCGAAGTGATAGCTGGGATCTTCCTGGTTGCGCGGGTCCCATACGACCTCTTCACTGAAGATCGTCTCGCCGTCGAGGACGGCGGCCGCCTTGCGGTCGCTCGCGCCGAGGTCGAAGCCGATCCGAGCGCCTTCGAGGTGGCGGCCGAGGGGAACGGAGACCTCCTCAGCGGGCGGCACGTTGTCGGGGCCGGTGATGACGACCTCGAATGGCCGCTCGTAGGTGGTCTCCCCCATGAAGTCCTCGTCGAAGGCGCGGGCGCCTGTGGGTGAGTAGGCGTCGCGGATGTGCTCCCCGACCTCCTTCGGACCGCCGATGGTGACTTGGTAACCGCCCTTCTGCCAGAGGAGGAACTTGACCAGGCGCTCGGCATAGGGCAAGTTCAGCTCGGCCATGGGGTGGCCGCTGGACACGACCTGCGTCTCATAGACCGATGAGGTGCCGTCCGGGCGCTGGAGCCCAATGCGAAGCGGCGTCGCCTGTCCAGAGTCGGCGACGGCCTCGCGGAACGCTCGGTTTGCCAGCACGGCCGGACGGAAACTCTCGTCGAGCACAGGGGGAACCTGCAACTGCGCGAGTTCGGCCAGTTTGCCTAACAGCGGACCGCCCATGGGTTCCTCCTGAACCAACGCCTCCGGTTGGGGACGACAGAGCCCACAGCCTAAGGAGCCGCCGGCCGCCGCCGACGGCCCCGTCCAGGCCCCCCAATGCCTCAATGTGCTATATTGTGTGAACGGCACACGGATTCCTTCAGGGCAGTGTGGCCGAACAGCAACGTGCGCAGGCGCGCGCAGGGACGGTGGCGCTATGTCTGACTGGTTCGAGATCGTGGATGAGAGCTTCGAACAGGTGCTGGCCTCGGCCTCGGAGCTGCGGTGCATTGCGGATGGCTTCGAGTTCACCGAAGGGCCGACCTGGCACCAGGGGGGATTGGTCTTCAGCGACATTCCGGCTGATACGATCTATCGATGGGAGGAAGGCAAAGGACACTTCGTGTGGCGGCGTCCGTCGCACAACGCGAACGGGAACACAGTCGACCGTGAGGGTCGGCTCGTGACCTGCGAGCATGGCACCCGGCGGGTGACGCGGACCGAGCGGGATGGGAGCATCACGGTCCTGGCCGATTCTTACAAGGGCAGGAAGCTGAACTCGCCCAACGACGTGGTCGTGCGGAGCGATGGGACGATTTGGTTCACGGACCCGCCCTACGGCATCAAGCCCGAACAGGTGGAGCAGTCAGCCAACTACGTGTTCCGCCTGGACCCGGGAGCGGCAGAGCCGACACCGTTGGCGAGCGACTTCTCCATGCCGAACGGTCTTGCCTTCTCTCCCGAGGAGACCACGCTCTACGTGGCGGATAGCGACACAGGCATACACCACATCCGGCGCTTCCGCGTGACCGACGAGGCTGGGCTGTCTGGCGGAGAAGTGCTTGCGACCATCGACACGGGGAGCCCGGACGGCATTCGAGTCGACACGGCCGGGAGGCTCTACAGCACGGCGGGGGATGGTGTGCATGTGTTCGGCCCGCAGGGAGACCTGCTGGGCAAGATCAAGACACCCGAGACGGCCGCGAACTGCGCCTTCGGCGGGGCCGAGATGCGGACGCTCTTCATCACTGCGCGGTCCACGGTGTGGGCCGTTACGCTGGCGGCATCGGGCGTGTGACAGCCGGGAGATATCCACAGGATGATCCAGAAAAGCCGTTGCTCGGCCAGTCTCAGTTCTTCTTGACAGCGCGCTAGCCGGGCTGTACCATTCATTGGGCGGGAGGGTCCTCGATGAAGGCGCGCGTGGCGGTCGCTCTGTTCGTCCTTTTGCTTGCCGCGCTGGTATTCATCTCCGTGAGGTACTCCGGCCCTCGACCCCGGCCTTCGCCTGCTCCGCCCCTGCCTGCGCCGGCGCCCGAGCCGGAGGAGGAGGTGGGCACTCCCGAGAAGGCGGTTGTGCTCTACGTCGACGCGCTCTACCGCAAGGACTTCGAGGTGGCCTACGAGCGTCTGTCGTCGGAATCGCGCGAGGCTCACAGCTACCAGGAGTTCGTCGAGCGCGCCGAGACCGGAGAGGCGACGAACTACGATCTCGAGGCAGCAGAGGCAGGGGAAGAAGTCGACGGGCGCGTGATCGTCACGGTTCCGCTGGTGGAGGATCCGGCCTCGGGCGGATTCACGACTGTGGAGGAAGACGGAGAGTGGAAGGTCGTCTTCATCGGGGGCGAGCCATGGTTCCCCTATCCTGAGGAGGATGCCGGAGAATCGGGAGAGAGCTGAGGGAGGGAAACCACTGCCCCCAAGCGAAGGCATCTGCGTCGCCGGGGCAGTTCGGTCAGCGTCAGTGACGTCGGCTGAGCGGGAGGCCGCAAGGCGCGTAGGCGGCCGTGGCAATCGGCGGACCAGGGAGGGGGGCAAGGCAGCAGAAAGTAGTGGACGGAGGCTGTGTCCATGAAGGTCATTCTCCTGGAGGACGTTCAGGGCGTGGGCGAGGCCGGCTCGGTAGAGACGGTGGCCGACGGCTACGCCCGGAACTATCTTATCCCTCGCAAGCTCGCCATACCGGCGACCTCTGGCAGTATGAAGAGCCTACAGCGCCACCGCTCAAGCATCAGGCGCCGCCAGGCGCGGGAGGCGACCAACTCCGGGGCGGTGGCGGAGAGGCTGTCGGAGATTACGCTGAGGCTCAAGGCGAAGGCCGGTGAGGCCGGCAGGCTCTACGGGTCAGTGACGCACTCGGTGGTGGCGGAGGCGCTTGCGGCGGAACACGATCTGCAAGTCGACCGCCGAGCCATCACCTTCCCCTACCCCATCAGAACGCTCGGGCCTCACGAGGCGCGCATCCGCCTGCATAGGGAGGTCGAGGCGACCCTCAAGATAGAGGTCGAGCCCGAAGCCGAGGAAGCTCAGCCCTAGAGAGGAGGGTTTGTCTTGAGCGCACCGCTGCTTGAAAGGGTCCCTCCTCAGAACCTTGAGGCAGAGCAGGCGACTCTGGGCGCAATGCTCGTGGAGCGGGAGGCGATCGCCCGCGTGGTCGATCTCCTCCAGCCCGAGGATTTCTACGGCCCGCAGCACCAGATGCTGTACCGAGCGATGATCGATCTCTTCAACGACAGTGACCCCGTCGACGCCGTCACGCTCCAAGCGCGTCTGCAGGATCGCGATCAGCTGGAAGCGATCGGTGGGACTTCCTATCTCATCGAGTTGCAGGATGCCGCGCCCACGGCCGCGGCCATACTCAACTACGCCAGGATCGTACGGGAGAAGGCGACGTTGAGGGCGCTGATCCATGCCGGCGGCGAGATCCAGGCCTCGGCGCAGAACGCGGGCGACGAGGACGTCGAGACGATTGTCGACCGGGCGGAGCAAATCGTGTTCTCGGTGGGCGAGAGGACAATAACGCCCGCCTTCACACCGATCCGGGAGTTGCTGGGCGAGACCTACGACCGGATCGATGAGATGCAGGAGTCCCATCGCCCAGGCACCGGCCTGCTCACCGGCTACGAGGACCTCGACGGCTTGACTTCGGGACTGCAGCGTTCCGATCTCGTGGTGATAGCATCGCGGCCCTCCATGGGCAAGACTGCGCTGGCACTGAACATCGCGGCCACTATCGCGAGGACTCAGAGCAAAACGGTGGCCATCTTCAGCCTGGAAATGGCGAAGGAGCAGCTCGCTCTGCGTCTGCTCTGCTCCGAGGCCGGCGTGAACCAGCACAACATCCGGCAGGGCTACATCGACCGGGGGGACATGGACCGCATTGCTCTCGCCGCCAGTCGCCTCTACAAGGCCCCGGTCTTCCTCGACGACTCCCCCACGATGAACGTGCTGGAGATGCGCGGGAAGGCGCGGCGGCTGCGGGCCGAGCATGGTCTCGACCTTATCATCGTCGACTACCTCCAGCTGATGTCCGGCTACGGCCGCTTCGAGAACCGGACGCAGGAGATATCCCAGGTGGCGCGCTCGCTGAAGGCGCTCGCCCGCGAGCTGCGAGTCCCGGTGGTCGCCCTGTCCCAGCTCAGCCGCGCGGTCGAGGCAAGGGGACACCCGAGGCGGCCTCTCCTGTCCGACCTGAGAGAGAGCGGGTCCATCGAGCAAGAGTCGGACGTCGTCGCATTCATCTATCGGCCGTCTTACTATGGGGGGGACGAGCTCCGCGCCGCGGGCTACCTCGAGACCGACCAGAACATCGCCGAGATCATCGTCTCCAAGCAGAGGAATGGACCCACGGGTGTGGTGCGGCTGGCCTGGATAGACGAGTTCGTGCGGTTCGAGAACCTCGAAGAGCGGTTCGTGGAGTCGGAGGAGTAAGAGGCCCATGTCCCCGCAGACGGCGGCCGCGCTCACCGGCTTCGTAGGCGTTTGCCTCCTCGCGGGATGGCTCGCTGGCTTCCGGAACCGGGCCTATGTCGCATGGCTCGGGCTGGCCTTCGTCGCCCTGGGGGGCTTCCTGCTTGCGCTGGCCAAGCAGAAGGAAGCACAGGAGATGGGGGCGGCCGATCCGCGGCTGGCGCTGGTGATGAAAGTGCTGCTCTTCGTGTGGCTGGCCGCCTTCGTCATCTCGCTGATCGTGGCGCTGAGGGAGACGTCTCGTCGGTTGAGGGAGCTGCGCGAGAGCCACGAGGCGGCGGCGGCGGGATTGCTCGAAGTGCTGCGGGCCTCGCGGGAGGCCGATGAGCAGTCCGAGTCGGCAGGGGCGGAGGGCGAAGGGGAGGGGCCCTCGGGGGAAGACGAGACGTAGCGGATGGGCGCGAGTGCCCGTTGGTGCTGGCTTCCCCGAACCTTTCTCGGAGAAAGGCGGACTTCTCGATGAGTTCACGGCTTCGCATACTCGTCGTTGGGTCGGGCGGGCGCGAGCACGCCCTGGTGTGGAAGCTGGCACAGAGCCCGCGGGCGGAGAAGGTATACTGCGCGCCCGGCAATGCAGGCATTGCCGGGCAGGCTGAATGCGTCGACATCTCCGTGTTCGACCTGCCGGGGCTGGCAGACTTCGCCGCGCAGCAGAAGATCGACCTAACGGTTGCCGGGCCGGAGGCCCCGCTGGCCGCCGGGATCGTGGACGTGTTCCGCCAGCGCGGCCTGCGCATCTTCGGGCCGGACCGCTCCGCGGCCCTGCTCGAGAGCAGCAAGATCTGGTGCAAGCAGATGCTCTCCAAGCATGATGTGCCCACGGGCGGCTTCGTCCCCTTCGACGACTACGAACAAGCCGTCTCGTACGCGGAGGTCCAGGAGCCTCCAATCGTAGTGAAGGCCGACGGCCTGGCCGCTGGCAAAGGCGTGACGGTGGCGCAGTCCGTTGAGGAGGCGAAGACGGCGCTCCACGACGCCATGGTGGAGGGCATGTTCGGCGAGGCCGGCCGGCGCGTGATGATCGAGGAGTTCCTGTGCGGCCAGGAGGTCTCGGTCGAGGCGATCTCCGACGGCAGGAACCTATACCCGCTGCCCTCCGCCCAGGACCACAAGCCCATCTTCGACAACGACGAGGGGCCGAATACCGGCGGCATGGGGTGCTATTCCCCCGTGCCTGTTCTCACGAATGAGCTCTTCGAGGAAGCGATGGAGGCGGTCATGCGCCCGACGGTTGCGGCCATGGCCGAGGAAGGCAGGCCCTACGTCGGATGCCTCTACGCCGGGCTGGTGCTGACCGAGGAGGGGCTGCAGGTGCTGGAGTTCAACTGCCGCTTCGGCGACCCGGAATCCCAGGTCATCTTGCCGACGATGAAGGGCGACCTGGTCGATCTGCTGGAGGCGGCCGTGGAGGGCGATCTGCCGGCGCCCCAAGGGGGGCAGAACGGTGCCGCGGTCTGTGTCGTGATGGCCTCCGGCGGCTATCCGGGGGAGTACGACACGGGCAAGCTCATTCACGGCCTCGACGGCCTGGCCGACCGGGACGACGTGGTGGTATTCCACGCGGCCACCAAGGCGACGGACGAGGGGCTGGTCACGTCGGGCGGCCGCGTGCTTGGGGTGACGGGGCTGGGCGACTCGCTCTCTGGTTCCATTGATACCGCCTACGAAGCGGTGGATCAGATATCATTCGAAGGCGCGCACTGTCGCCGCGACATCGGCCGGCGTGCCGCTGGAGGGCAGTGATTTGCAGGACGAGGTCAAAGTCTTCACAGGCAGCTCAAACCCGCAGCTCGCGCAGGCCATCTGCGACGAGCTCGGCATACCGCTGGGCGAGGCCAACATCTCCCGCTTCTCGAACGACAACATCTTCGTGCAGATCCGCGAGAACGTACGGGAGCGAGACGTCTTCGTCGTCCAATCGCTGTGCAGTCCAGTCAGTGACCACCTGGTCGAGCTGCTCATCATGCTGGATGCGCTCAAGGGCGCTTCCGCGAGCCGGATCACAGCGGTTGTGCCCTACTACTCCTATGCCCGCTCCGACAAGAAGGACATGCCGCGCATTTCCATCGCCGGCCGCCTCATCGCCGATCTCCTGGTAACGGCCGGTGCCAACCGGCTCCTCACCATGACCCTGCACTCTGAGCAGGTGCAGGGGTTCTTCCGCTGTCCGGCCGATCACCTCTCGGCGACGCCGATCTTGTGCAACTACTTCGACTCGCTCGGCCTTCAGAACCGCGTGGCGCTGGCACCGGACGCGGGCTCGGCCCGCAGAGCCGGCGCCTACGCGACGCGCCTGAACATCCCGCTCGCCTTCATCGACAAGCGCCGCCTCGGCGACCGGAAGGTGGAGGCGCGTGCGGTCGTCGGCGAGGTGGAGGACAAGACGATCCTCTGCTTTGATGACGAGATAGCGACCGGTAGCTCCTTGATAGAAACGGTGGACATGCTGCGCGGCTTCGGGGTCGGCGACATCTACGTAGGCGTGACCCACGGCGTGCTGACGGGCGACGCGGTGAAGCGCATTGAGGAGTCTCCTATCCAGCAGGTCGTCATCACCGACACCGTCCCGCTGCCCGAGGAGAAGCAGTCGAAGAAGATCGTGCAGCTCTCGGTCGCCCCGCTCTTCGCCCAGGCGATCAAGCGCATTCACACCGGCGAGTCGGTGAGCGCCATCTTCGAGTGATGCCGACACTTCCGCGAAAGGTCCTTCTCGCATGGCAAACCAGGGGAATCCACTCGTTCTCATCGTGATGGGCAGCGACTCCGACCTGCCGGTGGTGAAGCAGGCAGGCGAGACGCTCGATACTCTTGGGATCGCGCACGAGCTGCATGTCGCCTCCGCCCACCGGACGCCCGAGCGCGCCATCGCGCTCGCGGCCGAGGCGCGGGGCCGCGGCCTCAAGGTCATCATCGCGGCCGCCGGCGGCGCCGCCCACCTCGCCGGGGTGCTGGCCGCGCACACCACTCTGCCCGTGATCGGGGTGCCGATCGCCTCCGCCTCCGGCACCCTCGACGGCATGGACGCGCTGCTCGCCACCGTGCAGATGCCCGGCGGCGTGCCGGTCGCCACCGTCGCCATCAACGGCGCGAAGAACGCGGCCCTGCTCGCGGCGGAGATCATCGCCACCAGCGATGAGGCGCTGGCGGCGAAGCTGGACGCCATGCGCAAGGAGATGGCCGAGAAGGTGCAGGCCGCCGACGCGAAACTCAAGGAAGGCCGGCAGTGATCGAGGAAGAGGACGAGTCGATGATCGAGCGCTACTCGTATCCCCGGATGAAGGCGATCTGGGAACAGGAGAACCGCTACCGCAAGTGGCTCGAGGTCGAGGTGCTCATCGCCGAGGGGTGGGCCGAGATCGGCCGCATCCCCAAGCAAGCCGCGGCCAAGCTGCGCGAGAACGGCGACAAGCTGCTCGCCAAGGGCTTCGACTTCGCCCAGATCGTGCAGCGCACCCTCGAACTCGAAGGCGATGTCCCCGGCTTCGAGCCCAAGCCCGGCCAGCCGGTCATCCGGCACGACCTCGTCGCCTTTCTCACCGCGGTCTCCGGCGAGGAGAAGGCCTACCTACACTTCGGCGTCACCTCCTATGACATCGAGGACACGGCCACGTGTATGATGCTGCGGGAATCGTGCGACCTGATCGAGGAGGGCGCGAAGGCCTTGGCGGAGGCGATTCGCGAGCGGGCCCGGGAGCACAAGTGGACGCCGATGATCGGCCGCACCCATGGCGTGCACGCGGAGCCCATGACCTTCGGGCTGAAGCTGGTGGTGTGGCTGGCCGAGCTGGAGCGAGACATCGAGCGGGTG
>JALGXV010000063.1 GCA_029821885.1 Candidatus Hebobacteria bacterium
TATCCGGATATTTATAATGATGAAGGGGTACATGGGGTTCATGCTGTCCCAGAGGAAGCCCCTGAGGATGGACACCGGGATCGCTATGACTCGGTTTCTTCCGTCCCACGAACCCTCAAAAGGTACCTGCGAAATACAGAAGAACACTACGATTTCATGATTATTATTCGGTAATCCTTTCAGTAATGTTTATATTTCATACGATTTCCTTATTTGCCTATCTTCGGGAATCAGTTGGTCAATAAATGATGCCTGACGGTGAACAGGGGACGGGAGAATTGAATGAACCATCCGTTTACATCTTAGACACGACCCTCCGGGAGGGCGAGCTGAACCCCAGCGTCTACTACACATCAGGTATGCTGGAGACTCTGGGTCTCGCCCTTGCTAGACTAGGCACTCCGAGGATTGAGTACTCGGTCACCTACCCCCAGAGGGGAGGAAACATCAGAGATCTGAGGAACATCATCAGCACGCTCCAGGGCAGCTACGAGGATGTGGTCCCCGTAATCCAGTGCAGGGCTTTAGCCGCCGACATCGACACCGCCCAGGAGCTTGGGGCCCGGGGCTGCGGCATCTACATCGCCATCTCCCAGGAGCATAGAAGGTTCAAGCTCAACGGCATCAGCCTCGAGAAGGTCATCAACAGGATAGAGGAGTCCCTGAGCCTCCTCAAGGAGTACGGCTTCAAGTACAGGAGGGCTGTCCTCGAGGACGCCTCCCGTTTCTTCACCCAGTACAAGGGGGAGGAGGATACCCGGGGGACCTTCAGGACCCTCATAGAGACCGCGGACAGGGCGGGTGCCACAGTTGTCAGCATCCCGGACACCGCGGGCATGACGGAGGAGGAGCTAGCCCTTTGTCGCCGCGCGTATGCAGCGGCCCGCAGCCTGGAATTGGGACGCTAGGCGACCATCGTCCGCGGCCGCCTCTCCCTCCCGTGGCCGCTCGGGCTTGGGCCCGCCGTTGACGCTCCAGCGAAGTTGTGCCCTCCGCGCCCGTTCGCGTGCGGACGTTCTGCGAAGGACTGACGTACGAGCGCGTCGAAGGCGGTGCTCGGTGGGGGGGCAGTGACGTCGTCCCGTAGATGGCCCGAGCAGGAGGCTGCCGTGCGTGACCTCACAGATCGCGACCGGGAGATGTACAAGCGTCAGATCCAGATGCCGGACTT
Source organism: Candidatus Hebobacteria bacterium (assembly GCA_029821885.1). Classification (GTDB taxonomy): domain Bacteria; phylum Armatimonadota; class Hebobacteria; order Hebobacterales; family Hebobacteraceae; genus Hebobacterum. The sequence goes on from JALGXV010000063.1 coordinate 1,172, forward strand.
CGGCGAAGAGGCCCAGCTGAAGCTGAAGAACTCCTCTGCTCTCGTCTCACGTGTCGGCGGCCTCGGAGGGCCAGTCGCTCTCTACTTGGCGATGGCCGGCATCGGGAGAATCCTGATCGCCCACTCCGGCAAGCTCACCTGGTCGAATCTGAACCGGCAGATACTGATGCGGCACGATTACGTGGGCAGGCCGCGCGTCGACTGCGCCACCGAGCTGTTCGAGCGGCTTCACCCCGAGTGCGACGTGGTTGCCGTCGCAGAAGATGCCACTGACGAGACCGCGCGCGAGTGGGTGTCCCAGGTCGACATTGTCTGCGATTGCCCTCCCAGTTTCGAGGAGCGGTACGCGCTTAATAAGGCGTGTGTCGAGCTTCGGAAGCCCATGGTAGAGGCGGCCATGTATGGTATGGAAGGCAACCTCACAACTATCGTCCCCGGTGAGACCCCGTGCCTCAGCTGCCTCGTCCCCGAGAAGCCCGTGTGGTGGGAGACCTATGGGTTCCCCGTGCTGGGTGCGGTCTCCGCGGCCCTCGGCTGCCTCGCCGCGGTTGAAGCGATAAAGATCCTCACCGGCTTCGGCGAGAATCTCAAGGGGCAGATGCTGGCCTACGACGCGGACGCGATGGAATTCCTAAAGTTCCCCGTCCAGCGACGTCCGGACTGCCCGGTCTGCGGAGACCTGTGAAGCGCTCTTCATGAGACCCAAGAGAGCCTCGAAGAAGTCTCCCAAGCGGCCCTCGAAGAAATCCCCCAAGCGATCCTCGAAGAGGACCGCCACGGCCGCGAAGGGCACATCGAGAGCCAAGGCCAAGCCCGCGAGCCAGCGCGCGACGAAGAGCACCAGCGCCACATCGGCGAAGAGCGTGCGCGGAACTGCGCCGGTCTTGCGCCAGCTCCCCGTCTACGAATTCGTGAGCGGCGGCCTGATGGGGCACCTTCGATTGGCCGACCCGGATCGGGGGTTCGAGTTCTGCCGCGCCGTCACTGGCCGAACGCTGCCCGCAGCCTGCAAAGAAGTGCTTTCGCTGCAACACTACCTCAGCCGCGGCGCAGGCGGGCTGCTGGCGCCCCGCGAAACGGCCGATTGCGATGGCCAGCTCGACAAGACGCGCATCGTGTTCCGCTATGGGAAGCCGGGCAAATGGCCGGTCGAGGCGACGGCGCGCTACGAACTGCTCGTCGACGGAGGACTGGACGCTACCTTTGCGTTCAGCTTCACCAAAGAGCTAAAGGGCTTCGAGGCCGGCATCGAGACCATCGTGCCTCGCACCTACACCGGCATCCACGTCCACTCGGGCGGCCGGTGGACCTCCGCCAGCCCGGGGCCCAAGGCAGTGCGCTTCTACCCCAGGAATCTCGGGGCGGCAGAGCTCATTGCGGACGGTCGCTGGAACGGCCTGCGCATGGCCGGGACTGGGCTATCTGTCGAGCCGCGAGGCTACGACTATCCGATCGTGGCCGTCTGGGAGCCGGGCGACGAGTGGGCGCTCGCCTATATGGGACTTACCGAGGAGTGCAGCTCTGTCTGGGTGAACGGAACCGAGCGTTCTATCGGTATGGCCCTCGTGGGCTCGAACGTGCGAGCGAGATCGGCCGTGACGTGCCGTCTGCGCGTTCTGCTCTGCCGAGCCAATCAGCTCGACGACGTCCTCCCCTACTACCGCGACTTCGTCCAGGAGGCACGCGCCGGTCGCCGGCGCTGACATTCCGAGAGGCGCCAGGGAATCCGCACCGCCAGGGCGCGGACGGCAGCCGTTGGGCTAGGACGAAGGGAGACCGGGGCGCTCCTCGCCCAGGTAGACCAGATGGCTCGTACACCGGCAGTCGCTCGCGCCGAACCCGGGCACGGCCCCGCGCGCCCCGCTCATTCTGAGTACCCGCTGGTTGCGCTGGCACTCCGCCCGCTGCCGCGTCGGCACTTCGACCGCCTCCACGAGCTCCGCTCGCCTCAGCAGGTAGTCGATGTGCCACCACAGCTTCTTGCGTCTGCGTCGGTGCCGATCGAGCCGGGCCCTCAGCCCGCGCATTGCGCTGCCGGTGTAGACGTAGTATCCCGGGGGAAATGTGAATGCTCCGAGCTTGCCGACCCGCATGGACATCGTGCGCGGCACGCGAAGCAGAAGATGGTAGACCCCAGGAACATCTGCCGCGTTCACGGGAACCTCACCTGGAGCTGTGCTGAGACCGTCTCGCCCGCCCGAGGTCTGAAACCAGCCAGCGTGTGGCGCAGCGCAACAAGCACGCCGCTTGCGGAGACCGCTGCGTCCGGATGCATGCTGCCGACCGGCTGAAGGCGAAGTTGCGCCTTCGCACCGCGATGCCAGGTTTCGAACGTGTGGCCCTCAGACGGCCTCAGCGTTCGGAAGAGGAAGTTGGCGGGAACGAAGCTCTCGAAGGCGCAGTGACGCCGGAAGAGAATGGCATCCACACAGTCGAATCCATCTCCCCTGAAGCGAAAAGTCCGAACGTGCCGCAGCAGGCGTGATTCGCCTGTCAACTCGTGGCCCTGAATGCGGTACCTCAGCTGGTCGCGCGGGGAGTACACTTGCCCTCCGTCGAGCACTCCGTAGGGAAGAGAAACGGCCTCGGGGGCGGCCTCGTCCCCTTCCGTGCCGTAGCAGGGGAAGATGGACTCGCCGGCCACGCACACGTACGGGAAGGGCAAGTCGTTGGTCGGCGTCCCACCCGGAACTGCAACGACGGCTCTGTAACGGCTCTCCTCGTGCATCAGGAAGGCCGGGTGTTGAGGCCGCGGCTCACGAGCGTCCGCCGCATCCAGCTCAACCTCGGCCGCCTTCAGCAGCATGCATCCCAGAAATGGGAGGTAGTCGGCGTACCGGTTGTAGCTGTACCAGCCGGGCCGCGATGCGTCCGGCTGCCACGGTTCTCCTTCCTCCCCCTCCCGCAGCACGAGCGGCAAGGAACCGTCTCGGTGTTGGAAGCGCAGCACGCGTGCGAGGACCTGCTCGGCAAGCTGCTCGAAGGCACAGTCGCCGGTCAGCTGTGCGCCCGCCTCGAGGAGATGAAGCAGTGCTCCATAGCCGAAGATCTGCTGCTGCCCCCGGCCGACGTAGAGGGCGTCGCCATTGGGAAGGACGAAGGGGGCAAGGAAACGGGCAGCGTCGACGGCTGCCCGGCCCATCCACCTGGCGCCGCATTCTCGCCACAGCTCAGCCAGGAGCGCGCCGCAGAAGGCATGATACCCGAATGACCTCACGTTCGGGCGGTCATGGATCAGCCCGCGGCGAGCATACCTCAGTAGCACGGCACGGGCCTCGGCCCGCGAACGGCCCGGCGCCAGGAAGGGCCCCTGGCGCGCGCGGCAGACGGCCCGCAGCAGCGCCCAGTTCGCCGAGTGGCGCCCGCCGAATCGAAGCTGCCGGAGGAGCGCATCCACCGCCCCGGCCCCCAGTCGCTCCCGGCAGTGCAGCAGGGCGTAGATGTTGAACTCGCCGTGGGTCTTCGGGGGATCGGCCTTCAGCCGCTGCCAGGCCCGCCCCAGCTGCCGGGCAAACTCAACGCCGAAGTGCGACCACAGCCAAAGGGAGCACGCGACCCCATAGCTGTCGGGGCCCGGGAACCCGCCGTCCTGCCGCTGCCGCTCCGCCAGGTAACGCGCGATCCTGCGCGCCGCCGCCCGGTACTGCTCCCGCCGTAGCATGCCGCGGCTGACTACGCCGGATGCCGGGCAATCCCTGCCAGGGCCGGGGGAGGTTGGAGGACTGGCCGCCCACGGCGCGGAAGATAGCGCCATCGGGCCGGTCGGCAAGTGCTCGATGGGGAGGTCGGCATGTCGGCAGAGGAGTGGTTCGAACGCTGTGACGGGATCCTCGCGAGGATACGGACGACCCAGCTGGAGTCGATCCGTCGGGCGGCCGAGCTGATCGCTGAAGCCGGCAGCCGCGGCGCGGGAGTGCATTTCTACGACACCGGCCATTGCTCGCGAGAGGCCATCCACCGCGCCGGGGGGCTCTGCATGCTGAAACACCTCCAGTTCTCGTTCGCTGTGGAGAGCGAGGCGGGCCCGAAGCGAACCAAGGAGGTGTCGCAACGGCAGGCGGACTCGCGCACCGGCTCAGACGAGGAACTGGCCAGAATCGCCGTCCAGCGCAGCGGCCTGGCGCCGGGCGATGTGCTGTTGGTCAGCAGTGTGTCGGGTAAGGCCGCCGTCGTGGTCGAGGTGGCCCGGGCCGCCCAAGGGCTGGGTGCCAAGGTGGTGGCGATCACGAACGTCACCTACAGCTCGGCCGTCGACAGCATGCACTCCAGCGGGAGGCGGCTCTGCGAGGTGGCGGATGTCGTCATAGATAACTGCGGGGTGATTGGCGATGCGGTCCTGAATGTGGAAGGAGTTGGTACGGGAGTTGCGCCGAGTTCAGGGGCTGCGTTCTGCTACATCATCTGGGCTGTGGCAGCGGAGGCGGTCGCGCAGATGCGCACGCGGGGCCTGTATCCCCATGTCTACCGATCGGTGAACCTCCCTGACGGCGAGCAGTTCAACAGGCGCGCCGAGGCCGAGTACCGAGAGACAGGCGTCTAGGGGACAGGAGTGTCGGCAGAAAACTTCCTAAGTGTCTTGGCCGAGAAGCTGGCTGCCATACGCTCGCAGGAGGGCGAGGCCATCGCGGAGGCGGCGGGAATGCTCGCCGACACGCTGTCCGGCGGCGGCCTGGTCTACGTCTTCGGATGCGGTCACAGCGCCGCCCTGAGCATGGACCTGTTCTACCGCGCTGGCGGGTTGATGCTTGTCCACCCTATCTTCGACGAGCGTATTGTCCTCACTCACCGGCCCGTGACTGAGACCACGGAATGGGAGCAGAAGGAAGGCTGGGCCGGCGAGCTTGTCCAGCAGGCCGGAGCGCAGGCGGGCGATGCACTCCTGGTATTCTCCACCAGCGGCCGCAATGGCGCTCCCATTGACGTGGCGCTGTCGGCGAAGGCAGCCGGCCTGCCCGTGATCGCAATCACGTCTCGGGCCTACGCCGGCTCGCTTCCCTCGCGGCACTCCAGCGGGAAGAGGCTGCACGAGGTGGCCGACATCGTTGTCGACAATCACGTCGACCCCGGAGATGCTGCCGTATCGCTTCCCGGACTCGAGCAGAAGGTGGGGCCCACCTCGACCGCGCTGAGCTCGGCCGTGGCTCAGGCCCTCATGGTCGAGGTGACGGCGAGACTGCTGGAGCGCGGAGAAGACCCGCCGATATACGTGAGCGCGAACATACCGGGGGGCATGGAGCACAACCAAGAGGTGTTTTCACGATATCGCGATCGCATTCGATTCCTGTAGAATCCCTCGTCGGTGGAGAGCGAAATGGCGAAGGAACGCGCGGCAATCCACCTCGTCCCTCACTTCCACTATGATCCCGTGTGGATCGAGGATCAGCGCACCTACACCAGGCAAGCATTCGATCTGATCGGGCAGTACCTCGAATCGTGCCAGCAGGACGAGGCCTATCACGTGCTGCTCTATGAGCTCGACTACCTCCGCCCCTTCCTGGCCTCCTTCGGCGATGAGCGCCAAGCCCTGAAAGAGCTGCTCGCGATGGGAAGAGTGGGGATAGGCGGCTCCTACAGCCAGCCGAATGAGATGACGCTGCAGGGCGAGCCGCTCATCAGGAACCTCCTGTACGGCCGACTCTACTGCCGAGAGGTCCTTGGCGCCACGCCCAGAGTCTACCTTCCCCTGGACGTCTTCGGCCACTGCGTGCAGCTCCCCCAGCTGGCCGCGAAGGCCGGCTTCGAGGCGATTGTGTGGTCGAAGGACATCGTCGGTGCCCCTCCCATCTGCCGTGCGATTGCGCCGGACGGGACCTCCCTGCTCCAGAAGCACGAGCACTACTGGTACTACCCCGAGACGTTGGAAGAGTTCCTGGATACGGTCGCGGACGGCCTGGAAAACCAGGCGGCGCTCGGGCTGAGTCAGGACCTGAGGTTCCTCGGATATGACATGGGTGCAGCCCGGCCCTGGCTGGCCCACCGATCATCCGAACTCGCCGAGATGGATCCCGCGGTGCGGCTCAGCACGCCGGATAAGTACCTGGCGACAGTGGGGCCCGAGATCCGCGCGCGGAGGGCCACTCTGCCGATCAGCGGTCGCGACTTCTCCTGGTACCACGCCGGGACGCTGGTCACCCGCGCCGACTTGAAGATCGCAAACCGGACGGCCGAGAACCGCGTCCTGAGCGCAGAGAAGTGGGCAACCCTCGCCGGTCTGCTGGGAGCCGTGTATCCCGACGCTGCCCTCGACAAGGCATGGCGTCAGGTGCTGTTCGGACAACACCATGACGCAGTGACGGGCGTGAGCTCGGACATCCCGTTCCTCGACCTGCTCGCCGGCTATAGAGATGTGCTCGAGCTGGCAGGCGAAGTGGAAGACAAGGCTCTTGCCTACATTGCCGGCCGCGCCGACACGGCAGCGGGCCGTCGCGCTCCTCGCGACGGTACCGCGCTGGTCGTGTTCAACAGCCTGAGTTGGGCCCGGACTGACGTGTGCCGGGCGCGGATACCCCTGGAGGGCGAACTGGCGGAGGGATTCAGGATGGCGGCCGATGACGGCCGTCGGGTCCGATGCCAGATCACCGAGCGTTCGACCGACGACGAACACCCCTGGGTGGACGTCGTTTTCATCGCGCCGGAGGTTTCTTCGCTCGGCTACCGGACCTTCTACGTCGCCCCCGACCGTAGGATGCCAGAGGAGGCCTCCTCGTCGGAGGCGGCGGAGGCCACGATCGAGAACGAGTTCCTGCGAGTCACTGCCGACGCGAACATGGGAGGCGGGCTGAGCAGCATCTACTCGAAGCGGCTGCGACGGGAGTTTGTCGACCTCGAGCGCGCCCCTGCCGGCGATCTGGTAGTGCTGAGCGAGAAGGTAGACCGGGAGATGGCGCCGTGGGAGCTCTGGACCACCGGGGAGACCTCGCGCTGCAGCGAGCAGCCGGCCAGAGTGGAGGTGCTGACGGGGCCGGTCTTCAGCCAGCTGCGTGTGACCGCCACGATGGCCGAGCGGTGCACTGTGGTCCGGGAGTTCACGCTCTATCAAGGGCTGGACCGGCTTGAGCTGCGCACCATCCTTGACCAGTACAGCGGCGAGCACGAGCTGGTGGCGCTGACCTTCCCGTTCGATGTCCCGGCGGCGTCGCCCATCTTCGAGGACCGCTTTGCGGTGGTCGTGCGGCGCCGTAGCCAGGGCCGCCTCGACTTTCGCACCCACGAGGGGCAGAATGCATCCCGCTGCGGGTTGGGCGCCGCTCAGAACTGGATCGACGTCGGCCCCGGGCCGTCGCTTACTGTCATGTCCGGAAGGCGCCCTGTCGGCGCCGTGCCGCTGAGCCCGTGTGTCATAGTGACATCCGAGGACCTGAGGGCCCGAGCAGCCGCCCGCGTGCTCCTGCAGGCCCTGCAGAGCAGGGGCGTCACCTGCACGCATCGGCTCGATAGTGAAGACCCGGAGGGCGACCCGGCAGCCTGCGCCTTTACCATCTCTCTCGGCCGCGACAACGAGTACTCCGCGAAGCTCCTCGAGCGTTTCTCGCAGGCCGCCTCGCGGCTCGCCGAACTCAACGGTAAGCTCCCCTGGGGCGGGGTCCTGCTGCACAGAGCCGATCCGAGTGAGGAGTGGCCGGGGGTGCCGGTGCTGGTGGCGGACACCAATGATGAGGGGGGCGTAGCTCGACTGGCGGAGTTGTTGGCAGAGGCGGTCCGAGCAGATGAGTTGCGGCTCCCGGAGTCCCAGGATTTCTCCGGGCTTGCCCAACCGGCGCCTCAGTCCGGTGTCGCTCTGGTGAACCGGGGGACGCTGGCCGCCAGCCTCGAGAGCGACGGGACGCTGGTCGCGCCGCTCTTCCACACATCGTCGTGGAGCACGCACAGCTGGGGAGAAGGCCGTCTCTCCCGCTTCTTCGTGCCCGAGCACAAGTCCCATGTGTTCGAACACACGCTCCATCCCCACTCCGGAGACTGGCGAGAGGGCGGCCTTGTTCAGGTCGGACACGAAACCAACAACCCGCTGAGAGTCAGCCAGGTGAAGGTTGGCACCGGCGTTCTGCCCACGAGCTTCAGCCTCGTGTCGATCGATTCGCCCAACGTTGTGCTGGCCGCGCTCAAACCTCTCGGCAATCCGCTTGCCGAGCACAAAGTGACAAAGAACTCCCACCCCCAGAACGGGGTCCTGCTCCGTCTCTATGAGTCCCATGGGCAGCCCGTTGAGGCCGCACTGAGGTTCCCGACCACGGTCGAGGAGGCCTGGCTCACCGATCTTACCGAAGAGAAGACCGGGGAGCTGGAGGCGCCGACAGGCGGCTGGCGCCGACAGGCCGAGATACGTGTTCCGGCAGGCGCGTGCGAATTGATCTCCCTGGCCGCGCGGCTGGGGCCCCTCGCGGAATCAGGGCCGGCGCAGCAACTGGGGCCGACTTCCGAGCCGCAGGCGCCGCTCCATTCGCGCTACTGGGACCACAACGCCGGGGCCGCGCCGCTCGGCAACCAACCAGTGACACTGTCGATGCGGGGTCCGGTCCCGATTGGGGAGACTACGCGGTTCACCGTGGGAGTGACCAACGACGCCCTCGATCGCGAGATAGCCGGCTCGGTGACCATGATCGCTCCGGAGGAGTGGACCATGATCCCCCGGCAGCTACCCTATCGCATCCCGCCGGACTCGCCGACCGTCTACGAGGTAATGGTCGTGGTGCCCCCGGAGGCACGGCCCTGCTTCATCCGCGCGGTCGCCGAGGAGGGCGAACAGATGGTTCAGGATGTGCTCCCGGTCGGCGACATCGCGCCTCTCGAGGTGTCCCTGCAGCGCGGGGAAGACGGCTTCCTGGTGAGTCTGCGGAATCCGAACGAGGACTATGTAGAGGGAGAGGTGACGCTTGTGACGCCGGTGGAGTCATGGGGCCGATTGGTGGACACGCTCGCCCTGAGCAACGTGGCTCCGCGCTCACACGTCTTCCGGATCGACGGAGGCCAGGAGCAGAGCTTCGCATTCGCGGTGAGCGGAAAGGCCGAGGGCCTGTGGGCTGTGGCCAAGGTGGCCTGGTACGGCAACGTTCAATACGTGCAGGAATCGGAGCCGGTCTAGCGATCGCCTTTCCCCAGCAGCTTTTCGAGCTCCGCAACTCTCTCGCGGAGCGCCCGCAGCTCGCGCAGCATGTCGGGCAAGCGCGCGGCCGCCGCGTCGATCCGCAGTTGCTGCTTGATGGGCCTGGCTGGACGGCCGAGCACGACGTCGCCCGCGGCAACATCTCTGATGATGTCCGCGCCGGCCGCGCCAACCGAGCCCGCGCCCATCCTGACGTGGTCGCTTACGCCGGCCTGGCCGGCGAGCGTCACCCTATCCTCGAGCGTCACGCTGCCGGATATCCCGACCTGACCTGCTAGCAGGCAATTCTCGCCAATCATCGTGTTGTGGGCGACTTGCACGAGATTGTCGATCTTCGTGCCCTTCCGGATTCTCGTCGCGCCGGTCGTCCCGCGGTCAATGGTCGCATTGGCTCCGATGTCAACGTCGTCTTCGATAACGACAGTGCCGATGTGAGGCATCCAGACATGCCGCTCCCCGTCCCACACATAGCCGAAGCCCGCGCTCCCTACAATCGCCCCTGGATGCACCACAACCCGTGATCCCAGCTCGACGCCGTCACTGAGGACGACATGCGGGAAGACTACACAATCATCACCGACCGTGACACTGCGCCCGACGGAGGCAAGGTCGTGTACCTGGGTGCCTCGGCCGATCCGCGAACCCGAGCCCACGGCGGCGTACGCACCGATGGCGACCCCTTCCGCGAGCTCGACGCCCTCCCCGATGAGCGCGCTCGGATGGACTCCCGGGGCTACGCGGCTTGGCGGATGCATCGCTGCAATTGCGCGGGCGAAGCCCAGCCGCGGGTCGGCGACAATCAGGAGCGGCTTGCTCGATTCTCGGGACTCGGGGCCTGCTATCACGGCCAGCGCGGGTCCCGACTCCGCAAGCGTTAGATGGCGCGCGTTCTCGGCGAATACGACGCAGCCCGGCGCAGCGTCATCGAGACTGCGTATGCCGCGCACCTGCTCGTGCCCCGCCGCTCCGATCAGCTCCGCATTGAGCCTGTCCGCCAGCTCCCGCAGGGTCATCTGCTCGCACTCCGGCAAGCGCCTTGCGCGCCGCCCCGCTGCCCCACATCGCTCGCCTAGTCCGATGAGCTGCTCTCGGCCTCCGCGTTCAGCTTCTCGAGGACAGCATCTGTGATCTCGACGCCCCCGTAGAGAACGGAGTCTTTCACCAGGACAAGCACCAGTCTGCTCTCCTCGGCGGCCTCCTTCACGGCGGCGTTGAGGTTGTTCTGGAGCAGCGTGGACAGCTGGTCCATCTTCGCGCGCCTACTCGCCTGGAACTCGGCCTGCACGGCGGCCAGCTCGCGCATACGGATCTCGTACCGCGGGTTGAGTTCCTCCAGCTCCGCCGTCTCCTCCGGGGTGCGCTGCTCCTTCTCCCGCAACTCGAAGAGCCGCCGCTCCCGCTCCTCGGACAACGCTTCGAGCTCCTGGAGCCGCTCGGACCGGGTCTCGGTCGGCGCGGCCATTGTCGACAGATCACTGTACTCCTGACGCTCTGCGTCTGTCAGCATCCGCGTCTTGTGCCGTTCCTGGAGCTGGCGGTCCTGCTCCCACTGGAACTCCTGGAACTCCTGGTTGAGCTGCTCCATCTGGCGGTACTCGGCCCTTACCCTCTCCATATCCACCACGCCCCAGCCCGTGGCCTCGCCCGCTGACCAGAGGGGACCTGCTGCGTAGAGGATGATGGATAGCGCCGTGAACACCACAACCAGCAGGCTTCTCACTGCCATACGCGTTCTCTCCTGTGGCCCCAATGAGGCCCTAGAATGTCTGTCTGACCCCGAAGTGCGTCTCGGTTCCCTCTTCACTGAACCCAAGATCGAGGCGGAGTGGCCCGATCGGAGTCCGCACTCGCACGCCGACACCATAGCCATAGTGAGCCGAGAACGACTCGTGCAGAGCGTCCGCAGGACCATTTTCGACGTCGACTGCACGGCCCCACGCATCGCCGACGTCTACGAAGAGGACTCCGAGCAGGTTCTCGCCGAGCTCAAGGCGGTACTCGGTGTTGACTATGGCCATCTTCGTCCCGACGAAACGGTCATTGGGATAGCCCCGCAGGGTCTCCCCGCCGCCAACAAGAAACTGCTCCAGGTAGGGTGGGTCCCCGGTCGTCGTCCCCACGAGCAGACGCACCGCGATCGCGCTTTTCGACCCCGCCCGGAAGAAGCGGCGCGCGTCCAGCACGTATTTGTTGAACTCGGTGCCGCCGAAGATGAGGCCGGCGAACTCCGTGGAGAGGCGATGGTACGCGCCGTCCTTGGGGTTGTACAACTCCCGGCGGGTATCGTTCACAGCGGCGAAGGTGATGCTGCGCACCTTTCTGGGCTCGAAGGCCGGGCCGGTAAGGTGCTCTTCCTCCTCCGCCGACACTCCGGACACTGAGACGTCGTCGGACCTGAAGCCGAGGAAGATCGTCGTCCGGTCGGACAGAGGTCGGCCGAACGTGATGCTGCCGCCGGTCCGGCGCTCGTCATAGAGTATGCTCAGTTGCTCCTCCTCCGGCGTCGTCACGAAGGCCTCACGGAGGATGAGTCGATTGTAAACGCCGAGATTGAGCCTTGTCTCCGGCGTCGCAATCCACGGATGGTGGTACCCAAACTCGTAACTCGTGCGCCCGCCGAACTCTCCTCTGATGCTCACGGCTTGTCCATTGCCGCCGAGGTTGCCCTTCGTCAGATCGATGAAACCAACCAGCCCCTGCGTCGAGCTGTAGCCACCCCCGACCGACGCCATGCCTGTGCGCCCCTTCTCGACCACGGTGATAATCACGATCACCTTACCCGGCTCAGTTCCCACCTCGGCGTCTCGCCTCACCGTTTCGAACCAGCCCAAGCTGTTCAGCTTGGCGATGTCCCTGCCAACCTTGGCGTCGTTGTAGGCCTCTCCGGGTTGTGTGCGTATGTAGCGCCGGATGGCGTATGTCTTCGTGTGCGTGTTTCCGGTAATCCTGATGTCCTCGATCTCGCCCTCAGCAATGACGAGAGTCAGCACGCCGTCGGCGGTCATCCTCGGCTCGAGGACCATCGCCAGGATGTAGTTCCTGGAGCGGTACAAGGTCTCTATGGCACGTGCGTCCTCGACGAGAAGGGGCGAGTTGTAGATGCGCCCGGCCTGGGTCGCCATCACGCTGAGCAGTTCCTCGGGCCCCAGGACGCTCACACCCTCAAACCTCACCTCAGTGATCACCGGGTTCTCGGTCACACGGAAGACCAGGCGAATGCCGTCTTCCACGCTTTCGCGCTCGACCGAGACCGTCTGGAACCACCCCAGGGCGACCACCGCTTGCCGGTCCCGAGCCACCTGGCCCTCGGAGAAAGGCCCACCGACTTCGCTCTGGATGCCCTGCCGGATCTCCTCCTCGGCTATGCGCTCGTTGCCCACGACCTCGATGCTCACTATCGGCGCCGGTACCGCCAGGCGATCCTCCAGCTCCTCGCCCTCCGCCGGGCCCGTCTCCCCTTCCCCGACACCGATCTCATCCTCCGGCGCTGGGGGCCGCCACTCACTCTCCTCCTCTGCCACCCCAGGCACCCCTTCGGCCGCAGCCGGCTCTTCCACCACCCCAAGCGCCTCGTCGGCCCAAGCCGGCTCTGCCACCGCAGGCGCCTCTTCGGCCGCAGCCGGCTCTTCCACCGCAGGCGCCTCTTCGGCCGCAGCCGGCTCTTCCACCGCAGGCGCCTCTTCGGCCGCAGCTGGCTCTTCCACCGCCCCAGGCGCCTCTTCGGCCGCAGCCGGCTCTTCCACCACCCCA
>JALGXV010000311.1 GCA_029821885.1 Candidatus Hebobacteria bacterium
TCACGCCTGCCATGTGCATGTTCCTGACCGGTGTTGGGTCCCAGTACCTGGTTGCCAATGTTGACACCAACGGCAGACCATTCGACGGCGCCAGGACGTATAAGGTCGTCCTGCCGAAGGACATCCCGGCGGCCCGCTTCTGGTCGTTCACCGTCTATGACAACCAGTCTCGCTCGATGCTGCAGACGCCACAGCTCTTCCCGCGTGCCGGCAGCCAGAGCTACCCATCACCCGCGGCCGCGCCGAGCAGGGACGGAACGACGACGGTCTACTTCAGCCCGAAGCAGCCCAACGGCGTGGCCAGGGGGAACTGGATTCAGACCGATCCGGACAAAGGCTGGTTTGTGATCCTGCGCCTGTACAGCCCGCTGCAGTCGTTCTTCGACAAGTCCTGGCGGCCGGGCGAGGTCGAGTTGGTGAAGTAGTCACCTCCGCGCAACTGAGTGGATATAGGGGGCGGGAGCTGTTGCTCTCGCCCCCACGCACAACAGAAACGAGAGAAGAAGGAGACTGAGATGAGAAGGAAGTCTATTCTGGTTCTGCCCCTCGTTGTACTGCTGGCGGCCGGGTTGGCTTGGTCGGCAGAATGCGGGAGCTTGTATGACTCCCCCGGAAGAAAACAGACGGCCAAAGACTTCAAACCGGCGCCGGCGACAATCGAGACCAGCGTTGGAGAACTCACGTTCCTCCGAGGCGCGTTTCCCGATGAGGAGTCGGCCCGGAAGATCTACGACGAGATAGATCTCCAGCGCGCCGCACAGGCATACATGGATTTCTATCCTGCCCTGTCGCTGCACGCGATCATCAGTTCACAGGTCCGGGACTTCGGACTCGAGACCTCCTCGGACTTCGGCGTGATGGCCTTCATGACGCCGTCAGAAAACTACCTGACCGGCAACGACGTCACCCCTTACGCGGTCGCATCGCTCGATCTGAAGATCGATGGGCCCACGGTTCTCGAAGCTCCTCCGGGTGTGTTCGGGACGGCCAATGACGCAGCTTTCAAGTTCCTGACAGGCTTTGGCCTCGTAGGGCCCGATAAGGGCGAAGGCGGCAAGTATCTCTTCCTGCCGCCTGGTTACCGGGGAGGGGTGCCGGAAGGTTACTTCGTTGTCCGGTCACCCAGCTACCGCGTGTGGCCAATGATGCGGGGTTTCGGAGAATTGGGGACCGGCGACGAGGCCGTCAGGTGGTTCAAGAAACGCCTCAAGATCTACCCCCTCGCGACCGGTCCGAGAGACAATAAGGCCGTCAATGCATCGGGTCTGGGGATCAACACCATACCCCCGGAAGACGGTTCCGCGTTCGCGATGTTGAACGAGATCATACAGCACGAACCCGCGGCACTGTTCAGTCCCGAACTGCTCGGTCGCCTGGCCACTCTCGGCATCGAGAAGGGCCGACCGTTCGCGCCCGATGCACGCATGAAGCGCATCTTCGATAAGGCGGCGCAACACGCCGTCGCGATGTCTCGGGCCATCGTCTACGCTTCCAGGGATCCCGAGATCAACTTCTGGCCCAATCGGCATTGGGAGAAGATGTTCATACGCAATACGGAATTCACGCGGAATGGCATGAGCGACATCGACGCCCGTACGCTCTGGCACTATCCCGCCATCGTCGTCGCCCCACACCTCAACGCCACCAAACCGGGCGTAGGCAATACGTACCTGACCAGCTTCCGAGACAAGAACGGGGAGTTCCTGCTCGGAGACCGAGCCTACAAGCTTCACGTCCCGGCCAACGTTCCCATCGAGAGATTCTGGGCGGTGACGGCCTACGATCCCGTGAGCCGGAGTCTGCTTGATTCGGGTGGCACCATCACGGTGAGCAGCCTGCGTGATCCAAAGGTCAACTCCGATGGCACGGTCGATGTCTTCATCGGGCCGGCGAAGCCGAAGGGAGTGAGCGAGAAGAACTGGATCAAGACCAATCCCGACAAGGGGATTCTGCTTGTCTTTCGTTTCTACGGCCCGCTCCAGGAGGTTCTGGACAAGACGTGGGTGCTGAACGACGTGGAGCCGGTGAAGTAGCGCGGCCGCGGGCGAGCTGAGTGCATACGGAAGGGGCGGGAGCCATTGGCTCTCGCCCCTCTTCTACTGCGTCTCCCCCACGCGTCGTGTCTCTCTGCCGCGACATGTGGCCGCAGCCGGACAAAAGCGCCGCGGGCGGACATAGGCGCGCGCCGCCTTGCCGGGCAATTGGGAGCAGGCCCGACGTTGTCGCTGGGGCCGTTGGAGCCAGTGTGCATTAGCTCGACGGAGGGAGCTTCACATGGGAAGGAAGCCCATGCCGATCCTGTCGCTGGCGGTGCTGCGGGAGCAGTTCGTCGTGGAGTTCATCAGGGCGGAGTAGACGCGAGTGAGTTCGAACGGCGGGCCTCAACATGGAGACGTGAGAGCGGGCACGGGCGCAGCGAAGACGATAGTCTTCCGGGGCCGACCCGTGCAGCGGGTGCACGTGATGGTGAAGCCCACCGGCGCCCTCTGCAACCTTGATTGCGCCTACTGCTACTACCTCTCCAAGCCGGAAGTGCTCGGCACGCCTGAAGCGTGGCGCATGAGCGACGACCTGCTCGAGACCTTCATCCGGCAGTACTTCGAGGCCCATAACCACAAGGAGGTGGTGTTCTCCTGGCAGGGAGGGGAGCCTACGCTTCTCGGACTCGATTTCTTCAGGCGAGTCGTCGAGTTGCAGAGGCGCTATTGCCCGCCCCATGTACGCTGCGAGAACGATCTCCAGACCAACGGCACACTCTTGGACGACGAGTGGTGCGAGTTCCTCTACGAGGAGAACTCCCTCGTCGGCCTGTCGATTGACGGTCCCAAGCATCTGCACGACGCGTACAGGAAGGACCGAGAGGGGGGCGGGAGCTTTGACCGCGTCTTCCGCGCCTCGCAGCTGCTCAGGAAGCACAAGGTGAACTTCGCCACCCTGAGCTGTGTCAATCGCCTCACCGGGAAGTACCCGGTCGAGGTCTACCGATTCCTGCGCGACGCGGTTGGATCGACGAGGATGCAGTTCATCCCGATTGTCGAGCCGGTAGGTTTCCGGCAGACGGCGCCCCAGTACTGGCCGGAGCAGGACCTGCCGATGCTTGGCTCCCCGCGGGCGAGGCCGGGCGCCGACGGGTCGATCGTAGAGGAGTGGTCCGTCGATCCCGACGACTGGGGCGACTTTCTCAGCCGCGTATTCGACGAGTGGCACAAGGCCGACCTGGGCCGCCTCTATGTGAACTACTTCGAGGCTGCGGTCGAGGCCTGGATGGGCCACGTTTCCCCCCTCTGCTCCCTCGCTCCCATGTGTGGGAAGGGGCTGGCGCTGGAGCGGGACGGATCGCTCTATGCCTGCGACCACTACGTCTACCCCGAGTACTGGCTTGGGAACGTCCAGGAATCTCCACTCCAGGAGCTAGCCTTCTCGGAGCGTCAAGAGAAGTTCGCGACAGCGAAGGAAGGCATGCTTCCCGGGCACTGCCGCGCGTGTGAGTACGAGTTCGCCTGCTTCGGCGAGTGCCCGAAGAACCGTTTCCTCAAGTCTCCCGAGGGTGAGCCCGGCCTGAACTACCTGTGCAGCGGATGGAAAACCTTCTTCTCCCAC
>JALGXV010000312.1 GCA_029821885.1 Candidatus Hebobacteria bacterium
CTCATCTCCTCCGGGCGTGGCAGGTGGCACAATATGCCGTTCTGCCACGCCCGAGGGCAGATCGTAAGCTCTCCACCCCAACGTCATCCTGAACGTCGGCGACGTGCTGCCGCCCGATGGTCACATCGAGCAAGTCATCGCCCTCGGCGAGGCGGCCCGGGAAATGCCCGCCGGCGCGAAAGCTCGCCCGGCTGAACCTATGGCGACTAAGGCGCTGGAACTGCCTTCGCACACCTCTGGTTGTGTGCCGGGGCGCCGGGGGCTGGCGGGCCCGGCCGATCGAGTCACTCCTGCAGCGCCTCTGCGGCCGTGAGGACCGAGGCCGCGATCCTGCCCACGCCCTTGTGTCTCTTCTTCACCTGCTCGGCGGCGAGCACGATCGCCACGTCCTCCAGCGAAGTCCATGTGGTCGCCAGATATCCCACCATCTTATCGGTGGCGTCCTTGCGAGACACCTCGATGAGCCGACGAACAGCCTCTTCGTTGTTCCAGCCGGCGGGCCACACCCGGAACCCCTTCTGCTGGAAGTAGCGAACGGAGGGGTAATTCTCTCTCATCCCATAGTGCCAATCGCAGATGACGATGTCCTTGGGGATCATGTCGATGGCCTGCCAGGTGTCGTTCATGCTGGCATCGTAGTCGCTGTAGCCCATCGCCTCCGCCTCGAACCCCGACCTCCGACCAGATGGGCGTGGTAGTCGTTCACGGCCTTGGCGAACAACTCCGCGTTCGGCGTGCCCTTGCAGCGCTCGCAGTGGCCGAGGACGAAGACCTCATCCATGCCCACGTGGAAGGCCTCGGCCTCAAAGGCCTCGATCAGTTCGTCGAACAGGTCGAAGATGAGAGCGTTGATGTCTGGATGGTTGGGGCACCAGCTCATGCAGTAGAAGCCGGGGGCACTGGGGTCGAGGTCCGGCGCCTCGTTGAACTCCGGGTGTGCGCGAAGGAGGGCGCCGACGTGCTCGCGCCAGGACTGGTGACCGAGACACTGATATTCGGGCACCAAGTGAATGCCCTTGTCCCGCGCCAGCTTCGCGAGCCGGTGGGCGTCCTCGGCATCCATCGCGTCCGGCTCGGCCACCTCGGGATGGCTCTGGTAGGCGAAGTTGCTGCCCACTTCGAGGACGATCCAGTTCAGCTTCAGATCCGCCGCCACCTCGATGAGTCGCTCCGCGTACGGCACCGCCGACTTCGAGCCCATCATCACGTGGATGCCTCGGCGCTCGTCCGGCCGATCCGCGGCCGAACGCTCTCCCTCTGCTGCTCCGACGGTCACCCATGCCAACAGGGTCAGCGCACATACCAGCACGGACACCAGGGAAGTGGCACGGCCCATCGACCTGCACACCGGCCACGAAGCCCATCCGCCCTTCCGCGTCGAGAGACCTGAACTGCTCATCGGCTTGCTCCTCCTGACCCGCGAGACCGCCGAGGGACCGGCTGCGATGCCAAGCCCCCGGCATCCGCTGCCCACCTGCTTCCTCGCCCAGCATTCCTTCTCCGGCTTCCCTGCAGCTTCATTCCGTTCCTTCGGCAGGCACCAACGGGCTCGGGCGACCCAGCATCTTCGCCGGCAGGTGCGGCCCTCACCGCGGCGAAGTGCGGCATCCAAAGGTCAGAGCCGGGGGTTGAGCGATCCCAATGGCGCAATACCAGGTCAGCAAAGAGGTGCAGGTCGGCGACGTGACGGTGGGCGGCGAGAGACCGCTGGTGCTCATCGCCGGACCTTGTGTCATCGAAGACGGGGACATGACGATCAAGGTCGCCCTCCTCGTGGCCCGCACCGCGAAGGAGTTCGGCATTCCCGCCATCTTCAAGACCTCCTTCGACAAGGCGAACCGCATGAGCATCTCCTCCTATCGCGGCCCCGGCATCGAAGAGGGCCTGAAGGTGCTCGCCTCGGTCAAGAAGGAGGCTCGCATCCCCATCGTCACCGACATCCACCTCCCCGAGCAGGCCGAGCGGCTGGCCGAGATGGTGGACATGCTGCAGATTCCCGCCTTCCTCTGCCGCCAGACCGACCTCGTCGTCGCGGCCGCGCAGACCGGGAAGCCGGTGCTGATCAAGAAGGGGCAGTTCATGTCGCCCGACGGTATGGGCTTCATCGCCGAGAAAGCGGCCGCCAGCGGCGATGGCGGAGTGCTGCTGGCCGAGCGCGGCACCACCTTCGGCTACCAGAAGCTGGTGGTGGACATGAGCGGCCTCTCGGCCATGCGGCGACTCGGTTGGCCGATCGTCTTCGACGCCACCCACAGCGTGCAGCTGCCCGGCGCGGCCGGTGGCGCCTCGGGGGGAGAGCGGGAGCACATCGCGCCGCTGGCGCGGGCGGCCGCCGGCGTCGGCATCGACGCGCTCTTCGTGGAGGTGCACCCCAGGCCCGAGCACGCGAAGTCCGACGCGGAGACCCAGCTCCCGCTGATAGAGCTGGCCGATCTGCTCAAGCAAGTGCTCGCGGTGGACGCGGCGCGGCGCGCTATCATGGAAGGAAGCCCGGAATGAAGATCTCGGCGGCGCTCAAAGCGCGGCTTGCAGATATCGAGATGATAGTCTTCGACGTGGACGGCGTGCTGACCGAGGGCGGGATCTTCTACGTGGACACCGGCGCCGAGGGAAAGATGTTCGACGTGAAAGACGGCCTCGGTATCCGTGTCGCCAGGAGCGCCGACCTGAAGACGGCGATCATGACCGGGCGCTCCTCCCGCGTCGTCGAGCGAAGGGCACGGGACCTGCGCATACTCGACGTACTCGAGCGCGTCGCCGACAAGCTATCCGCCCTGCGGCGGCTGGCCGACGAAAAGGGGATTGCCCTGGAGCGCATTGCTTTCATGGGCGACGACCTCAACGACCGGGAGGCGATGCGCGCCGCAGGCGTGTCCATTGCCCCCGCCGACGCGGTGGCCGAGATCAAGGAGATCGCCGACCTCGTCACCGACGCGCCCGGCGGCAAGGGGGCTGCCAGGCAGGCCGTCGAGGCCGTGCTGAAAGCGCAGGACCGCTGGGAGAAGGCGGTGGACGACTACCTCGCCGGCCTCGCCGACCGGGACCGCTCCCGCCGCGCGGCGGAGGGGAAGTAGCTAGTTCATTTCCGGGCGGCAGATGGCCTGCCGGACTCCGCCGGCACGTAGAGGAAGTACGGCTGCATGGTGTCGGCCAGCCGGTAGCGCTCCATCAGCGGCGCGATGATGCCGTCCGGCCAGCGGCCGCATACCCAATCCTCGCCCGGCTCGTGGCCGGGGATGTCCCGCGGGTTGAACCGCAAGACGATCAGCGGGAACCTCCCCTCTTCCACATCTCGGTACACGGGCGCTGGGTCGAGCACCCCGCCGGCCGCCATCTGCGTGAACTCGAACGGCTCGAGCGGGATCTCCCTGCCGGCGAGCAGGATCAGCCCGACGTCCTCGCACAGCACCGGCCCGGGGGCCTCCTCGATCAGCTCGACCACCGCGCGGCTGCTGCCCGCGTTCGCCTCCGGCCGGAGCAGGCTGATGTTGTAGTTCATATCGCGGCCCGTCCAGACGAGCTGGATCGCGAGCGCTCCCGCCACCAGAATGAGCGCCGGCCGCCACCTCGGCCCGAGCTTGGCGAGCTCCGCCCACAGCACGCCGGCCAGCATCCCGCCCACCGCCAACGGCTCCACAAGGTAGTTGAAGGAAGAGCCGATCCGGCCGACCGTGAGGAAGAGCGCGCACGTCACCAGGAAGTAGCCGAGCACGCCCCAATGCTGCGGCCGGGCGACACACATCACCGCCCCAGCCAAGGCGAGCGCGAAGTAGACCGGCCACTGCCGCAGCGCCACCGAGAGGATAAGCCACACCTGCTCCCACGTCCACGCCTCGCCGAGCGAGCTGGTCGTGTGCCAGGAGAGCTGCTGGAACATCCCGCCCCGGCTCCAGAGGTTCGCCACCACGACGAGCACTGCGATCAGCGCGCCCTGCGCGACACCGGCCATCAGCGCCGCTGGCCAGCCGTGCTTGGCCACCAGTCCCACCAGCGATCCGATGATCGCACCGACGTTGGTGCGCCGCGTGAGCACGGCCAGCCCCATCGCACCGATCCCCGGCACGCGCCAACCGCGCTCGACCAGCACGAAGCCGGCGATGCTCAGGGCGTGCGCGGGAACGTCCACCCGCATCAGGTTCGACCACAC
>JALGXV010000064.1 GCA_029821885.1 Candidatus Hebobacteria bacterium
CACGTGCCGACCAGCCGGGATCCCACCGTTCGTTCAGGACCACGAGGGCGTCAGCATCGGCACGGGCGCGCACGATGATGCGCTCAGGACGGATCTCCTCCACCTCGACGACTTCGGCCGAGGACGCCCGGCCGGTCCATCCCTCCGGAAGGCCGTGAGCGACGGCGACCTCGCGGAGCCTGCCTTCGTGGGCGAGGGCAAAGGTTTGCCGAAGGGCGTCCGATGCGTCGATGGCTCCAACTGCGGCCTCGGCCACGAAGGCGCGGGGGAAGGCCGCCCGATTGAGATAGACTACGAACGGGGGCGCTTCCACCGAAGGCAAGTCGGGCATCGGCACGCTGGGCCCGACAACGAAGTGACGGGCGCCGACAAGGGAGTAGAGATCGAGCGTGTCGGCCTGCGCGGCCTCTAGGCTGGCGGCCTCAAAGAACAGGGCATGCCGTGGGTCAACGAAGCCGGCGTAGCCGCCGATCGACAGAAGTTGGTAAGACTGAGGCACACTGGCCGGCAAGTACACGCGTGCCTCCAGCCAGCCATCCGGGTTTCCGGCCCAGCCTCCTGGCGGCGCCCAGTCGGCGTAGATCGTGATTGGGGGCGCGATGAATGTCCTGCCCCAGGGCGCGTCTTGCTTCAGCATCTGCACGACGCGCGGCGTAGCGCTGTAGACCTCGGGAGCCGCAACGGGCGCCAGCGTTCTGTCGAACCAGAAGAGGTCGGCGGCGACCAGCAGGGCAACGGCTACTGCAACTGCTCTCCTCCGGCCCGGACTCGAGAGAGGCCGCGACCGCGCCACCACCTGCCAGCCGTACCCTACAAGGATGGCAATCGCGAAGGTGAAGAGGAAGATGTAGCGAGCGGGCGCGCGGAACTCGGAGAACCCCGGCACGAACCGGAGTACCATATAGAGGGGGTTCCCCTTCGCGAGCGCCAACGCCAGTGCAACAAGGCCGACACCCGCCCACACGCGACCCCGGCGGTCGGAGCAGCCAACCACTGCGAGCATGAGGGGGAGCAAGCCCACATAGAGCACGTACTCCCAGTAGTAGCGCTCGCCGCTGTATGTGTTGAAGGCCGGCGTCCCCTGCCAGTTCGGGCGAACCAGTCCCACCAGGTGTGTGGGCAGAAGTGAGAAGGATGTGACGTACTCCAGGCTGCCGCTCTCACCATGTGGGGCCAGAGCCGAGAGTTCAGCGGTCAGGAGAAGCTGCACTGATGCCAGACCCGCGCCGAGCACGAGTACAGCCGAGATCAGCATGGCTGCTCTCCTCCAGTAGCCTCTCTCCCGCTCCCGTCGGCTGACCAACATGCGCCAGCCCACCCAGAAGATGACAGCCATTGAAATGTGAAACACCGTCTGAGGGTGGCCGCATAGGGCACTTGCCGCCCAAGCGGCGGCCGCCAGTACGGCGAGAACCGTGGAGCGACGCTGCCAGGATCTCTCCACAGCCAGGAGAACCGCGGGAAGCCAGGCTGCAGCACAGACGAGGGCGACGTGGTGCAGATGAGCGAACAGGTAGCCGCTGAACGAGAAGACCAATGCCGATAGCCAGGCGGCGAAGGGTGTCAAGCCGATGGCACGGCCGAGGAAGTACATCGCGATGCCCGCCAGCATGAGATGCGAGATGAGCAGCCAATTCACCGCGGCGGGGGAGGGGAGGAGCCACGAGATGAAGAGCGACGGCGGGTAGAAGGTGGCGATCTGGCCCTCGGCTGCGATCGGGTAGCCGCAGAATATGTACGGGGACCACAGCGGGAGTCGGCCCGCGCGCAGCGACTCGTGCATGAAGGCCTTTGCGGGTTCGAAGAAGTAGCAGATGTCGCTGTGCGCGAAAAACCGGCGAAGTGTTGCCGCTCGCCAGAAGAAAGCGATCTGAAGGAGGAGGAGGCCAGCCGGCGCGAGTGCGTCCCCATAGCCCAAAGCAGAGACCGTGCCCGGCTCCTCACTCGCCCGCGGATCGTCTGCCAGTCTGCTCCGCGCCATATAGCCGTTGTTCTTCTCGGATCTCACGCCAACAACCTACCTGCCCCCCGGCATGGGCTCGAACTGACCAGGGCGAGGACCCGCACCGGCAGAGGGGAGAGGCCCTGCTGGATGACCTCGCGGATCAGGGTTGAGGTCCGATAATGTATCTTATGTTACATTTCTTCAACCCGGGGCAATGGGCCAGGCAGTCAAGTCCCCGGGGCAACGCTGCCACGTTGCATGTCTCCCGTTCAGCATTGGGGCGCGACCGATGGTGTCAGGCGGTCGAGTGGGACCTGGAGTCGGCGAGCGCGACGTAGAAGACACGGTCGCTGTGAGGCGTGGGTGCGGTATGCTGGTAGGCCTCGTAGCTGGTCACATGGGGGAAGCCCGCGTGGAGCAGAGACGAGCGGAGTTCGGCATCCGTGTACGCGCGCTGGCGATGCACCGCACGTACCTTGTCGCCGTCCGGCAGTGTGAACGCCATTCGTATCGTGCTGATGCCGGAGCGCGGGTCGTAGTGGCTCCGCCACCGATAGGGAACGGCCGCATCCGGTCGGCTTTCCTGTGTGAACAACTCCGCCTCCAGCGCCCGCACCGTGTTGACGTCGAACAGAAGGAGGCCGCCGGGCTTGAGTGCCCGCCACGTGTTGGCAAACGCGCGTTTGATGCCATCCAGCTCGAGAATATAGTTGAGGCTATCATAGAGACAGATCGCATGGTCGAACTCACAGGGCAGATCGAAGTCAGCGAGATCGGACTGCAAGAAGCGGGCGGGGAGTCCGCGATGAGCGGCCTTGCGTTGGGCCTCCGCTATCATCGCTGCCGAGAGATCGATGCCGGTGACGGAGCACCCGCGCTGGGCAAACTGAAGGGCGACTGACCCGGTTCCGGTGGCCAGATCGAGTAGGTTGGAGCGCGGCGTAATTGGCCTGCCTGCGCGGAGCGCCAACTCGCTGACATATCCCGCCCACAGCTGGTACGGGACATTCGCCATGAGCGCATCGTAGAAGGGCGCGATTCTCCCGAACTGGTCGGTGTGGCTCACACGGGACCGGCGCATGCCGTAGCTGCCCTCTCCTCCCCCACCTCAGGCCTGCTCGGCCAGCGTGCCGATGTGGCGGCCGACGGCGGCGGCCACCCGGGCCATTGACCCCATCAGGTCCTGGAACTTCTCCGGCCGCAGCGATTGAGGCCCGTCAGAGAGCGCCGTCGGTGGATCTGGATGGACCTCCACCATTACCCCATCGGCGCCGGCGGCCACAGCGCCAAGGGCGACCGCCGTGACGTATCGCCAGTCACCGGCCGCGTGGCTTGGGTCGGCAATGATAGGTAGGTGGCTGAAGCGCTTGATCACCGGAATCGCGTTGAGGTCCAGGGTATACCGCGTGGCATTCTCGAAGCTCGTGATACCTCGCTCGCATAGTACGACGTTCGAATTACCCTCGAGCATGATGTACTCGGATGCCATCAAGAGATCTTGGATACGGCACCCCGGGTTGCGCTTGAGGATGACGGGCTTCCCGATCTGCCCCACCTCCTGGAGCAGGCGGAAGTTCTGCATGTTGCGGGCGCCGACCTGGATGACGTCCACGTATTCGGCTATTGTCTTGAGGTCGGCCGGGTGCAGGATCTCAGTTACAGTCGGCAGGCCTGTCAGTCGCCCGGCCTCGGCGAGCAGCTCCAGGCCGCTGACCCCCAGACCCTGAAAGCTGTAGGGGGAAGTCCGGGGCTTGAAGGCGCCGCCCCGGAGAAGATTGGCGCCAGCCTCCTTCACGGCCTGAGCGGCCTCGAGCATCTGCTCCCGATTCTCGATGCTGCACGGGCCCGCGATGATGGCCAGCTCTCTCCCGCCGATCGACACCGGGCCCACCTGGATCTGGCTGTGCTCGGGATGGGTTCGGCGGGAAGCCAGCTTGTAAGGCTCGGAGATGAGAGTCACGCGCTCGACGCCGGGAAGAGCTGAGAAGTGGTCCACGAGCTCGGCCTTCTCCGCATCGACCGCGCCGAGCAGAGCGATCACCTTGCGCTCCACGCCGGGGTTGATCCACGGGCGGAATCCGGCCTTCTCGACCGCCTCAATCACCGCCTCCACTTCAGAGTCGGCGGCTCCGGTCTGCATGATTATGACCATTGCCTGCGCACCTCACCCAGCGTCTT
Organism: Candidatus Hebobacteria bacterium; assembly: GCA_029821885.1. Classification (GTDB taxonomy): domain Bacteria; phylum Armatimonadota; class Hebobacteria; order Hebobacterales; family Hebobacteraceae; genus Hebobacterum. Next base: position 4,124 of record JALGXV010000064.1, read on the forward strand.
CTTCGCGCCCGCGGACGAGCAGTTTCTCGGTCACCATCACCGGCACCTCGGCCCGGAGAGCCAGGGCGATCGCGTCGCCTACGCGCGCGTCCATAGTGAAGGGCCCGCTGGCCGAGCTCACATGGAGAGTGGCGTGTGTAGACTGCGATGTCGATTCGTCAACTACCACTCGTTCCAATCGCGCTAAAAGGCTATCCAGCAGTCGGAGGGCAAGATCGTGCGTGAGAGGCCTGGGAACCAGTTGCTGCTGCAGAATGACCCGGATCGCCAACTCCTCGCATGAGGCGATGTGGACTGTCAGTTCTCGGCCAAGCTTGTCCCGGAGCAGCAGCAGGGGTATCCGGTGTTCCTGGTCCCGAGCGGCGACCTGTTGCTCGAAGACGCCGACGACTTGGACCTCTACCTCATCTCCTCCGGCGGCCACGAAATCAATCTCCCGCCGGCCGGGCGCGGCCTACTTCGACTCTTTGTTGAGCTCTCTCTGAACCCACTTGAGGAACTCGGTGTTGGAGGAGGTCTTTCGCAGGCCGGTGAGAAGAAGCTCTGTCGCCTGCGTCGTGTCCAAGGCATTGAGAACACGGCGGAGCTGGTACACACGCTGCATCTCCTCATCGGAGAAGAGCAGCTCCTGGTGTCGAGTCCCCCCCCTCTGGATATCAATGGCCGGGAAGATTCCCCGGTCAGCCAGGGAGCGGTCCAGGACCAGCTCCTGGTTGCCGGTCGCCTTGAACTCCTCGAAGATCATGTCGTCCATGCGGCTGCCCGTCTCGACAAGGGCGGTGGCGATGACCGTGAGGCTGCCGCCCTCCTCGATGTTGCGGGCGGAGGCGAAGAATCGCTTCGGCCTGTAGAGGGCGCTCGGGTCCAGACCGCCGGACAGTGTACGGCCGCTGGGAGCGACCGTGAGGTTCGACGCGCGCGCGAGCCGGGTGAGCGAGTCGAGCAATACGAGCACGTCCCGCCCGGCCTCGACCAGGCGCTTTGCATGCTCCAGCACTATCTCTTGAAGCTTGAGATGATTCTCGGGCACCTCGTCAAAAGTCGAGGCCGCCACCCGGCCATCGACAGATCTTCGGATGTCCGTCACTTCTTCCGGGCGCTCGTCTATGAGCAGAACGAGGAGATAGACCTCTGGATGGTTCGCGGAGCAGCTGTTGGCGATCAGCTTCAGCAGAGTCGTCTTGCCCGCTTTGGGCGGCGACACGATCAGGCCTCGCTGTCCCTTCCCTATCGGGGCTACGATATCGATGAAGCGCCCGTCCACATTGTCGGGGCTCGTCTCCATCTGCAGGCGCTCAGTCGGGTAGATGGGGGTGAGTTCGTCGAACGTGGTGCGCTTCCGGATGGCCTCTGGCGCCAGCCCGTTCACAGCCTCGAGCTTCAGGAGGCTGCGGTAGCGCTCGCCGCTCTTGGGTGGGCGGACTGCGCCTACGACCATGTCGCCGGTCTTCAGAGCGAACCGCTTTACCTGTGACTGCGAGACGTAGATGTCCTCCTGGCTGGGCAGGAAGTTGCGCACGCGGAGAAACCCGTACCCCTCCGGGAGGACCTCAAGCACGCCGTCGGTCCACATGAGGCCGTTCTGCTCCGCCTGGGCCTGCATGATCTGCAGCAGGAGGTCGCGCTTATGCAGCTTCTCGTAGTCGTCGAGCGAGAGTTCCTTCGCGATCTCGTGGAGGTCGTCCAGTGACTTCTCTTCGAGTTTCGTCAGTTCTAGGACCATTTCCTCATTCCCCCTACGCGTCGCGGAAGCTGTGACGGGCCATCAAAGGACCGGAGCATGTACTGTCGCCGGACCCTCTGTTCGGCATCCGGCAGCTTTGCGCTACGGCGGTGGGATAGTTGCCTTACATCTGGAGAATACCGGGATGAAGTTCCTCGCGTACCGGTTCCAGTCAACGTCTGCCAGGGGTCGGACTCTGGAATCGAGACACGTCTGTCCAGGGAACGGCACTGAATACTAGAGCCATTATACCACAATCGACCAGCCGTGTACACCGGCAACACGCCATTTTGTCGGCTACTCCTCGAGCTCATCGGGCGGGGTGCCGCGCCCAGCGTAGATCTCGGGCTTGAGGATGCCGATGAAGGGCAGGTTGCGGTAGACCTGTGCGAAGTCAAGGCCGTAGCCAACCACGAAGGCGTCCGGCACCTGGAAGCCAAGGTAGTCTGCTTTCGCCTCGATCCTGCGCCTGCTCGGCTTGTCCAGCAGGGCAACGACCTTGACGCTTGCCGGCTTCCGCGCCCGTATCGTATCCAGCAGGTAGTGAAGGGTAAGCCCCGTGTCTATGATGTCCTCGACGATGAGAACATGCCGGCTCTCCACGTTCGTCTCCAGGTCCTTCATGATGCGGAACACGCCGCTGGAGGATGTGTCCTTGCCGTAGCTGGACCAGGCGACGAAGTCGATAGTGCAGTCCAAGTCGATCCGCCTCATCAAGTCGGCGAGGAAGACGAAGGCCCCGTTCAGCACGCCGACGAGCACCGGGTGCTTATCTCGGTAATCGCGTGAGATCTGATCCGCCAGCTCGTCGACCTTCTTCTGGATCTGCTCCTCGCTGATGAGCACTTCCTTGATGTCAGACATCATGGCAGAGCACCTCACTCCCATTCGATCGTTGCGGGCGGCTTGGAGCTTATGTCGTAGACGACGCGATTGACACCGCGAACCTCGTTGATGATCCGTGTACTGATGCGCGACAGCACCTCGTACGGAAGCTGGGCCCAGTCCGCCGTCATGGCGTCATCGCTGGTCACGGAGCGCAGAATCACCGTGCTCGCGTATGTCCGCTGGTCCCCCATCACCCCCACGCTCTTTATCGGCGCGAGCACGCCGAAGCACTGGAAGAGCCGGCGATAGAGGCCCGCCGCCATTATCTCCTCGATGATTATCGCATCGGCCTCGCGCAGTGTTTCGAGCCTGTCCGGCGTTATCTCGCCTATCACGCGAATCGCGAGGCCGGGGCCGGGGAAGGGATGCCGCCACACTATCTTGTCCGGCAGCCGCAACTCCTCCCCTACTGCTCTCACCTCGTCCTTGAAGAGAAAACGAACGGGCTCGACGAGTTCGAGCTTCAGGGTCTCCGGCAGGCCGCCGACGTTGTGATGCGTCTTGATGCGAGCCGCCTGGCGAGTGCCGCTCTCGATGACGTCTGGGTAGAGTGTCCCCTGCGCGAGGAACTGCGCGTCATCCAGCTTCCGGGCCTCCTCCTCCAGGACCTTCGCGTACTCTTCTCCGATGAGGCGGCGCTTCTCCTCTGGATCGACCACCCCGCGCAGACGTTGCAGGAACCGGTCCTGTGCTTGCACGTGGACGAGGTTCACCCGGAAGTTCTCTCCGAACGTCCGCACGACCTCATCAGCCTCGTTTCTGCGGAGGAAGCCGTGATCCATGAAGATGCACGTCAGCTGATCGCCGATAGCCCGGTGAAGGAGACCCGCCGTCACCGCGGAGTCGACGCCGCCACTCAGAGCGCACACGACCCTGCCCGATCCGACCTGGTCCTGGATGGCGCGCACCGATGTCGTCACAACAGACTGCGTCGTCCACGTCTCGGCACAGCCGCACTGCTTGTAGAGGAAGTTCCGGAAGACTTCAATGCCCCATGGCGTGTGGACCACCTCGGGATGGTACTGGACGCCGAAGAGCCGGCGAGCCCTGTCTGACATGGCGGCCAGCGCGCTCGAAGTGCGAGCGGTCTCGGTAAACCCAGGCGGCACACCGTCGACGCGATCGCCGTGGCTCATCCACCCGATCAGCCGAGGGTTGAGCCCTTCGAACAGGTCGCCGTGGTCCAGCACCATCAGTTCGGTCTTGCCGTACTCTCGCTGTGCGCCCCCTCGCACCTCGCCGCCGAGCATCTTCGCCATCAGCTGCATGCCGTAACAGATCCCCAGGATCGGGATGCCGGCCTCGAACAGAGCTGGATCGCACAGCGGAGCTCCGTCTTCGTACACGCTGCTCGGCCCGCCGGAGAATACGAGGCCCTTCGGGCGCCGCGCGAGTATCTCGTCCGTGGGAGTGTCGTGAGGGACTATCTCGCAGTAGACATGGCACTCACGAATCCTCCGGGCGATGAGCTGCCCATACTGAGCACCGAAGTCAAGGACCAGAACGAACTCATCCGGCTTGGCAGCGATCTCCTGTGTCATATGCCTGGAAGCGGCTCCTACCGCGTGCCCCCGACGCCCTGCGCCCGCTGCACTGCTTTCCCCTCCGTGGGCACAGCTGGTGCGACGACGATCTCCGCCTTCTGCATCTCCGAAAGCGTCCGCGCTCCGCATGAGGCCATCGAGAGGCGCAGCGCGCCAAATAGGTTCATGGTTCCATCATCTCGCGTGGCCGGTCCCAGCAGGATCTGCTTCATCGGGCCGGCAACGCTGACACGTATCCTCGTGCCGCGAGGGAGACCGGGGGCGGAAGTGGCCATACCCCAGTGATACCCTCGTCCCGGGGCCTCTTCAGCCCCGGCGAGTGGCGAGCCAATCATCACGGCGTCTGCCCCGGTCGCAATCGCCTTGGCGATGTCGCCGCCGACGCGCATCCCGCCGTCCAGTATGATCGGGACACGCTTCCCCGTCTCGCCGAAGTGGTCGTCTCGCGCTGCTGCACAGTCGGCGGCCGCCGTGACTTGAGGTACCCCGATGCCCAGCACCCGCCGCGTCGTGCAGGCGGCGCCCGGGCCCACGCCGACGAGGACAGCATCTGCCCCGGCCTGCATCAGCTCCAGCGCCGCCTGATAGCTCACGCAGTTGCCCACGAAGACGGGAGCCTGCACGGTGTCCGCCAAACGTCGCAGGTCGGGAGATTGGTAGCGCGATGAGATGTGTTGAGCGGTTATCACCGTCGCCGCCACTACGAGCGCGTCTATCGCGCCCGACCCAATCACTTCGGCGGCATGTTCTGCAGTCATCGGCGCAGGCGAGACGGCGACCTTTGCGCCTCTCTCCCGGAGTTCCGCCACGCGCCGGACGATGAGTTCGTCCTTGACTGGCTCTCGGTAGACCTCTTGAATGACTTCGACGGCCTCCTCTGTGGAGGCCGAGGTGATGCGTTCGAAGACCGGTCCAGGGTCGCTGTACCGGCACTGCAGCCCCTCCAGGTGGAGCACCGCGAGTCCCCCGAGGTCGCTCAGCACAGCGGCCGAGTTGACATCGACAACCGCGTCCATGGCGGACGCGAGCACCGGGAGTTCCAGGTGGATGCCGGCGAGATCGCAGCTGAGATCCACCAGTTCGGGGTCAAGTGTAACGGCGCCCGGCACCAGGGCGACATCGTCGAACCCATACGTCTGCCGAGCCGTTCGGCCACGCCCGATATCCACCACTCGCGTCATCTCCTCCCAACTGGGCGGCCCCCGGGGGGGGCAACTAGGCAAGCACGCAGACTCGATAGACTCGGCGGCGCCCCAGCACGCTTGGTTGGGAAAGGCCGGGGCGTTGGTGTCACAGCACCGAGGATGCCCTGTCGCCGGAGGGGCGAGGCGCGGTGCGTCAAGCGAGGTCGGGATGCCCCACGGCTGCAGCGTGTTACCTGGTCCTGGGCCGCCTCTCCCGGGTAATTGGAGAATTCTAGCAGCATCGGTACCCATTGTCAAACACGAAGAGACTGTAGATAGGACGGCGGCACGTCGCGGAGAGCGGATCGGCTTCCCTCCCTGACCTGGCCTCGGAGCCGTCGCGCGGCGGCACGTGTTGGATGTCCTCGGCTATTGTGCCGTCAACGCGCGAGGTATATGATTGGTCGCGAGAGGGCGACACGAGGGTGAGACACCCGGAGCCGCGGCAGAGCGCGCGACAGCCGAACAAAGACAATCCCTGCGATGGGTGCCACGAGTGCGGCCTGCGCTGCATGGCGGGCATTCAGATGACGAAGCAGGAGTTCGAGCAGATCGTGGCTTGCTTGCAGAAACAAGAGGCGAGACAGGTCCGTCGGGTCTTTGACCAGGACAAGCGGGTGGTGTGGTTCGAGGACATCGAGACCGAGCAGTGTCTCTTCTACGACGTCACTAAGCGGCGCTGCATCGTCTACTCTGCGCGGCCGCTCATCTGCCGCCTCTTTGGGCGTGTAGAGTGGCTCCCGTGTCCCTTGGGCAAGCCGGTGCCAATGCTCAGGGACGGCCTCGGCGTGATACAAGCCTACGCCGGGGAGCAACGCGCCACTTTTCCCGAGTGGTGCGCCGAGGGAGGTCTCTTCGATCTCGGCCAGCTAGCTACGGAGGAGCCGTAGATCAGAGTTGCTCGGGCGGCCGGAACTCCTTGCGGCAGACCGGGCAGGTGCCATGCGGGACGGTCCACCAACCGTTGGTCCATACCCCGCAATCGAACTGCAGGCCCTCGCCCGCCAGAGTCGTCGGGCAGGTGCCGTAGATCTGGTGGAAGCCCTCGAACGTCTGGCAGCCGTCACTGGTCCGGTAGCAGTCCGGACACGTGAATCTCGGTGACATGAGGGCACCGCGGGAGAACTGATACCCGTCGAAGTCGACGCTGGATCTGCAGTTGATGCACGTGGAACCGTCTAGGCGAGTGAAGTTGATCTTGAGGAACTGCCTCCCCTGGTTGACGCCGCGGAGCTCGTCCCGATAGTCAGTGGGCAGCTGTACCAGCTTCGGAAGAGGGAGCCCGATGGACTCCAGGTTCTCGTGAAGTCGCGGCACGAGCGCCGTGATGCCCGACGCCAGTCGGGAGCGTCCTACCGGCTCGGCAAGTCCCGGAAGCAGTCCAGAAGCCAGCACCAGGGTCGCCGCGAAGAAGATGCCGAAGGCTCCTCCGAATGCCGCTCCCCCGGCCCTATTGGCGCGCTTGCTGATATCATAGCGGGAGGAGAGAATGGAGAAGCCCCAGCTGGCCGCGGCCACCATCGTCACGGATATGAGCACGAAGCCCAGGGCGTTGGCGATCGCGTCGGAAGCGCCGGTGAGCCAGCGGACCGGCGCGGCCGCGACGAAGTAGCTCACTGACCCGAGGACGAGGCCGAGCAGCAATGAGATTATGTCACCGGCCGAGCTGATGAGGCCTCGGCGTGACCCCGATATCGCGCTTGCGGCCACGACGACGAGAATCAGGAAGTCGACTTGATTCATCTGATCAGCTTGGCCCGATGGTGGACGCTACGGGAGCGGCGGCTGACACATCATCAAGTCTACGCGAACCGGCATGACCACCTCAGAGCGCAGATGGTCGCCGCTTTTCCGCAGACACGTCAAGGTCTGCTCCGGCCCCCTGCCCACCGGTATCACGAGCCGCCCTCCGTCTCGAAGCTGCTCCACCAGCTCCTTTGGGACGGCATCCGCCGCGCACATCACGAGTATGGCATCGAACGGGGCGTGCTCTGCCCATCCACGGCAGCCTCTGTCATTGCGCCAGTGGACAGATGAATAGCCGAGGGCCCGCAGGCGCGTCTCCGTGGCGCGCAGAACATCAGGACGCAGGTCGACAGTGTAGACGTCTGGGGTGATCTCGCAGAGCACGGCGGTGCAGTATCCGCACCCGGCGCCGACTTGCAGCACCTTGCGACCCGGTTTCGGATCCAGCATCTGTGTAGCCAATGCCACTACATATGGTCGGTGAAGTGCTTGCTCCTTTCCTGCCGGGATGCTGATCTCCTCATAAGCGCGCTTCTGGTCACTCGGCGCAACGAACAGGTGACGTTTCACCGTCTGCATCGCGGCCAGAACGTACTGATTGCTGATCCCTTCGCGGCGGAGCTTCTCCACCATCTCGGCGCGTTCGGCGCCATAGTCCGGCGGGCCAGGGGATGCCACGCCGAACTGGCAGAGACCCACGGCGATCGCTAGAACGACAATCCCGAGTCCTTTGCTGGACGCCAACGGCCTTCGCCCCTTTTCGCAGCCTGCGCTATGGCCCGTTACCCAGCCGAGCTGCTTCGGTAGACTTTCGCACGCATGGCGAAATCTCCTGCGCTTCCCGACTGAGAAGGAGGCAGTCATACGGCCGAGAATGACAGCTCAGGTGGGCCGGGGTCGGCGCCCACGAGGAGGCTTGGCTCATGCCGGACTTTGTAGTGGTGGGAGGAGGGGCAGCCGCGACGCAGGCGGCAGAGACACTGCGCGAACTACGCCCGAAGAGCAGCATCGCGCTGGTCGCTGAGGAAGAGCGGCCGTTCTATATGCGGCCTCTCCTTGCCGATTTCGTGGCGGGGCGCATGGCGGAGGACCGTCTCTGGCGCGACACCGAGTCGACGGCCGAGGCACACGACATCACGATCCTCACCGGCACAACGGCTACCGGCATCGATCGCGCCGAGAGGGCTCTCATCTTGGATGATGGGATCAGGCTCGAATATGGCAAGCTTCTGGTCGCAACGGGTGTCAAGCCCGTGCTTCCCGAGCTGCCGGGAATCGATCTCGACCGGGTAACGCCGTTCAGCTGCTACGCGGACGCGACCCGGTTGACGTCCTGGATCAGCGAAGCCAGCACCGCCGTCGTCGTCGGGCGGGGCCTTCAGGGCGTCGAACTCACACGTGCACTGCGGCTGAGCGGGCTGTCGGTGACCATGCTCGTGCCGGATGAAAGCCCGTGGTTTCCAGAGCTCTTCGAGGTCAGGGGCACGCTTGTGGAAAGCGACCTCGAGCGGCGCGGCGTGCAGGTCATTGCGCTCGACAGAGCGGCCGAACTCGTGGGGCAGGAAGGCCGAGTGGTGGCCGTGAAGACCTCTGAGGGCCGGGAGCTACCGGCCGACATTGTCGGGTTCGCCTTGGATCAGCGGGCCAGGGTGGAGTTCTTGGTCGGGTCGGGCATCTCGCTCGCGGACGGCGTCGTGGTCAACGAACGACTCCAGAGCAGCGATGTGGATGTCTTCGCGGCGGGCGACGTCGCGCAGATCGAACACGACGGGAGGCGCCGCCCCATCGGGTACGGATGGCTCCGGGCGATAGAGCAGGGCGAAGCCGCCGGTCGGAACATGGCCGGAGAGGAAGCGGTCGTCGGCGTCGGCGACGAGTCAGAGGCGCAGGCTCTCTACGGCATGAGTCTGCTCGCTCGCTGGGACTAGGAGTTCGGGAATCCGGCACTCCGCAGCCCACGGGCCTCGAGGCGGCTGGCGCGCAGGCCCGGCCGACCCTGCCCTCCTGGGCCGACTCGCCGCGCTGGTACACGTGAGCGGCACCCGACTGGAAGGAGAACCAAGCTGGAGGCATTCTCGCGATTCCGAATAGTGTCCAAGCGCACGATGGCTCCGGGCATAACGCGCTTGGAGATAGAGGTGCCGCGGGTGGCGCGGCGGGCCCGCCCTGGTCAGTTCGTCATCGTGCGTGTCGACGAGGAGGGCGAGCGGATTCCGCTCACGGTTGCCGAGAGAGACCCCGAGAAGGGCACGATAGCCATAGTGTTCCAAGCAGTCGGCTTCTCGACCCGCCAGATGGCGGCGCTGGAGATCGGGGACAGCTTGGCCGATGTCCTGGGGCCGCTCGGGCAGCCCACCGAGATACGCCGCTACGGCCGCGTAGTGTGTGTTGCCGGCGGTCTGGGGATTGCCTTCATGTTCCCTGAGATCACCGGCTTTGCGGAGGCTGGCAACGAGATCGTGGCCATCGTCGGAGCGCGCAGCGGGGATCTCCTCTTCTACCTGGACGAAATCGTTGAGTTGAGCTCGGAGGTCCACATCGCCACCGATGACGGCTCGCGAGGACACCATGGGCTGGTAACAGAGGTGCTCCGCGAGCTTCTGGGGCGCGGCCAGCACTTCGACTACTGCATTGCCACCGGCCCCATCCCAATGATGAAAGCGACAGTGGGCCTCACGAAGGAGTCCGGGATCCCCACGCTCGTGAGTCTGGATCCCATCATGGTGGACGGTACCGGCATG